>JBMTXX010000272.1:0-4650 GCA_049453935.1 Rubrivivax sp.
CCGCTCAAGCGCGCGATCCAGCACCGCATCGAGAACCCGGTGGCGCGGCTGATCCTGCAGGGGCGCTTCGGCCCGAAGGACGTGATCCCGGTGGGGGTGGAAGGCGGCGAGTTCGTCTTCGAGCGGGTCGTGCACTGACCCGGGGCAGACGACGGCGGGCGCCACGGCAGGTGGTGCCCGCCGCGGCAGTCACGCCTGCGGTGGCTGTTCGCGCTGCGGCGGCTGTTGCTGCTGCTGCTGCTGCTCGACCACGGCGAACGCCTGATCGACCGCCTCGACGATCGCGTCCTCGAGTTGGTTGCGCTCCTGGGGGGACAGGTAGAAGTAGAAATCCACCTCATGGCGGATGTAGCGCGGCGGCAGGCGGTTCAGGGCGAGGCAGGCGACGTCGAGCAGTTGCGACGCAGGATCGCTCAGGGTGCGTCGCTGGGCGGCGACCTCCATGACGCGTCGGAACACCGCGTTCTCCTGCCGGTTGACGACGCTGCTGAAATCGACGGCGGGCAAGTCCATGGTGCGGGATCGATACGGTCGGTAGGGCGGGAAAGCCGGTCTGCTGCGCCGATCAGGCGGCGCCCAGCGCTTCGACGAACCCCTGGCGGGCTGGCGTCAGCCGGGTGGGGTTGGTCTGGACGAAATCCAGCATGCGTTCGATGCAGCCCATGGCGCGCACACGCACCGGCTCGTCCACCTGGATCTCGCCAGTGCCGTGCTCCAGGCAATCCACCAGCCCCTGCAGGCTGTTCATCGCCATCCAGGGGCAGTGCGCGCAGCTCTTGCATGTCGCGCCGCTGCCGGCGGTGGGAGCCTCGAGCAGCCGCTTGCCGGGGGCGAGCTGGCGCATCCGGTGCAGCAGGCCGTTGTCCGTGGCCACGATGTAGGCCGGCGCATCGCCGTCGACGACGGCCTGCAGCAATTGCGAGGTCGAGCCCACCACGTCGGCCTGGCGCACCACGCTGGCGGGGGATTCCGGGTGCACCAGCACCTGTGCCTGCGGGTACTGCTGGCGCAGCAACTCGAGTTCCAGGCCCTTGAACTCGTCGTGGACGATGCAGGCGCCGTCCCACATCAGCATGTCGGCGCCCGTCTGCTCCTGGATGTAGCGGCCGAGGTGGCGGTCCGGCGCCCACAGGATCTTGCGGCCCTGGGCCTTGAGGTGCTGCACGATGGGCAGCGCGCAGGAGCTGGTGACCATCCAGTCGGCCCGTGCCTTCACGGCCGCGCTGGTGTTGGCGTAGACGACGACCTCGCGGTCAGGATGGGCGTCGCAGAACGCCGCGAAGGCGTCGGCCGGACAGCCGAGGTCGAGCGAGCAGGTGGCCTCCAGATCCGGCATCAGCACCCGCTTGTCAGGCGACAGGATCTTGGCGGACTCCCCCATGAAGCGCACGCCGGCCACGACCAGCGTGCGCGCCGCATGCGTGCGGCCGAAGCGCGCCATCTCCAGGGAATCGGCCACGCAGCCACCCGTTTCGAGGGCCAGATCCTGCAGGTCCCCGTCGACGTAGTAGTGCGCCACGAGCACGGCCGATTGCGCGCGCAGCAACTCTGCCGCCCGCTGCTTCAAAGCCGTGCGCTGCGCCGCCGTCGCTGGGGGCGCCACTCGCGCCCACGCGTGTGCCGTGCAGGAGGAGCCGTCGGCCTCCTGGCGGGTGTAATCGAACATCACGGCGCTCATCGCGCGCTCCCGTCGCTGCGGAAAAAACCGGGATGGTAGCCGACGTGGCTCGACCCCGTCGCAGGCAGATGGCGCACAATCCCTCGGTTTCAAGACTCCGGGCACGCGGTGCGTCTGACTGCGCGACGTGCCGAGACCCGACCTCGCATGTCTTCCGCACTCACCGCTGCTGTGCCGCTGGCCCGGGATGCGCGTGTCATCGGCGTCGTGGCCGTGGCCCACGGCACCTCGCACTTCTTTCATCTGCTGCTGCCGCCGCTGTTCCCGGAGTTCATCCGCGAGTTCGGGTTGAGCTATTCGGAGCTCGGCCTGCTGGTCAGCGTGTTCTTCCTGGTCTCGAGCATCGGGCAGGCCTTGTCGGGCTTTCTGGTGGACCGCGTGGGCGCGCGCACGGTGCTGTATGGCGCGCTGGCGTGTTTCGTCATGGCGGCGCTGACGGCGGCCTCGGCGCAGGGGCAGGGCGGGTTGATCGCGGCCGCGCTGCTGGCCGGGCTGGGCAATTCGCCTTTCCACCCGGTGGATTTCACGATCCTCAACAAGCGGGTGTCCACCGCGCGCATCGGCCATGCGTTTTCGGTGCACGGCATCAGCGGCAACCTGGGCTGGGCGGCGGCGCCGGCCTTCCTGATCGGGCTGACCACCTTCAGCGGCAGCTGGCGCGTGGCCTGCATCGGGGCGGCGCTGTGGACGCTGGCCGTGCTGGTGCTGGTGGCGCTGCACCATGAGTGGCTCGACGACCGGGCCGCGCTGCGGGACGACGCGCCCGCCGGCCGTGGCGGGGCGGGGGCGCCAGCAGGTGCCGGTGGTGCCAAGGTATCGGCTGCGGCGGCACCTGCCGACCACCCGCTGGCCTTCCTGAAGCTGCCGACGCTGTGGGTGTGCTTCATCTTCTTCTTCTGCAGCACCGTGGCGCTGTCGGCCATCCAGGGCTTTTCCGCCCCGGCGCTGCAGCGTCTGTACGACCTGCCGCTGTCGGCGGCGGCGTCGGTGCTGACCGGCTTCATGCTCGCCGGCGCGGCCGGCATGATCGTCGGCGGCTTCCTGCTGCACCGCGTGCCCCGTCTGGAGTGGACGATCGGCGTGGCGATGTCGGGCTCGGCGGTGCTGATGCTGGTGGTGGCCACCGGCTGGCTGCCGGGGACGATGGCCGCCGTGGTGGCCGCGCTGGCCGGTTTCGGCACCGGTGTGGCGGGCCCGTCGCGTGACATGCTGATCCGCCAGGCAGCGCCGCCCGGGGCCACCGGGCGCGTCTATGGCACTGTCTATGCCGGCTTCGATGTCGGCTTCACCCTGGGGGCGCCGGTGTTCGGCTGGCTGCTCGACCACGGTCACCCCTCGGCCGTGTTTGCCGGCGCGGCGCTGGCGTGGCTGACTGGCATCGCCGCCGCGTCCTGGGTGGGGCTGCGCACCGCCGCCCGTCGCCCCCGCTGAAGCAAGGAGTTCCGTTCGATGAATGCTGCCACGATGTCCGCCGCCAGCCCCGCGTCCGCCCCGTCGGGTGCGCCCGCCGCGCCCCGCATGGCCGGCCATGCGCTGGTCGAGGCCCTGATCGCGCAAGGGGTCGACACCTGCTTCGGCGTGCCCGGGGAAAGTTATCTCGCGGTGCTGGACGGCTTCCACGAGCACCGTGACCGCATTCGCTTCATCGCCTGCCGCCAGGAGGGCGGCGCCGCCTTCATGGCCGATGCCCAGGGCAAGCTCTCGGGCCGCCCGGGGATCTGCTTCGTCACGCGCGGGCCCGGGGCGTCCAACGCTGCGATCGGCCTGCACTCGGCCTTCCAGGATTCCACGCCGATGATCCTGTTCGTCGGCCAGGTGGCCAGCGACCAGCGCGACCGTGAGGCCTTCCAGGAGGTCGACTATCGGCAGATGTTCGGCCCGGGCACGCTGGGCATGGCCAAGTGGGCCGCCGAGGTGCACAGCGCCGACCGGCTGCCCGAATACGTTGCCCGCGCCTTCCACGTGGCGATGCAGGGGCGGCCCGGCCCGGTGGTGCTGTCGCTGCCCGAGGACATGCTGACCACGCTGACCGCAGCCCCGGTGCTGCCGCGCGCCGAGCCGGCGCTGGCCTGGCCCGCGCCGGGCGCGCTGCGTGACCTGCGGGCGATGCTGATGCAGGCGCAGCGCCCCATCGTGATCGCCGGCGGCTGCGGCTGGACGGCCGCGTCGGTCGAGGCGCTGCAGCGTTTTGCCGAGAACTGGCAACTGCCGGTCAGCTGCGGTCTGCGCTTCCAGGACACCTTCGACAACCGCCATGCGCTGTACGCGGGCGACGCCGGCATCGGCATCAACCCGGCGCTGGCCCGGCGCATCCGCGAGGCCGATCTGGTGCTGGCCATCGGCGTGCGCCTGGGGGAGATGACCACCAGCGGCTACACCCTGCTGCAGGCGCCGCGCCCGGCCCAGAAGCTGGTGCACCTGCACGCCGGGCCGGAGGAACTCGGACGCGTCTATGCGGCCGACCTGATGCTGCAATCGTCGCTGGCCTGCGCGGGCAAGGCGCTGGAAACCCTGGCCGCACCGCCCTCCGTTCCCTGGGCGGACTGGACGCGTGCCGCGCACGAAGACTATGTGGCCAACCAGCACGCGCCTGCGGTCGAGCCCATGGACATGGCGGTGGTGATGAAGACGATCCAGCGCCTGGTGCCGCAGGACACCGTCTACACCAACGGCGCCGGCAACTTCAGCGGCTGGCTGCACCGCTACGTGCAGTACCCGGGCCTGCAGCACCACGGCCGCACCCAGCTGGCCTGCACCTCCGGGTCGATGGGCTACGGCTTCCCGGCGGCGGTGGCGGCGTCGCTGCTGGCGCCGCAGCGCACCATCGTCAACATCGCCGGGGACGGCGACTTTCTCATGACCGGCCAGGAGCTGGCCACCGCCACCGGCTACGGCGCCGGCCGGCTGATCAGCGTCGTCGTCGACAACGGCACCTACGGCACCATCCGCATGCACCAGGAGCGCGAGTACCC
>JBMTXX010000273.1:0-4649 GCA_049453935.1 Rubrivivax sp.
CATCGAATCCGCCCGTCACGTAGAAGTTGCCGGACGCATCGACGGTCACGCCGGTCACCACATCGTCGCCGGCACTGGTGAACCGCTTGACGAGGACGAAGTTGCCGTTCGAATCCAGTTTCGACACGTACCCGTCCCGAAAGCCCGAGGCGACAATGCCCGTGTCCCCGGCGCCCGGATCGAAGTCGGCGGGAGGCGGAGGCGAACAGCAATCGCCCATGAACCAGCCGCCACTGATGACGTTCCCCGCACTGTCAACGGCGATCGACAGTCCCCTCGTTCCCCCGCCACCCCCCAGACGCTTGACCCACGCCAGGTTGCCGGCGGCAGTCAGCTTGAGGACGAAGGCCGTTGGGATGCCCGTCGACTCGCCATCTACCGGGTTGTCCGGATCGGCGGGATACCTCGCGGGGTAGAGGATCGACGTCCCCGGACCCGGATCGAAATCGATGGGCCCCCCGAAATAGCCCGTCACGTGGACGTTGCCGGATGCATCGACCGCCACCGACTCCGCCTGGGGGTTGTTGCCGAGTGGGTCTCCAAACGTCTTCACCCAGATGAGATCGCCCGAGGCGCTGTTCTTCGAGACGAAGATGTCCTGGTCGGGGCTCACTCCGGTGCGGCTTGCGGTTCCCGCACCGGGGTCGAGGTCGGCCGTGCCGCTGAACGTGCCCACCATGATGATGTTTCCCGACGCGTCGATGGCGACATCCGCGGCCCGGTCGAACCAGTCGCCGCCGAACGTGTGGGCCGACACAGACGCACCCGGCGTCGCCAAGGATGTCGGCGGGGCGACGGACCATGTCGCCACCAACACGGCGAGGACGGATGCGAGCCTCAAACCACGACATCTGACAGCGTTCATTGCCGGACGCTACCGCGGCGCTCCTTGGGACCGAAATCCGCCCCTCTCGGCTGCGGCCGTGCCGACGTCGCCGCGGACCTCGTCGTCAGTCGGGGCCGCCCCCGCCCCAGTCGTCCATCGCACCGAGCGACCCGAACCCACCGTAGTCGCGATCGCGCGACGACGAACGAGAACCCCCGTACGTACCGCGACCCGTGGAGCGCGACCGGTCGGGGCGCGACACCGACGGTGCCGCACGCCGGCCGCGCGCATCAGGTCGATGCCTTGCTCGAGCCCGGCGTGCGACGGCGCGCTGACCAAGGTGCCGTCCAGCAACTCGCCCACCGGCTGGGCGAGGGCGGTGCCGCTGTCGGCCAGCACCTCGATCGCGAGGTCCCGGTCGGTGACGATGCCGATCACCCGCCGGCCTTCGGCGCTGTCGTCGGTGACGACGATGGAGCCGACGTGCTGTTCACGCATCAGGCGTGCAGCCTGGTGCAGGCTCTGGCCGCGGTCGATGCTGACGACGTGGCGCTTGCAGAGGGTGCCGAGGTTCATGGTGGAGGACTCCTGATGGAAAGGTGGGGGAATCGGTCGAGTCGCTGCTCTCAGGGCACGACGCGCCAGCTGCCGTCGGCCTGGCGGCAGGCCTGACCGTAGACGGTCTCGGTCTTGCCGCCGATGACGGCGCGGGTGGTGTATTCGCGGCACGGCCCCTCGGCCGTGGTGCGGGTGCGGGTGGGCGTGACGGTGTAGCTGGCGCCGCTGTCCGGGTTGGTCCAGGTGCTGGACTGCCCGGTGCGCACGGTCTCCAGCGCCTGTGCGGTCTTGCGCCGGTCGTTGTCGTCCATGGACCGGCCGACGGCGCCGCCGATGCTCGCCCCGATCAGCGTGCCGATCACCGTGGCGGCGGTGCGTCCGCTGCCCCTGCCGACCTGCGAGCCCAGCACCCCGCCGAGCACGCCGCCGACGACGGCGCCTGTCTGCTGTTGGGTCGGGGGGCTCTCGCAGGCCGTCAGCGCCAGGGCGGCGGCCAGGGCGCCGATGATGATGACGCGGGGCCGCGGGGGCGTCGCGCGGGTTGGTGGGCGGTGTGCGACGCTCGGCATCGCGCCGGCGTCCGATGCGGCATCGGGCTTCGAGGGGGAGGGCAGAGCGTCGTTCACGGCACGATGATGGTCGCCGTCGGGTCGCAGGGCACTGAGCGTGCGCACTCCACAGGCGACTGCCTTGATGCGTCGCGCCTGACGTCACGCCGGTCAAGGGGCTGCCTCCGCGCGCCTCGCGGCGCGGCAGTGGCCCCGAGCCGACGCGCACCTGTGGCGCTGGCGATACTGGGGGCGTGGATGCCGTCAACCTGCCCCTGTTCGCCGCGGCCTCGCTCGTCTTTCTGAGCGTGCTGGCCGGGATGTTCTCGACGCGGGTCGGCTTTTCCTTCCTGCTGGTGTTCCTGCTGGCGGGCATCCTCGCCGGCGAGGACGGGGTGCTGGGCTGGCGCTTCGACGATGTGGCGCTGAGTTTCTGGGTCGGCAACGTCGCGCTGGCGGTGATCCTGCTCGACGGCGGGCTGCGCACCGAGGTGTCGACCTTCCGCACCGGCCTGGCGCCGGCGGCGCTGCTGGCCACGGTCGGCGTGATCGTCAGCGCCGGGGTGACCGCCGCGGCTGCGATGTGGCTGATGGACCTGGACGGGCGCACCGCCTGGCTGCTCGGCGCGATCGTCGGCTCGACCGACGCGGCAGCGGTGTTCGCGTTGCTCACGCGAACCGGCGTCTCGCTGAACGAGCGCGTGGCGTCGACGCTGGAGCTGGAGTCCGGCCTGAACGATCCGATGGCCGTCTATCTGACGCTGGCCTGCATTGCGTTGGTCGGCGCCGGTGCCGACCAGGCGGTCGGACAGGCGCTGATGGGGATGGCGGTGACGCTGGCCGAGCAGTTCGGCTGGGGCGGGCTGGCCGGCGTTGCCGCCGGCCTGGCGATGGCACTGCTGCTGCCGCGCATCGCCCCACGCGATGCCGGTGGCGGCATCCTCGCGCTGCTGGTCGTGGCCAGCGGGCTGGCCACGTTTGCCGCGGCGGGGCTGGTGGGCGGCTCGGGTTTTCTGGCGGCCTATCTGTTCGGCCTGGTGCTGTACAACCGCGCGCCCCGGGCAGTGAGGCCGACGCTGGCGGCGATGGACGGCTACGCCTGGCTGGCGCAGGCCGCGATGTTCCTGCTGCTCGGGCTGCTCGTCACGCCGTCGAAGACGGTCGACAGCCTGCTGCCAGGCCTCGGGGTGGCCGTGGTCCTGATCGTGCTGGCGCGGCCGCTGGCGGTGTGGCTGTGCCTGCGTCCGCTGCGCTTTTCCACGCGCGAGATCACCTTCGTCGCCTGGGTGGGCCTGCGCGGGGCAGTGCCCATCGTCCTGGCCCTGTTCCCCTTGCTGGCCGGGGTGCCGCGGGCCGACGAGTTGTTCAACGTCGCCTTCGTCGTGGTGCTGATCTCGCTGACGGTGCAGGGGTCGACCATCGGCTGGGCGGCACGCCGCCTGGGGCTGGCCCTGCCGGAACCGCGCGACGAGCAGGCACAGCGCCAGATGTTCCGTGATTTCCAGGTCGATCCGCAGGCGCCGGTGGGCGACGTCTGCGCGTTCTATGGCTTGCCCCTCCCGCCCGAGCCCGAACAGTGCGTGGCCGACTGGCTGACCGATCAGCTGCACCGAGCGCCCGTGGTCAGCGACCAGGTCGTCTGCGGCCCGGCGGTCTTCGTCGTGCGTGGGGTCGACGCGCAGGGGCGCCTCACCGCGGTCGGGCTGGGTTTTGCCACACCGCCCGACGAAACAGATCGACGGGGCGCCGCGCACAGCCCGACCTGATGGCCCGCCGGGATCCGCTAAGCTGCCGGTCCTCGATCAGGAGACACCCATGGGATATCTGGTAGGCGCCTATGCCATCGCCCCGACCGCCCTCGAAGACGAGGCGACGCTGCTGGCCGGACTGGCGGCCCGTCAGGATGTCCGCGGTCTGGAACTGCCGTTCACCGGCGCGCTGCACCGCAGCGACGAGCCGTGGTTGCTGGCGCGGCTGCGGCCCGACTGGGATCACGTCGTCACCCTGATTCCCGGGACGATGGGTCGTCTGCAGGCAGACAAGACCTTCGGCCTGGCCTCCGATGACGAGGCCGGACGACAGGCGGCACTGGACATGGCGCGCCAGGCGCGCGCCGCAGTGGCGCGGCTGAACGAGGCCGTCGGCCGCGCAGCCGTGATCGCTGTCGAGGTGCAATCGGCGCCCAGCCGCGGGCCCGATGCCGGCTCGGGCAGCATGGCCTGCTTTGCCCGATCGCTCGAGGAGGTCGCCTCCTGGGACTGGTTCGGCGCGCGCATCGTCGTCGAGCACTGCGACGAGCACCGCGCCGGGCACCCGCAGCACAAGGGCTTCCTCTCGCTGGACGATGAGCTCGCGGCGATCGCCCGCGCCAACGGCGCGGCCCGACGGCCCATCGGCGTCAACGTCAACTGGGGACGTTCCGTGCTCGAGACGCATGAGGTCGAGCGCCCGGTGACTCACGTCGAGGCGGCGCGCCGCGCCGGCGCGCTCAGCGGCATCATGTTCTCAGGCGCTTCGGGCGCCGACACGCCCTACGGCATCTGGCAGGACACGCACATGCCGCAGGCTCCGGCCGAGGGCCTGCCGCATGGCGCGGCAGGCTCGTTGATGACCGAAGCCGAGATCCGCCGCACGCTGGCCGCGACCGGCGGCGCCGCGCTGGACTTCCTCGGCGCCAAGATCGCCATACGCCCGCCCGAGGCGACGGTGCAGGCCCG
>JBMTXX010000274.1:0-4646 GCA_049453935.1 Rubrivivax sp.
GCTCTGCTTGACTTGATGAGCCCGCGTGCCTGCCAGCGTGACAGATAAGCCAGGTTCTTGGGCATTAATTCGCTTGAGGAACGCACGTGCCTGCCGGCGCGACCGATAGGCAGCGTTCTTCGGCGTCTACTTCGGCTGGTGCGCCAGGACCCCGCGCGCCTGAGTGGGAGTCCGGGCTTCTGAGCCTGTTCAACGCGCCGGAAGGGCGCTCAGACCCGCTCGAGGATGACCGCGATGCCCTGCCCCACGCCGATGCACATCGTGCACAGCGCGTAGCGCCCGCCGCTGCGGTGCAGCTGGTTGACGGCGGTGGTGGCCAGGCGGGCGCCGCTGGCGCCCAGCGGGTGGCCCAGCGCAATGGCGCCGCCGTTGGGGTTGACGCGCGCGTCGTCGTCGGCCAGGCCCAGGTCACGCAGCACCGCCAGGCCCTGCGCAGCGAAGGCCTCGTTGAGTTCGATCACGTCGATCTGCGCCAGGCTCAGGCCGGTGAGCTCGAGCACCTTGCGCGTGGCGGGCGCGGGGCCGATGCCCATGATTCGGGGGGGCACGCCGGCGGTAGCCATGCCGACGACCCGGGCGCGGGGGGTCAGGCCGTGGCGCGCGGCGGCGGACTCGCTGGCCAGCAGCAGCGCGCACGAGCCGTCGTTGACGCCGCTGGCGTTGCCGGCGGTGACGCTGCCATCGGGGCGAACCACGCCCTTGAGCCTGGCCAGGGCCTCGAGCGAGGTCTCGCGTGGGTGCTCGTCCTTGGTCACGACGATGGCGTCACCCTTTTTCTGCGGGATGGTCACCGGCGTGATCTCGGCATCGAAGTAGCCCGCCTTCTGCGCGGCCACGGCCTTCATCTGCGAGGCCAGCGCCATGCGGTCCTGGGCTTCGCGCTCGATCTTGAAGTCGGTGGCGACGTTCTCGGCGGTCTCGGGCATGGAATCGACGCCGTAGGCCGCCTTCATCGCCGGGTTGACGAAGCGCCAGCCGATGGTGGTGTCGTAGACCGCGTTGGCGCGGCTGAAGGCGCTTTCGGCTTTGGGCATCACGAAGGGCGCGCGGCTCATGCTCTCGACGCCGCCGGCGATCATCAGCTGCGCCTCGCCGGCGCGGATGGCACGCGCGGCCGTGCCCACCGCGTCCAGGCCAGAACCGCACAGACGGTTGATCGTCGCCCCAGGCACGTCAAGCGGCAGGCCGGCCAGCAGCGTGGCCATGTGGGCCACGTTGCGGTTGTCCTCGCCGGCCTGGTTGGCGCAGCCGTAGATCACATCGGCCACCGCCGCCCAGTCGACCTTGGGGTTGCGCGCCATCAGCGCCTTCAGCGGGATGGCGGCCAGGTCGTCGGTGCGCACCGAGGACAGCGCGCCGCCGTAGCGGCCGAAGGGGGTGCGGATGGCGTCGCAGATATAGGCGTGGGTCATGCGGGGGTCTCATCGGGGGCGTCGGGCGCGGGGCGGCTCAGATCGAACAGGCTGGTGGCCTCGAGATCGAGCACCTCGGTGCCCGATTGGTTGAACATGCGCCAGCGCCAACGCACGATGCCCAGCGTGGGCTTGCTGGCGGCGCAGCGCGTCTCGAGCACGGTGGCGCGCACCGTCAACGCGTCGCCGGGGCGCACCGGGTGCAGCCACTTCACGTAGGCCAGGCCCGGCGAGGCGAAGGACTCCGAACCCTGCAGCGCGGCGTCGGTGAGCAGGCGCATGCCGATGGCGCAGGTGTGCCAGCCGCTGGCGATCAGCCCGCCGAAGCGGCCCTTCTCGGCAGCCTGCGGGTCGGTGTGGAACCACTGCGGGTCGTACTGACGCGCGAAGGCCAGCACCTCGTCTTCGGTGACGGCGTAGGGGCCGGCCTCGACGACCTGGCCGGCGTGGAATTCAGCAAATTTCATGGCGTTGTGATTGTCACGTCTGCGGCCGGGGCCCCCGGGACATGGATGCGGCGCAGACCGTCGAAGGACGCGTCACGGGCCTGCGGGTCGCAGGATGTGGTCTGGAGGACCCCGGCTTGTGCACCGGGGACATGCTGCAGACCACCGCGAGATCTCGGGCCACGGCTCGAGTGCCCGCCCCTCGGGTCAGCCGCCGAAGGCCGCCTGCCGGCGCAGCCCCGGGCTGACGCGGTAACGCTCGCCGCGGTAGTGCGCGTCGAGGGCCCCGAGCAGGCCGACGACCCCGCCCGCGCTCCAGCGCGCCAGCCACTCGAAGGGCCCGGCCGGGTAGTTGACGCCGAGCTTCATCGCCGCATCGGCGCCTTCGGGGCTGCACACGCCCTGCAGCACGGCGTCGGCGGCTTCGTTGACCAGCATCGCCACCGTGCGCGCGACGACCAGGCCTGGCGCGTCGGCCAGCGCCAGCGGGCTGAAACCCAGCGCGGCCAGCCAGGCCGGCGCCTGCGTTCGCCAGGCGGCGCAGGCCTGCGGCGCGACGGCATAGGCCAGCGCGGTGCCGGGCGCGGCCGGCAGGTTCACCAGCCGGTCGAAGACGGCCACGTCGGTACCGGCGCCGTCGGCCGCGACCTCAGCCGCGCAACGTCCGTCGGTCAGCACCAGGCGGGCGCCGTCGACAGCCAGGCCGGTCCAGGCGCTGCCGGGCTCGCGCGCCAGCGCCAGACCCTGGGCGGCGCAGACGGGCGCGGCCGCGGCGGCCAGCGCCTCGGCAATCGGCCCACTGCCATGCACCGCCACGGCACGGGCCGGGGCCAGCGGCGCGGTCTCGGCCACTGGGACGGCCGCCTGCACGCCTTCGGGGTAGCGGTAGAAGCCGCGGCCGCTCTTGCGCCCCAGCAGACCGCCGTCGACCATGTCGCGCTGCACCAGCGAGGGCTGGTAGCGCTTGTCGTAGAAGTTGGCCTCGTAGACCGACTGCGTGACCGAATAGTTGGTGTCGTGGCCGATCAGGTCCATCAGCTCGCACGGCCCCATGCGGAAGCCCGCCGCGCGCAGGCAGGCGTCGAGCACCTGCGGCGCGGCCGCCTGCTCCAGCAGCAGCGCCAGCGTCTCGGCGTAATAGGGCCGGGCAATGCGGTTGACGATGAAACCGGGCGTCGACTTGGCGTGAACCGGCACCTTGCCCCAGGCCTTGGACAGGCCGAAGATGGCCTCGGCGACCGCGGCGTCGGTGTGCAGGCCCGACACCACCTCTACCAGCTTCATCAACGGCACCGGGTTGAAGAAGTGCATGCCCACCAGGCGCTGCGGGTGCTGCAGGCCGTTGGCCAGCGCCGTGACCGAGATCGACGAGGTGTTGGTGGCCAGCACGCAGGCCGGCGCGACGACGGCCTCGAGCTGGCGCAGCAGCGCGCGCTTGGCCTCGAGGTTCTCGACGATGGCCTCGACGACGAGGGCGGCGCCGCTGGCCTGCTCGAGCGTGTCGATAGGGGTGATGCGTGCGAGCGTCGCGCCGGCGGCGTCCGCCGACAGGCGACCCTTGGCCACCAGGCCGTCCAGCGTGGTGGCCAGCTTGGCCTTGGCCTGCACCGCGGCACCTGCACGGGCGTCGAAGAGCTGCACCGGGTGCCCGGCCTGCGCGGCCACCTGCGCGATGCCCGCGCCCATGATGCCGGCGCCGATCACGGCCACTGGCGCGCCTTGGAGAGAGTGCACCCAGGGCTGGGCTGCGGCCAGCCTGCCCCCCGCGGGGGTCGAGAAAACTTGGGTCTGCGCGGCGTTTTCTTGTGAAGTCGTCGTCATTGCGGGATCCAGTTCGCAGGGCGCTTGGACAGGAAGGCGTCGAAGCCTTCCCGCGCCTCGTCGGTGCCGCGCACGCGGCTGATGGTGCGGGCGGTCAGCTCCAGCACGTCGGGGGTGATGGGGCCGACCTCGAGCCGGCCGAACAGGCGCTTGATCTCGCCCTGAGCCCGGGGGCCGCCGACGAGCAGGTCTCGAACCACGGCGTCCACGGTCGCGTCCAGCGCCTCCAGCCCGACGACCCGGTGCACCAGGCCCATGGCCTCGGCTTGCGCGGCGCCGATGCGCTCGGTGGTCAGGGCCAGGCGCAACGCCTGGCGGCGGCCGACGGCGTTGACGAGGTGCGGCCCGATGACCGACGGCAGGATGCCGAACTTCGCCTCGCTGACCGAGAAGCTCGCGTTGTCGGCGGCCACAGCGATGTCGCAGGCGCAAGTCAGGCCCACGCCGCCGCCGAGCGCTGCACCCTGCACCCTCGCCACGGTGGGCTTGGGCAGCGCGGCGATGCGCGCCAGCATGCCCGCGAAGCGCCGCGCGTCCTGCAGGTTCCAGTCCTCGCTGGCGCGGCTGGCGCGCTGCATCCACTGCAGGTCGGCGCCGGCGCTGAAGTGCCGGCCCTCGCCGGCCAGCACCACCACACGCACGGCGTCGTCGGCCGCCAGCGCGGCGAAGACCGCGTCCATCTCGGCGATCATCGTCTCGTCGAAGGCGTTGAACACCGCCGGTCGCGACATCGTGACCTGGGCCACGCCGGGGGCGCGGGTGGTGAGATTCAGGGTCTGGTATGCAGTCAAGCCTGGTTCTCCTGCTTGTCAAACGTAGTCGCGAGAGTCATGCGGGGCTTCGACAAGCTCAGCCCGAACGGGGGCGTGCGTGTTCGCCGGCTTCGACGAGCTCAGCCCGAACGGTGATTCGGGGTGAGCTGTCAGACGGGAGCGTCCCACCGTTCGCTCTGAGCCTGTGGAAGGGC
>JBMTXX010000275.1:0-4630 GCA_049453935.1 Rubrivivax sp.
GAGGACAAGGGCATCCCCGCCTTGAAAGACTGGCTGTCGCGCGCGCTGCGCAACCCGATCGACTGGTGTGCCCGGCTGATCCCGGACGAGCAGGCGCAGATCGAGGCCGCGCTGAAGGCGCTGGTGGACGATGAACGATGCGACCTCGTCCTGACCACGGGTGGCACCGGCCCGGCGGCACGCGACATCACCCCGGAGGCCACGCTGGCCGTGGCGGACAAGGTCATGCCGGGCTTTGGCGAGCAGATGCGGCAGATCAGCCTGAGATTCGTCCCCACGGCCATCCTGTCGCGACAGGTGGCCGTCATCCGGGGCCAGGCACTGATCATCAACCTGCCCGGTCAGCCGAAGTCGATCGCGGAGACGCTCGAAGGCCTGCCGCAGTTGTCGCCCCCGGTGCACGGCATCTTCGCCGCCGTGCCCTACTGCATCGACCTGCTGGGCGGCCCCTACATCGAGACCGACGACACGGTGTGCAAGGCCTTCCGGCCGAAATCGGCGCTGCGACCGCCGCGCTGAAGCCGGCCACGCAATCCGCACCGGCGCGGCCGGCATGATCGGCCGTAGCCCGCACCGCACCCGCCGCCTCGCCGGCCTCAGACCTGCGGTCTTTATGGCGGGAACCGACGAGCGCCTGGGCCGCTCACTTGACCATGCGCGTGAGCCGATCGGCGTCGAAGTGCTCGTGGATCTGCGCGTCCTGGGGAACGCAGTCCGGCGCAGGCAGTTCACGCGAACGCTGCGCAAGCTTTTCCACCGCCTGCCACAGCATGGCGATCTGATGCTCATGGCCCGCGGTGCTGTCGATGAGGCCCTTCATCGCCACCGACAACGGGTCGTCTCCCTGCGTCAAGCCGTAGGCGGAAAAGCCCATGCGGGCCGCAGCGGCCTCGCGCTGCGCTTCGGCCTCGGCTTGCAGTATGCGCGCCGGGTTGCCCACGGCCGTGGCGGCAGGCGGAACGGCCTTGACGACGACCGCGCCAGAGCCGATGCGTGCACCGTCGCCCACCGTGAAAGCACCCAGCACCTGTGCGTTGGCGCCGACGATCACCCCTTTGCCCAGGGTTGGATGCCGTTTGGCGCCCCGGGTCAGCGACGTCCCGCCGAGGGTCACGCCCTGGTAGATGGTGCAGTCATCACCGACTTCGGCCGTCTCGCCGATCACCACACCCATGCCATGATCGATGAAGACCCTGCGCCCCATCGTCGCACCGGGGTGGATCTCGATCCCGGTCAGCACCCGCCCGACGTGGGAAGCGAAGCGACCGAGCCAGCGAAAACCCCGCGTCCAACAGGCATGAGCGACCCGGTGGAACACGATCGCGTGCAGCCCGGGGTAACAGGTCAACACCTCCCAGTTCGACCGCGCGGCGGGATCGCGTTCACGTATGCAGGCGATGTCTTCTCGCAGGCGGCTGAACATGGTCGTCAGGTTCGGGAAGCGGGCGCGAAGTGTAGGCCGGGCGGGAAAAACGCGCCCGCATCGCGTCAACTTCGCCCCGACTGCCAGGGCAGGCGCTCCGCCGGAAGTGCCCGCGCACAGCCACGGGCGCGGTCAGGCGCTCAGCCCGCGCGGGGCGCCCCGCCGCTGCCGGGGCCACCCCGGTCATCGCCGCTTGCCGCTCTGGCGGTCGCCTGCATGGCGCGCGCCACACCACGCAGGATGTCCACCTCTTCCCGGGTCAGGCACAGCCGGTTCGCCAGCTGGTTCAGTCGAGGGATGAGCTTCTTGGGTACCGCCGGATCGAGGTAGCCGATGTCGACCAGCGCCTGGCGCCAGTGGTCGAGCAAGCCTTGGACCGCCCGTCCGTCGGCAACCACCGGCGTCGGCGTCGGCGACAAGACCTCGAAACCCCCGATGGCCTGGCGCCACTCATAGGCCACGACCTGAACGGCCTGCGCCAGGTTCAAGGATCCATAGGACGGGTCCGTAGGAATGCTGAGCACCGTGTGGCAACGCCAGACGTCCTCGTTGGCCATGCCGTGGCGCTCCGCACCGAAGACGAAGGCCAGGCGATGCCCCTGCGCGCGCAGGGCCGCCAGATCGGGCATGGCCTGCCGAGGCGCGCGCGCGGCGGCACCGAAGTCCCGCGGGGTCATCGCGGTCGCGCAGGCGTGCGTCACACCGTCGAGGGCCTGCGCCAGGCTGTCGACAATGCGCGCGCGCTCGAGGACATCGGTGGCGCCACTGGCGAAAGCCCGTGTGTCGTCGCGGCCGAGCACGTCGGCGAACCGCGGCCTGACCAACACGAGGTCGCGAAAACCCATGACCCGCATCGCACGCGCGGCTGCACCCACATTGCCGCCGTGGCTGGTGTGCATCAGGATGAAGCGAGTGGGATCTTCGAAGGACATCGGCAAAGCGCCCGACCGGCGCGCGCGGCAGGATAATCCAGCCACATCGATCGGGTCCGCATTGTGCGGGCAGACCGTGGCGGCCAGCACCGCCCGGCCCGCCACGCCGCCCCTGCCGGACCCACCCTCGGCCCAAGCGCCGCGCCCGCTCCACCTGCCGCCCCGCAATGTCACAGACCCTGCACCCCATGATCAACATCGCGGTGCGCGCCGCGCGCGCTGCCGGCGCCATCATCAACCGCGCGGCACTCGACGTGGAGGTGCTGAAGGTTGCCACGAAGGGCACGAACGACTTCGTCACCGAGGTCGACCAGGCGGCCGAGGAAGCCATCATCACGACCCTGCTCGAGGCCTATCCCGGGCACGGCATTCTGGCCGAGGAATCCGGGCGTGAACGAGGCGCCCGGCACAGCGACTACGTCTGGATCATCGACCCACTGGACGGCACGACGAACTTCATCCACGGGCTGCCCGTCTACGGCGTGTCCATCGCCCTGGCCTTCCGCGGGCGGATCGAACAGGCCGTCGTCTACGACCCTTCTCGCAACGACCTGTTCTACGCCAGCAAGGGCCGGGGCGCCTTTCTCAACGATCGCCGTTTGAGGGTCTCCAAGCGCTCTCGCATGGCCGACGCCCTGATCGGCACCGGCTTCCCCTTCCGCAAGGGTGACAACTTCAAACGCTACCTGAAGATGTTCGAAGAGGTGATGCAGCACTGCGCCGGTGTGCGCCGGCCGGGCGCCGCGGCACTGGACCTGTGCTACGTGGCCGCTGGCTGGTACGACGGCTTCTTCGAAACCGGCCTGCAACCCTGGGACGTGGCGGCCGGCTCGCTGATCGTCACGGAGGCCGGCGGGCTGGTGGGCAACTTCACGGGCGAAGCCGACTACCTTTACCAACGGGAACTCGTCGCAGGCAACCCTCGCATCTACTCGCAACTCGTGCAGACGCTGACGCCGTACACACGCGTGATCAAGGCCGACGCCCACGCGGGCGAGGCCCCGCAGGCGTCGGTCTCGGCCGAGGACGCCACCGATGCCTTCGTGCAGTCGGCCGATGCCGACGCTTCATCGACCTCGC
Organism: Rubrivivax sp.; assembly: GCA_049453935.1. Lineage (GTDB taxonomy): Bacteria > Pseudomonadota > Gammaproteobacteria > Burkholderiales > Burkholderiaceae_C > Rubrivivax. The sequence goes on from JBMTXX010000275.1 coordinate 3,436, forward strand.
CGGCGGCTGCGCCGACGTCCGCGGCGCCGCGCCCGCGAAGGATCCGCAAGGCGGATCTGGCCGGCCACGGCGGTGCCGGCGATGCCGGTACGTCAGGCACCTGAATCCCGATAGGCTGGCACGGCTGAGGAAAACGCGTACCCGCTGGTCAAGATCCCTGCGCTAGCATGACGGTCTCTGTGGTTTTTCAAGGAGAGATCGCCATGCAATGGTTCAGGAAGATGGGTCTCGCACTGGGTCTGGGAATGACCTTGGCAGCCACCGGCGCCGCACACGCCCAGCAGCAGTTCGTCAACGTGCTGACGGGTGGACAGGCAGGGGTTTACTACCCGCTCGGGGTGTCGCTGTCCCAGATCTTTGCCAAGGAGATCCCGAACGCCCGGTCCACCGCGCAGGTCACCCGTGCCTCGGCCGAGAACCTGAACCTGCTCCAGGCGGGTCGTGGTGAACTGGCTTTCAGCCTCTCGGACGCCGTGTCATATGCCTGGAACGGCAATGCGGAAGCAGGTTTCCCACGCAAACTTGACAAGCTGCGTGGCCTGTCCGCCACCTACAACAACTACATCCAGATCGTCGCGAGCGCCGATTCAGGCATCCGTACCGTGGCCGATCTGCGGGGCAAACGCGTCTCCGTCGGGGCGGCCAAATCGGGCACCGAGTTGAACGCGCGCGCCATTTTCAAGGCGGCCGGTCTGAGCTACCAGGACCTCGCCAAGGTCGAGTACCTGCCGTTCGGTGAGTCGGTGGAGCTGATGAAGAACCGCCAGCTCGACGCGACGCTGCAGTCCGCTGGCCTGGGTGTGGCCTCCATCCGCGACCTCGCGACGGCCATCAAGATCGTGGTCGTTCCCATCCCCGCGGACGTGGTGGAAAAGGTCGGCGACGCCGCTTACCAAGCCTCGGTCATCCCTGCCAACACCTACTCGGGGCAGACCGCCGACGTGCCGACCGCGGCCCTTGCCAACTTCCTGGTGACGCACAGCGGCGTGTCCGATGACGTGGCCTACCGCATGACCAAGGCGATGTACGACAACCTTGACACGCTGTATGCGGCGCACAACGCCGCCAAGGTGATCAAGCGCGAGAACGCTGCCAAGGGCATGCCCGTGCCGCTGCATCCTGGTGCCGAGCGCTACTACCGCGAAGTCGGCGTCATCAAGTGACCCCACGGCGGGCATGACGACGCCCGCCGCAG
>JBMTXX010000276.1:0-4575 GCA_049453935.1 Rubrivivax sp.
GCCCCGGGGCCCACGACGATCAGGGGCGGCAGGCAGTTGGGCAGGATGTGGCGCATCACCACCCGGGCCGCCGGAAGCGGCGTCGAGAGTGCCGCCTCCACGTAATCCTTGCTGCGCTCGGCCACCGCTGCGCCATGGGCGGTGCGTGCGAAGTACGCGTATTGCGCCGCCACCAGGGCGGCGATCATCTGCCAGCGTCCCTGGCCCAGCACGGCGGAGATCACGAGGGCCAGCAGGATGGCCGGGAAGGACAGTTGCAGGTCAACGACCCGCATGATGAGGGCCTCCACCCGTCCTCCGACGAAGGCTGCCGTGGCCCCGAACGTCGCCCCCAGCGTCAGGGCGAGCGCCCCCGCGATGAGGCTGATCTGGATGGACAGTCTCAAGCCGTAGAGTATGGCGGACAGCACATCACGACCCTGGGCGTCGGTACCGAGAAAGTAGGTCACCCCGTCGGCGTTGACATGACCGGGCGGCTTGCGGGCGTCCATCAGGCGCAGGCTGGCGAGGTCATAGGGGTCCTGCGGGGCGATCCAGGGTGCCGACAGCGCGGCCGTCAGCATCAGCAGGGCCAGCACCAGCGCCACCACCGCGACTCGGTTCTCGCGGTACTCGACCCAGAAGCGTGCAAGCATCATCCGCGTCGGCTCCGCAAGCGGGGGTCGAGCAGCGCGTACACGAGGTCGACCACCAGGTTGATGGTGGTGAACAAGAGGGCCACCAGCATGAGATAGCCCACCATGACCGGTCGGTCCAGGGCCTGGATCGAATCGATGATGAGCTTGCCGGCTCCGGGCCACGAGAAGATCGTCTCGGTGACCACGGCAAAGGCCAGTGTCGAGCCCAGCTCGAGCCCGAACACCGTGACGATGGGAATGGCGATCAACCGCAGCACATGACGACGCAGGATGGTTGCCTCGGACTGCCCGGTGGCGCGCGCCAGCCGTACGGTGTCGCTGAGCATCAGTTCGCGCGTGCTGGCACGGGCCAGCCGCATCATCATGGCCATCTTGAAAAGCGCCAGGTTCACGGCGGGCAGCAGCACATGCGACCAGCCTTCGGCCGTCAGCACGCTCCATTCCACCCCCAGCCAACTGGCCGTGGGTCCACGCCCGCCCGCCGGGAGCCAGCCCAGCCAGACGCCGAACACGAGGATCAGCACCAGCCCGATCCAGAAGGTCGGTACCGAAAAGCCCAGCACCGAAACGCCCATGGCCATCCGCGACAACGGGTGGTGGGGCCGCCAGCCTGCCAGCATCCCGGCCGGTACCCCGATCAGGGTGGCGCCGACGACGGCCGGCAGGGCGATTTCCAGCGTGGCCGGCATCCGGCTGAGGATCAGGTCCAGCACCGGCATGTTGAACACGAAGGACGTGCCCAGATCGCCAACGACAAGCCGTTGCAGAAAGGCCAGATACTGCAGCCACAGCGGCTTGTCCAGGCCGTAGCGCTCGATGGTCTGCTGCCGTATTTCCTGGGTGACGTCGGGCCCGATCAGCACATCGATGGGATTGCCTACCGCATAGACCCCGGCAAACACCAGCGCCGAGATCACCAGCATCACCAGGGCGGCCTGCAGCAGCCGGCCGATCAGCAGCCCGGCCATCTCAATGCCGTCGGTGCCGGCTCACCAGCCACCCTCGATGATCGATCGCGTTTCCTGCACGGCGGTGTCCCACAGGGCCAGCACCTCATCGTCGGGGCGTGCATAGCGGCCGTGGTAGTTGCCGTCGCCAACCTGCTCGCGCACCTGCGCCGGGTTGGACATCTGCAGCCGCGTGTAATCGACCACCGGCTTGGCGCCGTCAGGCATGGTCACGCCGGGCAGTCGCGTCCAGGGAAAGTTCTCCATCCAGCTGGCATGCGAGGCCGCCGGATCGATGCGTTGCACATGGGCCCAGGTCTTCGGTGCGTTCCACCAATTGTGGAAACGCACCCGCATCTCGCGGCGTCGACCCATCCACTCGCTGATGAAGCCCTGTGCCGGGTTGTTGCCGCCGTGGCCGTTGACCACCAGGATGCGGCGAAACCCGCTGTGACGCAGGCTTTCCAGGATGTCCTCGATGACCGCGATGTAGGTCGACACCCGCAACGACACCGTCCCGGGAAAGTCCGCGAAATAGGGCGTGATGCCGTAGGGCAGCACCGGGAACACCGGTACGCCCAAGGGCTGTGCCGCCTCGGTGGCAACCCGCTCGGACAGGATCTTGTCCACGCACAGGCTCAGGTAGGCGTGCTGTTCGGTGCTGCCGATCGGCAGGACGCAACGGTCGTCGTGGCGCAGGTAGGCCTCAACCTGCATCCAGTTCATGTCGGCAATGTGCATCGCTTGTCTCGGTGGTTCCCACGGTGGTGGAGCGTGCCGCGTGGGGCGGCTGTCGGAATGCACCCGGCATCTTGTCAGTTTCGATGTCGCCGAGTGTCAGACGACGAAACGAACCCAATTTAGCAAAGACCGTTGCCTGGCGATCTCCCTGGAGACCCTGATGGCGGGTGGCGTCGAGGCGATGAAACGCAGAGCGCCATCGAATTCAGGCTGGGGGGGCTGACACACCCGCGGGTAATCCCCCATGGTGCACCCACCCTTCTCGGCGCTTGAATGCAACGCCTGCTGCGGCACGGGCTCGATCGCGGGCTCGCTGCGCGTGCATCCAGGTCGTCAAGCGGCCTATTTCCGACAGGCGATAGATCCCCCACAAGACATTCACGAGGAGTTGAGATGAAGCTGTCCGTCCGTGGTTCCGCTCGCCGCCATGCGGCAACGATGGTGCTCAGTGGCTTGGCGATGGGCATTGCGCTGGCCATGCCCGCTTCGGCGCAGACCTTGACCATTGGCGTGCGGGCGGGTCCGGAGTCGATCGACCCGCATTTCACCGCCACCGGCACCCAGGCCGAGGCCCTCAAGCATGTGTTTGACACCTTGACGTGGTCCGGCAACGGCCTGGAGGTGCAGCCCCGCCTTGCCGAGAGCTGGCGCGCGCTGGACGCAACGACCTGGGAATTCAAGCTGCGGCGCGGCGTGAAGTTCCACGACGGATCGGATTTCACGGCCAACGACGTCAAGTTCTCCATCGAGCGCATTCCGGTGGTGTCCGGGCCGAACCCGACGACGATCTACATCCGCCGGGTCAAGGCGGTCGAGGTGGTTGACCCGCACACCGTGCGGATCCAAACCAACGGGCCGGCGCCGACCTTGCCCAATGACTTCATCCGTCTGTTCATCGTCTCCAGCAAGGCGGCTGCCGGTTTGACCAAGGAAACGGCCAACGCGGCGTTCAACGCCGGCAAGGCCGCGGTCGGCACGGGACCGTACAAGTTCGTCTCCTGGACGCCCAAGGACCAGCTCGTTCTGGAGCGCTTCGACGGCTACTGGGGCCCTAAGGAGCCCTGGGCACGACATGTGCGCAAGGAAATCCCCAATGACGCGGCCCGTGTGGCCCAGCTCAAGGCGGGGCAGCTCGACCTGATCGTTCGCGTGCCGGCGGCCGACGTGCCCACGCTCAAGCGCGACAACAAGTTGACCGTGGCCACGGTGGATACGGTCTACGTCTTCAACATGGAGCTGGACCAGCGCGACAACTCGCCGCAGATCACCGCCAAGGACGGCAGCAAGCTGGCCAAGAACCCGCTGCAGGATGCGCGCGTTCGACAGGCGATCAACATGGCGATCGACCGCAACGTCCTGGCCGAGGTGGCGATGGAGGGCCTGGGCAAGCCGTCCTACCAGATGGTCACGCCCAGCATCTTCGGCTTCAGCAAGAAGGTGCAGCCTTCCAAGGTGGACCCCGCCGGAGCCAAGAAGTTGCTGGCCGAGGCCGGCTACCCCGACGGTTTCGGCATCACCTTCAGCTTCACCAGCGACCGCCTGCCCGGCGACAAGCAAGTCGGTACGGCCGTCTCCCAGATGCTGGCCGCGGTGGGCATTGCGGCCAAGGCCAACGCCCAGCCGGTGCCGGTGTTCTTCCCGGCCCGCACACGCGGCGAATTCTCGATGTCGATGGCCGGTTGGGGCACGCTCACGGGTGAGGCGCACTACACGCTGTCCTCGGTGGCGCATTCCAACGACAAGAACGTCAAGATGGGCGCGTTCAACGTCATCGGCTACAAGAACCCGGTGATGGACAAGCTGCTGCAGGATGCCGCTGTCGAGATGGACAACGACAAGCGTCGCTCGCTGCTGGAGCAGGCCAACGAACTGCTGGTCAAGGATGGTTCTCGCATCCCGCTGGTGTCCATCGGATCGGCCTGGGCCATGCAGAAGGACCGGGTGAAGATCAATCCGCGCGTGGACGAGGACACGCTCGCCATGGACATCCGTCCGGCACGCTGAGTCCATGGTCATCGCCATCCACGGCGGCTGCGGCACGCTCGCCCGCGAGTTGTTGCCCGACGCCGAGTGGGACGAGGTGCGCGCGCACCTCGTCCGATCCCTTCGTGCCGGGGCGCCCTATCTCTGGCTTTCTAACCGGTGTGATGGGGATGGGCCACGCCGTCCTCAACGTCGAAAGAGCAGACGATCTGCTGTGGTTCTACAAGGTCGTGCTCGGGTTCCGCCTCAGCGACAACGAGCTGAAA
>JBMTXX010000277.1:0-4552 GCA_049453935.1 Rubrivivax sp.
CTCGAGATCGACGCGGGCGCGCGCATCCTGCAGCCCCCGGGTGAAGTCCTGCTCTACTGCGCACAGGATCACGCGGGGTCGGCACGCGCGTCCAGCCTGCGCGCCGCAGCCCCGAACCTCTCGATCGTCGCCGCGCCGGCCGACGCGAAAGGCAAGACCGACCTGCTGGCCGTCATCGAGGATCTGGCGGCGCGCGGGGTCAATGAACTCCACGTCGAAGCCGGGCACCGGCTCAACGGCTCGCTGCTGCGCGCCGGGCTCGTCGACGAACTGCTGGTCTATCTGGCGCCCAAGCTGCTGGGCAGCGGCCGCGGCATGGCCGAGATCGGCCCGCTGCAGGATCTGGCACAGGCCACCGAGATGGCCTTCATCGACGTCGCGCCAGTGGGCCGCGACCTGCGTCTTCGCGCCCGGCCGCCCGGCCGCGAACGGTTCTAAGCCCTGTGGCCACCCCGATGGAGAGCCATCGGGGGAAATCCGGGGGAACTTCAGGGCGCTCGCACGTTCCCAAGGGCACAAGCCGGCCACAAGCCGACGGTTTCCCATGCCCCGATGAAGAGGATGACCACCCGATGACCCCACAGACCGCGCCCCAACGACCGACCTCCACACGTCTGGCCACCCTGGCCGCAGTGATCTGCCTGAGCCTGGCGCCGGCCGCGGCGCTGGCGCAGCAGATGGTCAGCATCAAGGGCAAGGTGGTCAACATGCGCGCGGCACCCAGCACCGGTGCCGAGGTGCTGTGGGAGTTGTCGCAAGGGTATCCGTTGCAGATCGTCGCCAAGCAGGGCAGCTGGCTGAAGGTGCGCGATTTCGAGAACGACACCGGCTGGATCTTCCAGTCCCTGACCCACAACCGGCCACATCACATCGTCAAGTCGCGCACGGCCAACATCCGCAGTGGCCCGGGGACGTCGCACCGCGTGGTCGGACAGGCGCGCTACGGCGAGGTGCTGCGCACGCGGGAAAAGCGCAACGGCTGGGTGCGCATCCAGAGCAACGCCCACCCCGACGGCTGGATCTCGCGCGGGCTGCTGTGGGGCTGGTGAGCCCGGACGCCGGGCGCCCGGGCCTCAGGGGGGCGGGATCGCGCCCTTGCGCTCGACGATGAGCCCGTAGGCCTGCGGCTGACGGTGGCGTGCGAAGTTGAAGGTGGTCGTCTTGTACGACAAGGTGAGGTCCAGATCGCAGCGCGCCACGGCCAATTCGTCGCCGACGGTTGTGCAGCCGGCCACGATCTCGCCCGAGGGCGCGACGATGACCGAGTTGCCGATCTGCATCACGCCCTCCTCCAGACCGGCCTTGGCCACGCCGACCACCCAGGTGCCGTTCTGGTAGGCCCCTGCCTGCATCGACAGCTGGTTGTGGAAGTGTGACAGCGCGTCGTGGTCGGGCGCGGGCGGGTTGTGCACCGGGGTGTTGTAGCCGATCAGCACCATCTCCACACCCTGCAGGCCCATGACCCGGTAGGTCTCGGGCCAGCGGCGGTCGTTGCAGATGGCCATGCCGACGATGCCACCGAAGGCCCTGAAGACGTTGAAGCCCAGGTTGCCGACCTCGAAGTAGCGCTTTTCCAGGTGCTGGAAAGCGCGCCAGGGCTCGTGCTCGGCGTGGCCGGGCAGGTGGATCTTGCGGTACTTGCCGACGATGCGACCGCTGGCGTCGACCGTGATCGCGGTGTTGTAGCGGTGCGCCGTGCCGTCGTCGTCCAGCGTCAGCTCGGCATAGCCCAGCGTGAAGCCGATGCCCAGCGCCGCCGCGGTCTCGAACAGCGGGCGGGTCTCGGGGCCTGGCATCTCGCGCTCGTAGAAGGCGTCGAGCTCGGCCGGGTCCTCGAGATACCACCGCGGGAAGAACGTGGTCAGCGCCAGTTCGGGGAAGACGACCAGATTGCACCCATGTGCATGCGCCTGACGCATCAGCGCGAGCATGCGGGCGACGACCTGGGCACGCGACTCGCTGCGCGCGATCGGGCCGAGTTGTGCGGCGCCGACGGTGACGACACGGCTCATGGGAAGCTCCTTCGTTCAGGCCTCGAGTGGGGGCAGATGCAACGCATCAGGACGCCGCTCCCGCCAGTTCCAGCATCGTGTGCAGCAGCACGTCGGCGCCAGCGGCCAGGTGCTCGGGGGCGGTGTGCTCGGCCGGGTTGTGGCTGATGCCGCGCACGCTCGGCACGAAGATCATCGCCGTCGGGCAAAGCCGCGCAAGCATCTGCGCGTCGTGGCCGGCACCCGAGGTCATGCGCCGCGGTGTGTGCCCGAGCCGCTGCGCCACGGCCTCGATGCGGCGCACCACGTCCGCGTCGAAGTGCACCGGCTCGAAGCGCGCCAAACGGCGCGACTCGATGGTCACACCCTCCTCATGCGACAGGCGGCGCAGGAAGTCGGCCACCTCGGCCTCGGCGCGCTGCAGCGCGGCCTCGTCGGTGTGGCGCAGGTCCACGGTGAGCGTGGCGCGCGCGGCGATCACGTTGATCAGGTTGGGGTGCAGCTCGATGCGCCCGACGGTGGCGACCTGGGGCGGCCCCACCCGGCGCGTCAGGTCGCGCACGAAGGTGGCCACGGCGGCGGCCGCATAGCCGGCGTCGTGCCGCAGGTGCATCGGGGTGGTGCCCGCGTGGTTGGACTGCCCCGTGATCGTCAGCGCCTGCCAGGAGATGCCCTGCAGGTCCTGGACGGCACCGATGGTCACGCCCTCGGCATCCAGCACCGGCCCTTGCTCGATGTGCAGCTCGACGAAGGCGTGCGGGCGCAAGGCGCCCGGCACGGCCGAGCCGGCATATCCGATGCGCTGCAGTTCGTCGCCGAGCCGCGCCCCGTCGATGGCACGCACGTCCAGCGCCTCCTCCAGCGGCATCCCGCCGGCGTAGACCAGCGAGCCCAGCATGTCCGGGGCAAAGCGTGCGCCTTCCTCGTTGGTGAAGAGGCCCACCGCCAAGGGGTGCGCGGTGCGCACACCGGCCTCGCGCAGGGTCTGCAACACCTCCAGCCCCGCCAGCACGCCGTAGTTGCCGTCGTAACGCCCGCCGGTGCGCACCGTGTCGATGTGGGAGCCGGTCATCACCGGCGTCGCTTGCGCATGGCTCTGCGCCCCCGCCTGTACACCGAAGACGTTGCCGATCGCGTCGACCGTGACCTCCAGGCCGAGCTCGCGCATCCAGCCCACGACCAGATCGCGCCCCTGGCGGTCGGCGTCGGTCAGCGCCAGACGGCAGCACCCGCCGCCGTCGATCGCGCCGATCTGCGCCAGCGCGTCGATCCGCCGCATCATCCGCTCGGCGTCGATGCGCAGTGCGTGTCCGCTCGTCGAAGAAGCGCCTGCGTGGCGCGCGGCGTGCGCCGAGCCCAAACGGTCTGCGTGCGAGGCGGACGCGTTCATTGCCCGGCCCTCACCTCGTCGGCCGTCCGCCCGGTGATCTGGCGGTAGATCTCCGGGTCGGTGTCGCCCTCGCTGCCCAGCAGCAGCACGCGCGATCGTGTGTCCAGCCCGAGCAACTCGCGCAGGGCCGGGTCGTCGCGTGCCGCCAGCAGCGCCGCCAGACCGGCCGCGCCCGTCTCGCCCGAGACAATGGCCTCGTCGCTGCCCACCGGGTCGGCAAAGGCCCGCACCGCCTCGACCGCCAGCGCGTCGTCCACCGCGACGAAGGCGTCGGCTGCCACAGAGACGATCTCCCAGGCCGCCGGGGAAACCTCGCCGCAGGCCAAGCCCGCCATCACCGTGTCGAGCGCGCCGGTCACAGCCACCGGATGGCCGGCACGCGCGCTGCGCAGGTGGCAGTCGGCCTGGTCGGGCTCGACGACGATCAGCCGGGGCCGCCGCGCGCCCCAGGCCAGCCAGAACACGGCCGCCACCGACGCGGCGAAGGCGCCCACACCCGCCTGCACGAACACGTGCGTCGGCGGCTGCCCGTCGAGCTGGGCCACGACCTCGCGCGACATCACCCCATAGCCGTGCATCACGTCCACCGGGATGTCGCGGTAGCCCTCGTAGGTGGTGTCGCTGACCACCGTCCAGCCGTGGGCGTCGGCCTGCGCCTGGGCATGGCGCACCGAATCGTCGTAGTTGCCCGCCACCCGCACCACCTGCGCCCCGTAGTGCGCGATGGCGTCGGCCCGGCCCTGGCTGACGGTGGCGTGGATGTAGATCACGCAGCGGCAGCCGAAGAGCTGCGCGCCCCATGCCACCGAGCGCCCATGGTTGCCGTCGGTGGCACAGGTCACCGTCATCTGCGACACCTGCGCGCGCCATCGGCCCGACAGCAACTCTTCGACCGAGGGCACACGGCCGCCGTTGGCGCGCGCCACGGCCGCGGCCAGCACGCGTCCGACGGCATAGGCGCCACCCAGCGCCTTGAAGCTCTTGAGCGCGAAGCGCGCACCCTCGTCCTTGTAATGCAAGGCCGCCAGACCGAGCCGCTCGGCCAGCCCCGGCAGCGCACGCAGCGGCGTGGGCGCGTAGCCGGGCCAGCGCGTGATCGCCGCCTGGGCGGCGTCGAAACCTTCGCGGTTCAGGACCTGCGCCAGCGCGGCGCCGTAAGGCGCGCGCGCCG
>JBMTXX010000278.1:0-4551 GCA_049453935.1 Rubrivivax sp.
GGCCAGCCGGCGGTCGGCCAGCCGATAATCTGGCGCCTTGGCACCGTCCCCTCTGCCCTTGACCGCCCCAACGTCACCCTCCGGTCTCGTCGTCCGCGGCGTCTCCCCCGGCTTGAAGCTCACCGACTTCCGGCTGATCGCGTTCGACATGGACTCGACCCTGATCAACATCGAGTGCATCGACGAGATCGCCGACTTCGCCGGCCGCAAGGCCGAGGTGGCCGAGATCACCGAGGCCGCGATGCGCGGGGAAATTGCCGACTACAAGGACAGCTTGCGCCGACGCGTCGCCTTGCTGGCCGGCGTGCCGGAAGAGGTGCTGGACCGGGTCTATGAAGAGCGGCTGCGCCTGAACCCGGGGGTCGAGGTTCTGGTGGATGCCTGCCGCAAGGCTGGCCTGAAGACGCTGCTGATCTCCGGAGGCTTCACCCACTTCAGTGAGCGCATCCGCCACCGGCTGGGCCTGGATTTCGCCCGGGCAAACACGCTCGGGGTGTTCCACGGCAAGCTGACGGGCACGTTGCTGGACCGCCCCTGGGGCGACATGGTGGACGGGGCAGAGAAAAAGCGCGTGCTGCTGGAGGTGTGCGAGTTGATGGGGATCTCCACCGCGCAGGCCATCGCGGTGGGCGACGGTGCCAACGATCTGCCGATGATGCAGGCGGCCGGGCTGTCGATCGCCTACCGCCCCAAGCCCGCTGTGGCGCAGGTGGCGATGGTGTCGATCTTCGAAGGTGGCCTGGACCGCGCGCTGGAGGTGTTCGCGCCCGACCTGACAGCGACCCCGCCGAGACCCTGATGCATGTTGACGATCCGTACGCCGAACTCGGTCTGAGCCCCGAAGCGCCGGACGAGACGGTCAAGGCAGCATGGCGGCGTCTGCTGTCGCGCTGGCACCCCGACCGCAACCCGAGTGCCGACGCCGCCGATCGCGTGAAGCGCTTCAACGTGGCCTACGAGCAGATCCTGCTGCAGCGCCGGGCAGACGCCGCAGCTGCCGCCGGGCCTGCAGCCCACGCCCACGGCGACGCGTTCGGGGAGGTCCGTCCCGACGACGCTTGGACCGACGACGGATCGTGGGCGCGCACGGGTGACGCAGCGTTTCGCCGACGGTCGCGCACGTTGCCCCGCAAGGTGCGCCTGCGCCTGGAAGAGGCCATACGGGGCTGCGTACGCGAGCTGCGCGGCCGCATCACCGAGGCCTGCCGACCCTGCGGCAGCGGGGGCTGGGTCGATCTGGGGCAGGACTGCGCAGGATGCCGGGGCACCGGGGTTCAGCGTGTCAAGCCGCTGTTCGCCTGGCTGGCCAGCGAGATCCGCTGTGCCGACTGCGACGGCAGCGGCCGGCTTCGCGGGCCGTGCCCGCAGTGCCAGGGTGCCGGCCGCCGGCAAATCGACTATCGGCAGCAAGTGCGGCTGCCGGCCGGCGTGAGGGACGGCGACATGCTGAATGCCGATGCCGGCTGCCACGGCGACGTCGAACTGACCTTGAGCCTGGCCGTCGAGATCGAACCCCACCCGTTCTTCCGTCGAGAAGCCGACGGCACGCTGCGCTGCGAGATCCCCGTGGACGGCTATGCCTGGCTGGCCGAGGACTGGATGGAGGTGCCCACGCCCGACGGGCTGCAGCAGATCAGACTGCGCCGCGCGGCACGCACCTACCGGCTGCGCGGGCACGGGGCGCAGCCCCACCCGGGCGGCGCCAGGGCCGATCTGCTGCTCACGGTGACACCGACCTTCGCCGAAGACACTCCGCCGGACGTCGGGCAACTGCTGGCTCGATTGGCCGAGACGGCAGCCGCCTCGCCACCCGCGCCGGCCGTGGCCGAATGGCGCCACATGCTGCAGTCCTGGGCGGCATCGGCCCAGGAAACGCGCCGGGGCCGGAGCCCGCGCGGCCAAGCGCAAAAGCGGCGGCGACCGTCTGGCTGACATCACGCGCCTGTCTGCCCTGACCCCAGATCCCCTTACGCCCTTGCACCCTATCTCAGGCTCGGCCCCCGGGTGAAGGCGGGTCGACCTCAGCCCGGGCGCCGCAACGGCACCGCAAACCCGCGCTGCACCCCCGGCCGCGCCATCATCTGGCCGTACCAGCGCTGCACCTGCGGGAAGTCCCCCAGATCGACGCGGTGGCGCTCATGGCGCCAGGCCCATCCCAGGATGGCGAAGTCCGCGATGCTGAGTTCATCGGCGAAGAACTCGCGCCCCGCAAGCCGCCGGTCCATCACGCCATACAGGCGCCGCGTCTCGGCCTGGAAGCGCTCGAGGGCATAGCCGCGCGCAGCCTCGTCCTGCAGCGCGACGAAGTGGTGCACCTGTCCCGGGATGGGGCCGAAGCCGCCCACCTGGAACATCAGCCACTCCAGCGTCGCAATACGCCGACGGGGATCGGCTGGCATGAAGCGCCCGCTGCGCTCGGCCAGGTGCAGCAGGATGGCGCCGCTCTCGAAGACGCTCAGCGGCGCACCGTCGGGGCCCTGGGGGTCGACGATGGCAGGGATCTTGTTGTTCGGGCTGATGGCCAGGAAGTCCGGTGCGAACTGCTCGCCACGGCCGATGTCCACGACATGCACCGCGTAAGGCAGGCCCATCTCCTCCAGCGCCACCGTGATCTTGCGCGCGTTGGGGGTGTCGAAGGCGTAGAGGTCGATCATCTCCTTCACCCCTTGTAAGGCCGGATCCAGCGCTGGCTGACCAGCGTCAGGGCAATCAGCCCCAGACCGATCGCATCGGTCATCGCCCCGGGCTTGATCAGCACAAGCGCAGCCGACACCAGCAGCGCCTGCTCCCACCATCGGGCCGGGCCGAGGAAGAAGTAACGGTGCAGCCCGCCGGCCAGACACACCACCCCCACGGTGGCCGTGACGGCGGCCAGCGTCACCGTCCCGAAGTCGCCGATCAGCAGCAGCGCCGGCGAGAAGACGAACATGAAGGGGATGATGTAGCCGGTCAGGCCCATCTTGACCGCGGCCCAGCTGGTGTCGACGAGCGTCGCGCGCGAGATCCCGTTGGCGGCGTAGACCGCCATCGCCACCGGCGGGGTGATGGCCGACAGCACGGCAAAGTACAGCACGAACAGGTGCGCCGCCTCCACCTGCACCCCGAGCTTGACCAACGCCGGCACCAGCAGCGCCACCTGAACGATGTAGGCCGGTGTCGTCGGCAGCCCCATGCCCAACAGGATGCCGGCCAACATCGTCAGCACCAGTGCCAGGGGCAGCGAGTTCTGCGACAGCGCCAGCACCACGCCGGTGAAGCTCAGGCCCAGTCCGGTGAGCGTGATCGTGCCGATCACGATGCCGGCGCAGGCACAGGCCAGCGCGACGACCAGGGTGTTGCGCGCGCCGGACTCCAGCGCCTCGACGATGGCCTGCCAGGTGAAGGTGCCACGCGTGCTGCGGCGCAGCCACGTCGTCGGCACCACGGAGGCGATGCCGCACAGCGCCGCGAAGGCCGCGCTGCGGCCGCTCAACAGCACGCCGACGATGATGATCAGCGGCAGGAACAGGTGCCCACGCTCGGTCAGCACCTCCTTCAGCCGCGGCAGATCGGGCTTGGGCAGCCCTTTCAGGCCGATGCGCCGGGCTTCGAAGTGCACGGCCATGAAGACGGCAACGTAGTAAAGGACGGCGGGCAGCAACGCGAACAGCGCCACCTTGAGGTAGGACACGCCGAGGAACTCGGCCATCACGAAGGCCGCCGCGCCCATGATGGGCGGCATCAGCTGCCCGCCGGTGGAGGCCACGGCCTCGACCGCGCCGGAAAAGCCTGGACGGTAACCCGTGCGCATCATCAACGGGATCGTGAAGGTCCCGGTGGTCATGACATTGGCCACGGCGCTGCCGGAAACCGTGCCGAACAGGCTGCTGGTGATCACCGCGACCTTGGCCGGCCCCCCAGAGGTGTGACCCGCCAGAGCCAGCGCGAAGTCCATGAACAGCTTGCCCGCCCCGCTACGCTCGACGAAGGCACCGAACAGGATGAACAGCATCACGTAGGTGGCCGACACGTACAGCGGGATGCCGAAGATGCCCTCGGTGGTGAGGTACAACTGGTCGAGCATCATCGCCACCGACTGCCCGCCCAGTGTCAAGCCGTAAGCGAGGAAGGCCAGTGCGGTCAGCGGCAGCGCCCAGCCGGTGGCCCGTCGGGTGGCCTCCATCAGCAACACGACGAGGCCGATGCCGAACACGTAGTCGGCGACACGCGGGTCGTCAACGTAGTAGATCCGCCCCTCGATGTAGGGCAGGCTGAAGCTCGGGTACAGCGCCACCGCCGCCGCCGCCACGACGAAGGCCAGATCTGTCCAGCCGAAGTTGTCGCGCCGACGTCGCAAGCCCGGCATGATCAGGTAAGCCAGCACCAGCGCAAAGGCCAGGTGCACGCCGCGCATCACGTAGGCATTGGGTGGCCCGGCGAAGGCGACATAAAGGTGGAAGGCCGACATGGCCGTGGCCACGACCGTCGTCGTGACGCGCACCAGCGCGGTAGGCAGCGAGGACATCGACGCTCCAGAATTGAACAGGCCGCGCAGTGGCGGGGGGGGGGGGG
>JBMTXX010000279.1:0-4549 GCA_049453935.1 Rubrivivax sp.
GCACCGGCCGCACCGGTGTCGCCGGCATCGCCGGCCGGGGCCGGCGTGGTGACCTCGCCGGACTCCACCGTCTCGTCGCCGTACTCGGTGCGGAAGCTGCCGGCCTCCAGCCCCTGCTGCTGCAGCCAGCGCACCATGACGGCTTCGTAGCCGTGCGTGACGATCACGCGCGACGCACCGGTGGCGGCGATGGCGCGCTGCAGGCCCGGCCAGTCGGCGTGGTCGCTGAGCACGAAGCCGCGGTCCAGGCCCTGGCGTCGGCGCATGCCTCGCAACTGCATCCAGCCGCTGGCGAAGGCATCGCTGCAGTCGCCCAGCCGCCGGGCCCAGGCGCTGCCGCGCACCGACGGCGGGGCGATCACCAGCGCGCGCGCCAGCAGCGTCTTGTCGGTCACGTCCTCCAGCCGCAGCGTGGGCGGCAGTGCCACGCCTTCGGCGCGGTAGGCGCGGTTCAGCGGCTCGACCGCACCGTGCACGACGATCGGGCCGATCGACGCGTCCACGCCGGCCAGCAGCCGCTGCGCCTTGCCGAAGCTGTAGGCCAGCAGCAGGCTGGCGCGGCCGGCAGCGGCATTGCCCGCCCACCAGCGGTCGATTTCTGCGAAGACGTCCCGCGGCGCGCGCCAGCGGTAGACCGGCAAGCCGAAGGTGCTCTCGGTGATGAAGGTGTGACAAGGCACCGGCTCGAAGGGCTCGAAGGGCTGCCCCGGCACCGCCGCGCCCTGGCCGGCCGTGGCGTGCGGCCACGCGTCGGCACCGGTGCAGAAGTAGTCGCCCGAGGCGACCCAGACCTGGCCGTCGACCTCGACGCGCACCTGCGCCGAGCCCAGCACATGGCCGGCCGGGTGCAGGCTGACCCAGGCCCGGCCGATGCGCAGGCGCTGCCCGTAGGCCAGCGTCTGCAGGGTGATGTCCCCCAGACGCGCACGCAGCACGCCCGCCCCGCGCGCGCTGCAAAGATAGGCGGCGTGGCCGCGACGCGCATGGTCGGCATGGGCGTGGGTGATCACGGCTCGGTCCACCGGACGCCAGGGGTCGATGTGGAAGTCGCCCGCCGGGCAGTACAGGCCCTCGGGGCGCTGCACGACGAGGTCGCCCTCGGCCGCGCTCACAAGCCCTGCCCCCGCCCGGCAAGGCCGTCTTCGCTATCCTCGCAACCCATGGATTCCCTGACCCAACTGACGCTCGGCGCCGCCGTGGGCGTGGCCGTGATGGGGCGCCGCACTGCCGTGTGGAAAGCCGCTCTGTGGGGCGGCGTGTGCGGCACGCTGCCCGACCTGGACGCGCTGATCGACCACGGCAACCCGGTGCTCAACATGGTGCTGCACCGCGCCGAGACCCACGCGCTGTTCTGGCAGACGCTCGCCGCGCCGGTGGTGGCCGCCGGCATCGCCGCAGGGGACCGCCAGGGCGCGGACGCCGCGCCGGCCGGGCGAGGGGTGATCCACACCCGAGGCGACCGCTGGCTCGACCGTTTCCCGCGCTGGTGGCTGGCGGTGTGGCTGGTGTTCGTCACGCATGCGCTGCTCGATGCCATGACCGTCTACGGGACGCAACTGGCCCTGCCCTTCACGAACCGTCCCTACGGTCTGGGCAGCGTCTTCATCATCGATCCACTGTACACCGTGCCCCTGCTGGCCGGCCTGATCGCCACGCTGGCCTCGCGCAAGGCGGGCCGAAGGCGCTGGAACGGCAGCGCGCTGGCGCTGTCGACGGCCTACCTGGCCTGGAGCGTGCTGGCGCAGCAGCACGTCGAGGGCGTGGTGCGCGCGCAGCTCGCCGCCGACCGTCAGGCCGCGCCGGTGGAGCGCGTGCTGGTCACGCCCACGGCCTTCAACACCGTGCTGTGGCGCGTGGTGCTGATGCGGCCTGACGGCTACGACGAGGGGTTCTACTCGCTGCTGGACGGCGAGCGCCCGATCCGCTATGCCACCTTTGCCCGCGACCGCGCGCTGTACGAGGCGCTGCGCGAGGTCGACGCCGTGGCACGCATCGCGGCCTTCAGCCAGGGCTTCTTCCGGGTCGACGCGCGCGACGGCGTCGTGCGCATCACCGACCTGCGCATGGGCCAGGAGCCGTCCTACGTCTTTTCCTTCGCGGTGGCGCGGATCGCCAGTCCCCCCGAGCCCATCGCCCCGGAGCAGGTCGGCGGGCGCGACGACATCGACATCGGGGCCGCCTTGCGCTGGTTGTGGCAGCGGCTGTGGGGCGCGGACATCGATCCGCCACGGTGACCGTCCCCCGCGCGCCACCCGGCGGGCGTGGAAAATCAGGGCATGACGGATGTCTCCTCCCTGAAGCCGCTGGCCGGCGTGCGCGTGCTGGAGTTCTGCCAGGTCGCCGCCGGGCCGTTCTGCGGCCTGCTGCTGGCCGACTTCGGCGCCGACGTGGTCAAGGTCGAGCCACCGGAGGGCGACGCACTGCGCGCCTGGCCGCCGCTGAGCGGAGGCTTCAGCGAGAACTTCGCCAGCCTCAACCGCGGCAAGCGCTCCATCGCGCTGGACCTGAAGCAGCCGGCCGATCACGCGCTGGCGCTGCGCCTGGCCGACGAGGCCGACGTGATCGTCGAGAACAACCGCCCCGGCGTGATGCAGCGGCTGGGCCTGGGCCCCGCGGCGCTGGCCGCGCGCCGGCCCCAGGCGGTGTACTGCTCGATCTCGGCTTACGGCCAGGACGGCCCGCGTGGCGGCGAAGGCGGCTTCGACCTGACCATCCAGGCGGCCGCCGGCGTCATGAGCGTGACGGGCGAGCCCGGCGGCGCGCCGGTCAAGGCCGGTGTGCCGATCGCCGACTTCGCCAGCGGCCTTTATGCGGCCTATGCGATCGCCGCGCTGCTGGCACGGGTGCGCGCCGGCGGTGCGGGCGGCCACATCGACGTGCCGATGTTCGGCGCCACGCTGGCCATCGCCGCGCTGCAGACGAGCGAGTTCTTCGGCACCGGGCGCAACCCGGCCCCGCTGGGCTCGGCGCACCCACGCAACGCGCCCTACCAGGCCTACGCGGCACGTGACGGTCATTTCGCGATCGCCGCCGGGAACAACCGGCTGTGGGCCGCCGTGTGCGAGACGGTGGGCGTGACCGCGTTGCTGGACGACGAGCGCTTTCTCACCCCCACGCTGCGCGCGCGTCACCAGCGTGAGTTGAAGGCGCTGCTGGACCCGCACTTCGCGCAGCACGACGTCGCGCACTGGCTGGCGGCCTTCGCCCGGGCCGGGGTGCCGCACGCCCCGATCAACGGCTACCGCGAGGCGCTGGCCGACCCGCAGGCGGCCCATCTGCAGCTGGTGCAGCCGCAGGTCCTGCCCGGCGGTCACGCCACGCAGACGGTCGGCTGCCCGCTGCGCCTGGACGGCCAGACCGTGCCCGTGGACACGCGCCCGCCGGCGCTGGACGAACACGGTGCGGCGCTGCGACAGGCCGCCGGATGGCCGGCACGAGGACCCTGAAGGAGACCACGGACATGGGCCGCTTCGAACACTTCGTCCAGGCGATGACCACCCTGGTGGACCGCCACACCGACGAGCCCGCGCTGCTGCGTGAAGGCCGCGCGCTGCTGGCCGATCTGGTGCGGCACGACGACTGGCTGCCGGCACGCGCGGCCGTCGCGCGCGAGGACCGCTACGCCCAGCACCTGCTGCATCGCGACCCGCAGGGCCGCTACTCGGTGGTCAGCTTCGTCTGGGGCCCGGGCCACCGCACGCCGGTGCACGACCACACCGTGTGGGGCCTGGTGGGCGTGATGCGTGGGGCCGAGCGTTGCGAGGAATGCACGCTCGACGGCGGCCGGCCGCAACTGTCGGGCACCGCCCATGTGATGCAGCCGGGCGACGTCGACGCGGTCTCCCCCACAGTGGGCGACTGGCACCGCGTGAGCAGCGCACGCGACGACGGCCTGTCGGTCAGCATCCACGTCTACGGCGCCGACATCGGACAGGTGCGGCGCCACCGCGTGGATGAACACGGCCGCGTGGTCGACTTCGTCTCGGGCTACGACAGCGTGCCGGCGTGCTGAGTTCATCGCAAGACCAGGGCGTCACGACGCTGACGCTGGGACGCCCGCAGCGGGGCAACGCCCTGGGCGCCGACCTGGTCGAAGCCTTGCTCGACGCGGTGCACGCCGCCTGCGCCGACCGTGCCACGCACACCCTGGTGCTGCGCGGCGAAGGTCGTCACTTCTGCACCGGGCTGGACCTGTCGGACCTGGACGACAGCCGCGATGGCGACTTGTTGCAGCGCCTGGTGCGCATCGAGACCTTGCTGGCCACGCTGTGGCATGCGCCGCTGCGCACGGTGGCGGTCGCGCAGGGCCGGACCTGGGGCGCCGGCGCCGACCTGTTCTCGGCCTGTGAAGTGCGGCTGGCGCTGGCCGACGCCACCTTCCGCTTCCCCGGGGCACAGTTCGGCATCGTGCTGGGCACCCGCCGCCTGGCCGAGCGAGTGGGGGCTGATGCGGCGCGCGCGATCACCGTCGACGGCGGTCAGTGGGACGCGGTTGCCGCGCAGGCCGCCGGGCTGGTGCAGCAGATCGTGGCCGACGAGGACCGCGCCG
>JBMTXX010000280.1:0-4548 GCA_049453935.1 Rubrivivax sp.
AGGGCACCGGACGGTCAGGCGTCCTCGGGTGGCGCTGCGCCGACGAAGTTGCGACCCCGCAAGCTGTCGAGCGCGGCACGGATGCGCTGCGGCGCATCGGTGATGCCCAGGCGCGCGGGGTCGAGTTCGACGCCCAGGCGCTGCAACCAGGCGCGCAGCATGCCGGCACCCTGCGCGGCCTGGGCCGCGACAGAGACGGGCTCTGCTGGCGCTGGGGCGGGCTCAGGTGCGAAGACCTGCGCCAGCAGCGCATCGACGCGGGCGTCGCGGCCGACGGCCAGCTCCCACGCGGTGGGCAGCCAAAGCGCCACCGCCAGACCGTGCGGCAGGCCCTGCTCCAGCGTGACGGCGTAGGACAGGGCGTGGGCCAGTGCGGTGCGGGTCTGTGAGAAGGCCATGCCAGCCTCCAGCGCGGCCAGGGAGAGCTCGCTGCGCAAGGCCAGATCGTCGGGGTTGCGCAGGGCTTGCGGCAGCGTGCGCAGCACGCGGCGTGCGGCCGACAGCGCCAGCGCGTCACTCGGCGGGGTGCCGTGGCGGTTCCACACCGACTCCAGCGCGTGCGACAGCGCGTCCAGCGCCGTGTCGCGCGTCACGGCCGGTGGGCAGCTGCGCGCCAGCAGCGGATCGACGTAAGCGCGCTCGGCCCAGCCGAAGGGCTCGTCGAACGAGCGCTTGACCGGCGGTCGGGCTTCGGTGTCCCACACCGTGGCCCAGCGCGTGACCTCGCTGCCGGTGCCGGCCGTGGTGGGCAGCATCCACAACGGCGCCAGCGCCAGGGCGGGCCATGGCGCCTGGCCGCGCAGCGCGCGCTCGACACCCTCGAAGCGGCCGTCCCTCGGGCGGCAGCGCAGCACCTTGGCGATGTCGAGCGTGGTGCCGCCGCCCAGGGCCAGCAGCACGGCGTCGGGCTCACGCGCCAGCCACGGCCACACCCGAGCCGCCAGCTCGCGGCAGCGTGCCAGGCTCGACAGGCCGTCGTCGACCTCGATCCAGTCGATCAGCTGCTGGCCCAGCCGGCCTTGCCAGTGCGCGCGCCAGCCCAGGGCCGTGGCCGGGGTGAAGGCCAGCACCAGCACGCGGCGCGGCCCGAGCGCCTGATCCACCTCCTCGGCGCAGCCGGGGCCGAAGCGCACGGCCACCGGCAGGGCCCAGCCGAATCGGGCGGTCGGCGCCGCCTGCGCAGCGGCATCGCCCGGCACATCAGCAGGCATCGCGGGCATGCCGGGGCTCAGATGAAGCGCGCGCGCAAACGCGCCGAGACCAGGTCGATCAGGCTGACGCTGACGACGAGGATGATCAGCACCGCGCAGGTCTGGGCGTACTCGAACCCGCGGATGACCTCGAACAGCACCACGCCGATGCCGCCGGCACCCACCATGCCCACCACCGAGGCCGAGCGCACGTTGGACTCGAAACGGTACAGCGTGAACGACAGCCACAGCGGCAGCACCTGCGGGATCACGCCGTAGACGATCTCCACCAGCGTGCGCGCGCCGGTGGCACGGATGCCCTCGACCGGACGCGGATCGATGGCCTCGACAGCCTCGGAAAACAGCTTGGCCAGCGTGCCCGTGGTGTGCACCGCCAGCGCCAGCACGCCGGCGAAGGGGCCCAGGCCGACAGCCACGATGAACAGCATCGCGAACACCATCTCGTTGATCGCGCGGCAGGCGTCCATCAGGCGGCGCACCGGCTGGTGCAGCCAGGCCGGCGCGACGTTGGCCGAGGCCATCAGGCCTAGCGGCACCGCAGCGATCACCGCCAGCAGCGTCCCCCAGATCGCGATGTGGACGGTGACCAGCATCTCGCGCACATAGATGCGCCAGTCGCCGAAGTCCGGAGGGAAGAATTCGCTGGCGTAGGTGCCGATGTTGGCGGCATCGCGCACGAGATCGAGCGGGCGGATCTCGGCGCCACGCCACGCCCAGGCCAGCAGGCCGAGCACGACGGCCCAGCCGAGGTAGTAGACCCAGCCCGGGCGCTGCTCGGCTGCGCGCTCGCGCAGCCGCTTCAGGGAAGCCTCGCTGGGCACGGCCGGCCCCGCCGCCGGTACAGCGGCGGGGTGCGGCACAGCTGCCGGGGAAACGCTCACTTCTTCAGGGCCGCGAGCTTGGCGTCGATCTCGGCGACGACACGGGCACGCTCGGCCGGGCTGAGCTTCTCGTCGGTCTCGGCGCGACGGCGGTCGCGGAAGAGCTCGAGCTCACGCACGGGGATCAACTGGTCGTTGTTCGATGCGCGAAAACCGTCGTAGTCGTAGATCTTGTTCAGGATGGCCTTCTCGGCCGGGTCCTTCGACGCGTAGTTCAGCACGAAGGTGCGCAGCTTTTCCTTGACGGCCGGGTCCAGGTCCTTGCGCCAGACGAAGGGGTCGCTCGGGATCAGCGGGCTCTTCCAGATCACGCGCAGCTGGCTGGCCAGCTCGGGCTTGTTCGCCTGCAGCTTGCCCATGTCCTCGGTGTTGTTGGTGGCCACGTCCACCTGCTTGGCCAGTGCCGCCTGGATGTTGGCGCCGTGGCTGGCGCTGCGGATGGTCTTGAAGGCGGTGCGGTGGTCGACCTTGTTCTGCGCGAAGATGTAGAAGGTCGGCACCAGGAAGCCGGAGGTCGAGTTCGGGTCGCCGATGCCGAAGTTGATGCTCTTGGCGTTCTTCAGCACGTCGTCCAGCGTCTGGTAGGGCGTGTCCTTGTGCGTGATCAGCAGCGCGTGGTAGCCATAGCTGCCGTCCTTGTAGCGGACCTGGGCGAAGATCTCGCCGTTGGCGCGGTCCACCGCTTCCATCGCCGCCTTGTTGCCGTACCAGGCCACCTGGATCTTGTTGAAGCGCATGGCTTCGATCACGCCGGCGTAGTCGGGGGCGTAGAAGGATTTCACCGTCAGGCCGGTCTTCTTCTCCATGTCGCGGAAGAAGGGCTCCCAGCGCTCGCGCTGCACGCTGGCGGCGTCGGTGGCGATGATGCCGAAGCTGATCTCCTGGGCCTGGGCCTGCAGCGCCAGACCGAGCAGGCTGGCGGCGGCCAGCGACACGAGGGAACGGGTGAAGATCTTCAAGGCGATGCTCCTGGAGGGGTTCAGTGGTGGGCGGGGACGGATGCAGAAGAGGACGGCTCGTCCTCGTCGATGAGCTCGTCGGCCGAGGTGCCGTAGAGCTCGCGCAGGAAGTCGCGTGTCAGCGCCTGGCTCGGCCCGTCGAAGACCAGTGCGCCGTCGCGCAGCGCGATCACACGCTCGCAATACCGGCGCGCCAGCGCGACGTGGTGCAGGCTGACCAGCAAGGTCAGGCCCTGCTCGCGGTTCAGGCGCAGCAGCAGGTCCATCACGCGGCGCGTGGATTCCGGGTCGAGCGAGGCCACCGGCTCGTCGGCCAGCAGCAGCCGTGCGCCCTGCACCAGCACCCGGGCGATCGCCGCGCGCTGCTGCTGCCCGCCGGACAAGGTCGAGGCCCGCTGGAAGGCCTGCGGCGCCAGGCCCACGGCCTCGAGCGCGTCGAGTGCGCGAGCCCGCTCCTCGAGCGTGAAGCGGCCGGTGACGGCGCGCCACAGCGGCAGTTCGGCCGCCAGGCCGGTCAGCACATTGGTCAGCAGCGGCAGCCGGCCAACCAGGTTGAACTGCTGGAAGATGATGCCGATGCCCCGGCGCCGCTCGCGGATGCGGGCGTCGAGGACGCCGTCGCTTTGCAGCGGCTGGCCGAAGACGGCAATCGAGCCGCCCGCGTCCAGCGTCTCGAGCCCGCACAGGCAGCGCAGCAGCGTGGATTTGCCCGAGCCGGAGGCGCCGAGCAGCGCCACACGCTCACCCGGGGCGACCTGGAAGGCCACGTCGCGCAGCGCAGGCCGAGCGCCGGGCGACGCCCCGAAGGTCTTGGTGGCACGGCCGACCGTGACGGCCGGCACCGGATTCGATGACATCCCCTCATCTTCGAAGGGGGATGTGACGGCGACGTGTCAGGACCATGACGTTCGCGTGTCACCGACGCCGCAAGGCCCGCCCCAGGGGGCGTCCGTGCAGAGCCCGTCAGGCAGGCGAGGCCTCAGAACCCCTCTTCGACCAGCTCGGCGGCGCGCAGCACCGCGCGCATCTTGGCCTCGGTCTCTTTCCACTCCATCTCGGGCACCGAGTCGGCCACGACGCCGGCCGCGGCCTGGACGTACAGCGTCTGGTCCTTGACCACGCCGGTGCGGATGGCGATGGCGACGTCCATGTCGCCGGCATAGCTGAGGTAGCCGACCGCGCCGCCGTAGATGCCGCGCTCGATGGGCTCGAGCTCGTCGATGAGTTCCATCGCGCGGATCTTGGGCGCGCCGCTGAGGGTGCCTGCCGGGAAGCTGGCGCGCAGCACGTCCAGTGCGTCCAGCCCCGGGCGCAGACGGCCCTCGACGTTGCTGACGATGTGCATCACGTGCGAGTAGCGCTCGATCCCGAAGGCCTCGGTGACCTTGACGCTGCCGATCTCGGCGATGCGGCCGACGTCGTTGCGCGCCAGGTCGATCAGCATCACGTGCTCGGCCCGCTCCTTCGGGTCGGCCAGCAGCTCGGCCTCCAGGGCCT
>JBMTXX010000281.1:0-4516 GCA_049453935.1 Rubrivivax sp.
CCTGTTGAGCAGGGTCCCAATACCCCGGCGGCATCCGCACCTCGGGCACCGGCCCCGTCCAGGCGGGGGTGGCTGGGGGCGCGTCGGGCACTTCGGCAAACAGCACCGTCGCGGTCAGCGTGACACCCACGCTGGCCAGCACGACGTCCTCGCCGGGCTCGAAGGCGTGCAGCACGAACAGGCCGTCGCCGCCGCGGCGGTACACGTCGATGCGCCGGGTGTCAATGTCGACGATGACGACCTCACGGACGCTGGCGATACGGCGGTAGCGCGCAAACTTCTCGCCACGGTCATAGGCCGCCGTCGTGGGCGACAGCACCTCGATGATCAGGCAGGGCTCGCGCTTGAACTGCGCGAGCGCACGGTCGGCTTCGGCACAGGTGACGAAGACGTCCGGGTAGAAGAAATCGTCGGCGCCCAGAGGGCGCAGCTTCATGTCGGTCAGGAAGGTTCGGCAGGGTGTGCCGGCCAGAGCCTGGCGCAAAGCCATGTAGGCATTCCCCGCCACCGTGACATGCCGCTCCTCCGCCCCGGCCATCGCAAAGACCTCGCCATCGACGAATTCGCTGCGTATGGGCTGCCCCGCCTCCCAGGCAAGGTAGGCGTCGGGGCCCATGGCAGGCTTGCGTGCGGCGTATCCCATGGACGCGGTTTTATCACACGGTTCCGCGCCCTCAGACGTCGAAGCGCACCCCCTGCGCCAGCGGCAGGCGGGTCGAGTAGTTGACGGTGCTCGTCTGCCGGCGCATGTAGCCCCGCCAGGCGTCCGAGCCGCTCTCGCGGCCGCCGCCGGTGTCCTTCTCACCGCCGAAGGCGCCGCCGATCTCGGCGCCGGAGGGGCCGATGTTGACGTTGGCGATGCCGCAGTCGGAGCCCACGGCCGACAGGAAGGTCTCGGCTTCGCGCAGGTCGAGCGTGAAGATGCACGACGACAGGCCCTGGGGCACATCGTTCTGAAAGGCGATCGCCTCGGCCAGCGTGTCGTAGGTCATCAGGTACAGCACCGGCGCGAAGGTCTCCTCGCGCACGATCGCCGTCTGCGCAGGCATCTCCACCAGCGCGGGCTCGACGTAAGCGCCACCGGCAGGCACACCGGACGTGACCGCAGCCCCGCCGTGCACCACACCGCCATCGGCGCTGGCGCGCCCCAGTGCCGCCTGCATCCGTGCGGCGGCAGCGGCGTCGATCAGCGGGCCCACCAGCGTGCCCGGCGCGCGCGGGTCGCCCACCGGCAGGCCGCGGTAGACCTTGAGCAAGCGCTGCAACAACGCCTCGCGCACCGAGCGGTGCACGATCAGCCGGCGCAGCGTGGTGCAACGCTGCCCGGCGGTGCCGACAGCCGAGAACACGATGGCGCGCACGGCCATGTCCAGATCGGCCGAGGGCGCGACGATCATCGCGTTGTTGCCGCCGAGCTCGAGGATGGACCGCCCGAAGCGCGCCGCCACCACCGGCGCCAGCGCCCGGCCCATGCGCGTGGACCCGGTGGCCGAGACGATGGGCACGCGCGGGTCCGCCGCCAGGGCCTGGCCCAACGCCGCACCGCCCAGCGCCAGTTGCAGCAGCCCCGCGGGCGCGTCATCGCCGAAGCGCCGCAGCGCGCGCTGCACGACGCGCATCGTCGCCAGGGCCGTCAGTGGCGTCTTCTCCGAGGGC
Organism: Rubrivivax sp.; assembly: GCA_049453935.1. Lineage (GTDB taxonomy): Bacteria > Pseudomonadota > Gammaproteobacteria > Burkholderiales > Burkholderiaceae_C > Rubrivivax. Next base: position 1,657 of record JBMTXX010000281.1, read on the forward strand.
TTCCAGATCACCGGGTTGCCGCACACCAAGGCCAGTGCCGCGTTCCAGGACCACACGGCCACCGGGAAGTTGAAAGCCGTGATCACCGCGCACGGCCCCATCGGGTGCCAGGTCTCGGCCATCCGGTGGCCGGGCCGCTCCGAGGCGATCGTCAGCCCGTACAGCTGGCGCGACAGGCCCACAGCGTAGTCGCAGATGTCGATCATCTCCTGCACCTCGCCCGCGCCCTCGGAGGTGATCTTGCCCGCCTCGCGGGTGACCAGCGCCGCCAGCGCCGGCTTGGCGGCACGCAACTCCTCGCCCAGCAGCCGCACCAGCTCACCTCGTCGCGGCGCCGGCACCTCGCGCCAGACGGCGAACGCTGCCTGCGCCCGGTCCACCAATGCGGGCAGTTCATCTGAGGGGGTCTGCGGCACGTGCGCGAGGGTTGCACCATCGATCGGCGAGCGCACCTCAAGGTCGCCGCCACGCAGGTCGGCGTCGACGAGATCCAGCGCGGCAAAGAGTTCGGTGTCGGTCATCCTGGGCTCCAGGCGAGGGGCAAAACGGTGTGCATCTGCCAGAGGTGGCGATCGGTCAAGGGGCGCCGGTCACGTTTGCGGCTGGGGCGAGCCACGCAGAGCTTGTCGAAGGCCCCAGCTCGAAATGCCCGAACGATGAAAAGGACCCGATTCTCCAGGACCTCACATCCCGCCGGGCGGGACGCGGTGCGGCACCACGTGCAGACCGAGCAGAGAAGTCAGATGGCGCGTCATCTCCACAAGCACGTACAGCTCCCAGCCCGGGCCGCCGACGTCGGCCATGCGGGCGGGGCGGATCTGTCGCGATGCATCAGCGCCTGGGATAGCCACGCTCGCGCTGGCTGCGTACCGCCAAGACGAACACCGTCTCCTGCCCGGGGTCATAGCGGTACAGCGCGAGATAGCCGCTGGCCCCGGTGGCGATGACCAACTCGCGTTGCCCGTAGGCGGCGGGGCGGCCGATCAGCGGGCTGACGCCGAGGATGTCGATGGCCGCGATGATGGCCTCGATACGTCGCGCAGCGTGTTCGGGTGCGTGCTCGAACAGAAAGTCGAAGATCCGGTCGAAGTCGTCTCGGACCTGCGGGGCCAGGACGACCCTGGTCACCGGCGTCGGGCCTTGCCAGCGGGCCCAACGACGCCCGGATCGGCCAGGCGCGCGCGCAGGTAGGTGCGGACCTCATGCCACTCGAGCGTCGGCTCGCCCGCCAGCAAGGCCTGGTCTCGCTGCAGGGCCTCGTCCTGCAGCGCCAGGCGCCATTCGGCCTCGTCGGCCTTCTGGGCCAGGGCTGCCAGCATGAAGTTGTGAGGCGTCTGGTCCGTGGCCTTGGCGATGCGGGCGATGCGCTCGCGCAGGGCATCGTCCAGTCTCAACGTGGTGGTCGGCATGGGGGCTCCGGTGTGCTACAAGTGTGACACATCGTGCGCTCGACGGTCAACAGCGCGTGGGGATCTGCGGCTTGCCGCCCACGCTTGCCTGGGCGCCCGCAAAGCAATCGGCTGCCGCAGGCAGGACGACCGCCATCTGCGCCCATCGATCCGGAGGTGGGAGGGATGGTCACCCAGTTCGGGGCGTACCAGCGCGTCCGAGGTCGACCCCGTCACGCGCTGGCAGAACCCGCAGTGGCACACAAAGGTGCGTATCGGCTCGCCTGTGGCCCCGTAGCGCACATCGATCGCGTAGTAGCCGGCGTCGCGAACGCCCAAGTCGCCGCCTGCATCAAGTACGGAGGAGGATCCTGCAATCGCTGCTGGAGACGCGAGACAAGCCCCATGACTCCTGAGTCGGCATTACTGTTGATGCCACCAGGTCACTGTGAAGCGCATGGTGATAGGTACCAACGTCCCTGTGGCCGCCCTCCACTCACGCCAAGGCGCTTCCTACGCGCCGCTCCAGCGGGTGGACACCGGGCGCTTCGAACACGTGGTGTCCGTACCCTTGGTGATGGAGTGGGAGTCGGTGTTGAGCCGGCCAGCGATGGTGCCGCTGAGCGAGCCGCAGGTCCAGGACGTGATCGATGACCTGTGCGCCACGGCGATCCGTCAGGACATCCACTTCTTGTGGCGCCCGCGGCTGCCGGACCCGCAAGACGACAGGGTGCTCCAGGCCGCCGTCAACGGCGCCTGTGACACGGTATGCCGTCCTTCCAGGAAGCTCGCCGTGCAAGCCTGCGGCGCTCAGGCGTCGCGTGATGCATCCGAGAGGCCCGTTGCCATCGGGCCCGGGGCACCGCGCGGCCCGGAACCGCGCGTCGCGGTGCGCTCCAGGCGCAGGGCCACCAGCGCCGCTGCCAGCGACAGCAGCACGCAGCCCGTGAGGAGCGTGAGCAAGGTGAAGGGAGCGGGAGAGCCCTCCACCACCAACGCGGTGAGCGTGCTGAGCACCGCCCCCAAGGCCATCACCAATGCGCCCCCCAGCCCCGCGGCCGTGCCGGCCAACGACGGGCGAACCGACAAGGCGCCGGCGTTGGCGCTGGGCAGCGTCAAACCGTTGCCCAGACCGATGAAGAGCGTCAGACCGAACAGCGCCAGCGGGTGCGAGGCACCCGCCGCGAACACCCCCAAGCCCAGCAGCATGCCCAACAAGGCCACCCCCCGGCCTGTCACCATCAGCACGCCCACGCCCAGCCGGCGCGCCTGCCGCGCGCTGATGGCTGCGCCGACCAGAAAGCCGCCGGTGATGGACCCCACGCCGAGACCCACCTCGGCAGGCGACAGACCCCAGGCTGCCTTGCCCACGTAGGGTACGCCCGTGACGAACACGTAGAAGGCGCCCACCGAAAATGCCATGCAAAGGACGTAGGCCCAGTAGCGGCTGGAACGCAGCAAGGCCACCCAGT
>JBMTXX010000282.1:0-4484 GCA_049453935.1 Rubrivivax sp.
GCTGAACCGGCGGGCCAACTGACGCCGCCCCCGAACCGCCGCCCCGGGCTCTCGTGGTGCGGGGCTGTCTTTCTGCGGGCCACAGCCGCCCGGGCCCGGCGTGACGCCGTCCTGGGCTGCCGTCGCGCGGCCGATTGACGTCCGCCTGCGACGGGCGCGCCTCCTTACAATCCCTGGATGCCGATCGCCTCCATCCCTGAACTCGTGGCCGAACTCGCCGCGGGGCGCATGATCGTCCTCGTGGACGAGGAAGACCGCGAGAACGAGGGTGACATCGTCCTCGCCGCGGATCACGTCACGCCGCAGGCGATCAACTTCATGGCACGGCATGCGCGTGGCCTGATCTGCCTGACGCTGACCCGGGAGCACTGCGAGCGGCTGCAGCTGCCACCGATGGCCACGCGCAACGGCACCCGGCACGGCACGGCCTTCACGGTGTCGATCGAGGCCGCCTCGGGCGTGACCACAGGCATTTCGGCTGCCGACCGCGCACGCACGGTGCAGGCCGCGGTCGCTCGCGACGCGCGCCCGTCTGATTTGGTCCAACCGGGACACATCTTCCCCTTGCAGGCACAGGACGGAGGTGTGCTGATGCGGGCGGGCCATACCGAGGCAGGTTGCGATCTGGCCCGGATGGCTGGACTGACGCCCGCGGCGGTGATCTGCGAGGTCATGAACGACGACGGGACAATGGCGCGGCTGCCGGATCTGGAAGTCTTCGCGCAGCACCACGGGCTGAAGATCGGCACGATCGCCGACCTGATCGGTTTTCGCAGCCAGAGCGAGAGCCTCGTGCGCCGCGTCGGTGGCCGTCGGCTGTCGACGTCCCAGGGGGATTTCGATTGCAGCATCTATGAGGACCGTGGCGGTGGGGTTCACATGGCCCTGAGCCATGGCCAGTGGGGCCCTGGCGACGAGGTGCTGGTCCGTGTGCACGAGCCGCTGTCGCCGCTGGATCTGCTGGACCTGAGCGCTTCGAGACATTCCTGGCCACTGCCCCGGGCACTGCAGGCGCTGCGCGCTGCGGGGGCCGGGGTGGCGGTGTTGCTGAACTGCGGACAGGAGCCTTCAGCCTTCCTGCGGCAGGTCATGCCGGCGGACGCTGGCGCCGCGGCACCCAGGCCGATGGACCTGCGCACCTATGGGGTCGGTGCGCAGATCCTGCGTGGCTTGGGTGTGACCCGCATGCGCTTGCTCGGGCAACCTCGTCGCATCCCCAGCATGACCGGATACGGGCTGGAAGTCACCGGCTTCGAGCCACCACCGGCCGCCGCAGGCTGACCCCCGACCCGTACGTTCCCCGAGATCCACCATGCAACAGTCCGACCGCGGCCCGAAGATCGATCTGGATGGCCAAGGCCTGTCCATCGGTGTCGTGCGAGCCCGCTTCAACCACGAGATCACCGCGGCGATGGCCGATGCCTGCCTGTCCGAGCTCCACCGGCTGGGGGTCGAGGCCGACCATGTGCGGGTCGTCGACGTGCCTGGGGCGCTCGAAGTGCCGATCGCGCTGCAGGCGCTGGCCGACACCGGTTCCCACGATGCCTTGATCGCCCTGGGCTGCGTGATCCGCGGCGAGACCTACCATTTCGAACTGGTCGCCAACGAAAGCGGTGCTGGTGTCAGCCGCATCGCGCTGGACCACCGGATCCCGGTGGCGAACGCGATCCTCACCGTCGAGACCACGGCGCAGGCCTGGGCACGTGTGGAAGACAAGGGCCGCGACGCGGCGTGTGTGGCCGTGGAAATGTCACGGCTGCTGGACTGGATCGATACGATCGACACCGAACGCTGATCGGGCCCCCTGCGCTGGCGAGCACCTCACGCCGTCGCTCTCTCTTCCACGCCCTCATCGACTTGCCTCACGACATGCCATCCTCATTGCCCCCCCGGCCGACTTCGGCTGGCGCGCCACATCACGCCGGCGTGAAGGGCGATCCACGCAAACCCGTCGCAAAGTCGCCGCGCCGGCGCGCACGAGAGTTTGCGCTCCAGGGTTTGTACGAGTGGCTGGTGTCGGGCAGCGATGCCGGAGTCATCGACGCCCATATGCGCGAGCAGGAAGGTTTCGAGCAGTGTGACGCGTCCCACTTCGACGCATTGCTGCACGGGTGCGTGCGCGACGCGTCGGCGCTCGACCAGATGCTGGGCCGGCATGTGGACCGCAACACAGCCAGCTTGTCGCCGGTGGAGCACGCCGCGCTGATGGTCGGGGCCTGGGAGTTGTCCCACCTGATGGAAGTGCCCTACCGAGTGGCGATCAACGAGGCCGTCGAACTGACCAAGGTCTTCGGCGGCACGGACGGCCACAAGTATGTCAACGGCGTGCTGGACCGTGTGGCCAAGGACCTGCGACCGGCCGAAGTTGCACAGGCACGCGCCGAGCGCGCCGAGCGTCTGGCGCAAGGGCACGCCCGACCAGCGGTCGATGCCCGATCGTCCGGGCGAGTGCGCGACACCTGAACCCGCCGCGAGCGCCTGCAGCGCCAGGCCCCCACCGATTCGGGCACCTGCCGATGAAGACCGCCTCCAGAGTCGACCGCATCGAACCGTTCTGGGTCATGGAAATGGCCAAGGCTGCGCGCGAGCTTGCGCAGTCGCCGATGTGCGATCCAGCACTCGGCGGGCGGCCGATGATCTATCTGAACATCGGAGAGCCCGACTTCCAGGCACCGGCGCAGATCGAGGCTGCCGCGCATGCAGCGCTTGTGGGCGGGCACACACAGTACACGCCGGCGGCCGGGTTGCCCGTGCTGAGGCAGGCGCTGTCCCGCTGGTATGCGCAGCGCCACGGCCTGGAGATCGACCCGGCCCGCATCTTCATCACGGCCGGGGCCTCGGCCGCGCTGCAACTGATCTGTCTGGCGCTTTTCGAGCCCGGCGATGATGTGCTGATGCCGGACCCGAGCTATCCCTGCAATCGCCACTTCGTCACCGCCAGCGGCGCCACACCGCGCTTGCTGCCTTGCGGCCCGGCACAGCGCTTCCAGCTCGACGCGGCCACCGTGCGCGCGGCCTGGGGGCCAGGCACGCGTGGCGTGCTGCTGGCCTCGCCCTCAAACCCCACCGGCACCTCGATCGACCCGGCCGAGCTGGACGCCATCGTTCAGGCGGTGCGTGAGCGCTCGGGCGTGACGTTGGTCGACGAGATCTATCTCGGGCTGAGCTATGACGCGCACTTCTCGCGCAGCGCGCTGGCCTTGGGCGACGACATCGTCTCGATCAACAGCTTCTCGAAATACTTCGCGATGACCGGCTGGCGTCTGGGCTGGCTGGTGTTGCCGCAGTCCCTGGTGCCTGCGGTGGAACGCCTGGCACAGAACCTCTACATCTGCGCCTCGACCCTGGCTCAGCACGCGGCGCTCGCGGGGTTCGAGCCGCAGACGCTGGCTGAGTGCGAACGACGCCGGGGCGAGTTCCAGCGGCGGCGCGATGCGGTCGTGGGGGGCTTGCAGCGCATCGGGTTGCCGGTGCCAGTCGAGCCCGATGGCGCGTTCTACGCCTGGACCGACGCCACCGGAACCGGGCTGGGCAGTTGGGACCTGTCGCACCAACTGCTGCATCGCGCGCAGGTGGCACTCACGCCCGGACGCGATTTCGGCCCGGCCGCAGCCGAGCGCTACCTGAGACTGAGCTTCGCGAGTTCGATGAGTGAGATCGCCGAAGCGCTGTCGCGCATCGACGCGGTGCTCCAGGCAGGAATGCGGGCCACGGTCCCGTCCGGTGCCGGGCACGGCAGCGCGCCATGAGGGGTGATCGCGCGGGCGATTTCCAGTTGGACCTGCGGGTCTACTGGGAAGACACCGATGCCGGAGGCATCGTCTACCACGCCAACTACTTGAAGTTCATGGAACGCGCGCGCACCGAGTGGCTGCGCCGCCTTGGTGTCGAACAGCACAAACTGCGTGAGACTGAAGGCGTGATGTTCGTGGTCAGCGACATCGAGCTGAGACTGCTGCAGCCGGCGCAGCTCGACGATCTGCTGACCGTCACCGTGGCGCTGACGGAGCCTGGGCGCGCGTCGATCTGGCTGAGACAGGACGTCCTTCGTCAGGGCCAGCCCCTGTGCACCGGCCGGGTGCGGGTTGCCTGCGTCGAGGCGGCGACCCGTCGCCCACGACGGCTGCCCTCCGCAGTGGCTGAGCTTGGTCCTTGAAGCCGCCTCCGTGACACCCGTCAAGCGGCCGGGCTTCGTGGCGCTGCCCTGCGATTTGTGGCACGCCCGAGGGTCTTCGGCATCGCCCTGACGCCCAGACACTGCAACAATCAACGCTTCGCCTCTCATCCGACGCCGCGCACCATGAGCCAGGATCTGTCCATCGTCTATCTCGTCCTCAATGCGAGCCTGCTGGTGCAACTTGTGATGGCGGGCTTGATGCTGGTCTCGGTGGCCAGTTGGGCAGCGATCTTTGGGAAGATCTTCAGCCTCAAGCGCGTGCATGACGGCAACGAGGGCTTCGAGCGTGAGTTCTGGTCTGGTCGCA
>JBMTXX010000283.1:0-4459 GCA_049453935.1 Rubrivivax sp.
CCACGACCAGCGCCACGGCCAGCCCGATGCCGAGGTTGCGCGCATGGTCGACGAACCGCGTGCCGTGGTCGAAACCGGCCGAGTACATCGTCACCAGGCCGATCGCAGCCAGCAGCGCGATGGCCAGCATCAGTGGCGGATCGAAACCGCGCACCAGTCCGACAGCGAGGTGCCAGGGCGAAGGCCGCTGCACGACGGCGTTCATGGCTGCGCTGCCAATCGCGCGTCGCGCCAGGCCATCAGGTTGGTGCGCGGTGGCGGGCCCGGTCGTGCGGCCGCTGCTGCCGTGTCAATGCCGGGCAACGGCACCTCGGACGCTGGGCGCGGCGTGCCCAGCGGCTGTGCCGCGCGGCCGGCACGCACCGCGGCGATGTCCTCTTCGCTCGGGTATTGCCCAAGGAGCAGGTAGTCGAAGACCCTCCGCGCGATCGGTGCTGCCGCGCGGGAGCCGAAGCCGGCGTTTTCGACGATGACTGCCAGCGCCACCGTGGGCGCGTCGATCGGGGCGGCGGCCATGTACAGCGAATGGTCGCGCTTGCGCTCCTCGAGCCTGGCCGCGTCGTAGCGCTCGTTCTGGCGCACCCCCACCGCCTGCGCGGTACCGGTCTTGCCGCCGCTGGCATAGGGCGCGCCGGCGAAGACTCCGGCGGCCGTGCCCTCGGTCGTGACCGCGTGCAGCGCCTCGCGCACGGCCGCCACGTGTGCGGGCTTGAGCGGCAGCGCGGGCAGCGCCAGTGGTCCGGTGGCCCGCTTTGCCATGCCGTTCGGGTCTTCGATTTCCCGCACCAGCCGGGGCTGGTAGCGCTGTCCGCCGGACACCAGCGTCGCTGTCGCGCTGGCCAACTGGAGCATCGTGAAGTTGTTGTAGCCCTGCCCGATGCCCAGGGAGATGGTCTCGCCGGCGTACCAGCGTTGCTGCTCCGGCCGCTTGAACTGGCGCCGTTTCCAATCGGTGGATGGCAGGACGCCGGCGGCCTCGCCCTCGAGATCGATGCCGGTGCGCTGACCGAACCCGAACGGGGTGAGTTGCGCATGCATCAGGTCGACGCCCATTTCGTTGGCCAGCGTGTAGTAATAGACGTTGCTCGACTTGACGATGGACTCCCGCAGGTCCACCATGCCCAGGCCGGTATCGCCATGGCTGCGGAAGACGTGGTTGCCGAGTTCGAAGGTGCCGCCATCCCACACGGTCTGCGCAGTGGTTCGCTTGCCGGTGTGCAGTGCGGCCATCGCCATGAAGGGCTTGAAGGTCGAACCCGGCGGATAGGTGCCACGCAGGGCCCGGTTGACCAGTGGCCGGTCGATGGACTCGTTGAGCTCGCGCCAGCTCTCGACATCGATGCCGTCGACGAACAGATTGGGGTCGAAGCTGGGCATGCTGACCAGCGCGAGCACCTCGCCGTTGCGAGGGTCCAGCGCCACCAGGGCGCCCCGGCGGTCGCCGAAGAGCTGTTCGACCAGGGCCTGCAAGCGGATGTCGACCGACAGCACCAGCTTGTCGCCCGGCGTGGACGGGCGGCTGCCCAGGCGACGCACCGGCCGGCCGGCCGCGCTGGTCTCCACCTCCTCGAAACCCGTGAAACCGTGCAGGGCCTGCTCGTAGGCCTGCTCCAGGCCGGACTTGCCGATGACCTCGGTCCCGCGGTAGTTGGCCAGACGGTCTTCGTCCCAGTCTTCCATGGCCCGCTGGTCGGCCTCGTTGACGCGACCGATCGTGCCGACCACGTGTGCGCCCGTCTCGCCCATCGGGTAGTGCCGGAACAGCCGCGCGCTCACGTCCACTCCGGGGAAACGGTGTCGCTGCACCAGGAAGCGCGCCACCTCGGCGTCGCTGAGACGGGTGCGCAGCGGCAGCATGTCCGCGCCCTTGAACTCCTCGCGCAGGCGACGGAAACGGCGCAGGTCGCGCGCCGAGATCTCCACCAGCGGTTGGAGGTCCCGGACCAGCCGCTCCAGGTCGGCCGACGCCAGACGTGGCGAGACTTCGAGCGTGTAGGCGGAGAAGCTGCTGGCCAGCACGACCCCGTTGCGGTCGACGATCTGGCCTCGGGTGGGTACCAGCGGCACGACCGTGATGCGGTTGGCCTCGGCCTGAAGGGCCAGGTCGTCGTGTCGGACCACCTGCAACCACACCAGACGCGCGCACAGCAGGGCAAAGCACAGCAGCACGAGCCCGCCGGCCGCGATCACGCGCGTGCGGAAGAGGTGCAGGTCCTGCTCGACGTTGCGGATCTCGGACATCGCGTCGGTGCCCCTTGCTCAGAGGGGCCGGTGCTTGTCGGGATCGGGAGGCCGACGCTGCGGCATCAGCAGCGCCCAGGCCACGGCCGGCCACAGCAGCGCCGACAGCAGGGGCGACCACAGCAGGCTCCAGCCGGGGAACATCCCCCCGGCCAGCATCCCCACCGCCAGGCACACGGCCGTGGCACCCGCGAAAAGGGGCAGCACCTGCACGGCCTGCTCGAAGGGGCTGAACCACCGCAGGCGCCGGTTCATCGTGACCGCGGCGTGGCCCAGCAGGGTGTAGGCGAGCGCGTGCTGACCGAGCAGGGCGCCTTCGTGCACGTCCACCAGCAGCCCGAAGACAAAGCACAAACCCACTCCAACCCGGCGCGGCTGGTGCACACACCAGAAGGTCAGCACCAGCGCCATGGGGTCGGGCGCAGCCGGCAACCGTCCCCAAGGCACCAGGGTGACGACGAGCGCTCCGACGACGGTCAGCGCGATGAAGGCCGGGTTGACCGGCAGCAGCAGCGTGTCACCGGCGCGGGGCAGCATCAGCGCGGCCCCTGCGGCGTGTCGGTCGCCGGTGATGCCGGGGGCTGCATGACCGACTCGGCGGGACGGGCGGGCGGAAGATCGTCCGGCCATTGCGCAGACACCGGCTCCAGGACGAGCACGTGACGCACCCGGTCTGCCGGCGCCGCGGGCGTCAGGCGCACGCGCGCGAAGCCCGATTCGGCGCGTCGCTCGATCGACGTGACCCGCGCAACCGGCAGCCCCGGTGGGTACACCCCGTCCAGCCCGCTGGTGGTCAGCAGATCTCCCTCCTGGATGTCGGCATCGGCCGCCACATAGCGCCACTCCATGCCCGGGTTCGCACCCCCGTCGACGCCGCCGAAGGCGGCACCGCGCACGCCCGTGCGGGTGTTCAGTACCGGAATGGCGGCATCCCGGTCGGTCAGCAGGGTCACCTCGGCGTTCAAGGGGAAGACCCGCGTGACCTGCCCCAGCACGCCGCGATCGTCGATGACGGGCGCGCCGCTCATCACCCCGTGGGTGCGGCCGCGGTCGATGACCACACGCCTGGAGAAGAGGTCGGCCGACTCGCGCAGCACCTCGGCGGGCACCGATCTGATCGTCAGCGAGGGCCGCAGCTCCAGCAGCGCGCGAAGGCGCGCGTTCTCCGCCGCCAGACGATCGGCCTGATCGGCCCGGGCGACCAGGCGCACCAGCGACTCACGCGCCGCGTCTTCGGCCGCCTGGGCCTCGCGCAGGCTGCCGAAATAGGCGCCAGCGTGGTGCCAGGCCTGCACCGGCAGGGCCGCGGCATGCTCCAGCGGCAGCAGAGCCGTGGACAAGGTCAGACGCAGCGGCTCGGCCACGCGCCAGCGCGCATCCGCCAGCATCAACAGCACCGCCAAGCCCGACAACACCCCGAGTCGCGCCCAAGCGGGCAGGCCCTGACGGAAGAAGGGCGGGGGTGTACGGTCCAGTGTCTCGAGCGGCATCGCGACCGAGCCCGTGTTCAGGACGTGTTCGACATCAGGCGGGCGCGCGCAGGTTCATGACCCGCGACGTCCGTCACTCGTAGGTGAAGATCGTGCTCAGACGTTCCATCCGCTCCAGCGCCATGCCGCAGCCGCGGACGACGCAGGTCAACGGGTCTTCCGCCACGAGCACCGGCAGGCCGGTCTCCTCGGCCAGCAGGCGATCCAGATCGCGCAGCAGCGCGCCGCCGCCGGTCAGCATCATGCCGCGCTCGGCGATGTCTGCGCCGAGTTCGGGCGGCGTCTGTTCGAGTGCGTTCTTGACCGCGCTGACCATCTGGTTCAGCGGGTCGGTCAGCGCCTCGAGGATCTCGTTGGAGCTGACGGTGAAGCTGCGAGGCACGCCCTCGGAGAGGTTGCGGCCCTTGACCTCCATCTCCTTGACCTCGCTACCTGGGAAGGCGCTGCCGATGTTCTTCTTGATCGCCTCGGCCGTGGGCTCGCCGATCAGCATGCCGTAATTGCGGCGGATGTAGTTGATGATGGACTCGTCGAACTTGTCGCCGCCCACGCGGATGCTGCCCTTGTAGACCATGCCACCGAGCGCGATCACGCCGACTTCGGTGGTGCCGCCGCCGATGTCGATGACCATCGAGCCGGAGGGTTCGCTCACCGGCAAGCCCGCGCCGATGGCCGCAGCCATGGGCTCCTCGATCAGGTAGACCTCGGAGGCGCCGGCGCCCAGCGCC
>JBMTXX010000284.1:0-4447 GCA_049453935.1 Rubrivivax sp.
AGCAGCCAGCGCACGTCCTCGACGCTGCGCACACCACCGCCGACCGTCAGCGGGATGAAGACCTGCGAGGCCACGGCCTCGACGATGTGCAGCATCAGGTCGCGCCCGTCCGACGTGGCCGTGATGTCGAGGAAGGTCAGCTCGTCGGCCCCTTGGTCGTTGTAGCGTGCGGCGATCTCCACCGGATCCCCTGCATCGCGCAACTCGACGAAGTTGACGCCCTTGACGACGCGGCCGGCGGTGACGTCCAGACAGGGGATGATGCGTTTGGCGAGCATGTCGGTTCGGGCGTGGGGCGTTGGGCGTGCGGTGAGGCCGAGTCCTGCCGTGCTTTCAGGATGGGCCGGATGAGGGTGTCGGTCGTCGGTCGACCGGACGCGCAGCGCCGGAGCGTCCGTCGCCCAGCCAGCCGGGCGTGGAGGAAATGAATCTTTGCCGGTTTTCAGTCCGCCGGCTCGCCGCGCAGCTCGTCCGCGCGCCGCTGGGCGGCGACGAAATCGAGGGCGCCGGTGTAGATCGACCGTCCGCAGATCACGCCTTCGACGCCTTCGTCCTCGACATGGCACAGGCGTTCGATGTCGGGCAGACCCGACAGCCCACCGGAGGCGATCACCGGCACGCTCAGGGCCTGCGCCAGCCGCACGGTGGCGTCGATGTTGATGCCGGTGAGCATGCCGTCACGACCGATGTCGGTGTAGATCACGCCTTCGATGCCGTAGTCCTCGAACTTGCGGGCGAGGTCCACCACTTCGTGCCCGGTGAGCTTGCTCCAGCCGTCGGTGGCCACCTTGCCGTCCTTGGCGTCCAGGCCGACGATCACGTGCCCGCCGAAGGCGCTGCAGGCGTCCTTCAGGAAGCCCGGGTTCTTCACCGCGGCCGTGCCGATGATGACGTAGCTGATGCCGTCGTCAAGGTAGCGCTCGATCGTGTCGAGGTCCCGGATGCCGCCACCGAGTTGGATCGGGATCTCGTCGCCGACCTCCCGCACGATGGCGCGGATGGCGCCTTCGTTCACTGGCTTGCCGGCGAAGGCCCCGTTCAGGTCCACCAGGTGCAGCCGGCGCGCGCCGGCGTCCAGCCAGCGCCGCGCCATCGCGGCCGGGTCTGTACCGAAGGTGGTCGACACGTTCATGTCGCCCTGTTGAAGGCGGACGCACTGGCCGTCCTTCAGGTCGATGGCGGGGATGAGCAGCATGGCTCGGTCAGGGTGGTGAAGGGGTCGATGAAGACCGACGGGCCGTCGGACGCGGACTTGCAGCCACTTGGCAGCGGGGACCGACGCGGGCCGGTCGGAAAGAGGGCTTCAGGGTGACCAGTGCAGGAAGTTGCGGTACAGCGCCAGCCCCAGGTCGGCACTCTTCTCCGGGTGGAACTGCGTGGCAAAAATGTTATCGCGTGCCACGGCGCAGGTAAAGCGCCCGCCGTAATCCGCCTGCCCGGCGCAGTGGGCTGGATCGTCGGGCGCGGCGTAGTAGCTGTGGACGAAGTAGAACCAAGCCCCGTCCGGCACCCCGGCCCACATCGGGTGGCACCCGGTCTGGCCTGCGCTGGCCGGGTGCACGCGGTTCCATCCCATCTGCGGCACCTTGTAGCGGCTGCCGTCGGGCTGGCGTCGGCCCTGCATGTCGAAGCGGCGCACACGCCCGGGGATCAGGCCCAGGCCCGGGGTGTCCTGCTCCTCGCTGTGGTCCAGCAGCATCTGCATGCCAATGCACACACCCATCAGCGGCTTGCGTGCGGCGGCGTCGAGCACGGCTTCGAGCATCCCGCACGCCCGCAGTTCGTGCATGCAGTCGCGCATTGCACCCTGGCCGGGCAGCACCACGCGGTCGGCGCTCCAGACCTCCTCGGGATTCGAGGTGACGATGACGCGGATGTCGGTGTCGCGCGCCACGTGCGCCACGGCCTGCGACACCGAGCGCAAATTGCCCATGCCGTAGTCGACGACGGCCACGGTGGCAGGCATGTCTACAGCGCTCCCTTGGTGGAGGGGATGTGGCCGGCCATGCGGGCGTCCGGCGTGAGCGCCATGCGCAGCGCACGGGCGAAGGCCTTGAACACGGTCTCGCACTGGTGATGCGCGTTCTCGCCCTTGAGGTTGTCGATGTGCAGCGTCACGAGCGCGTGGTTGACGAAGCCCTGGAAGAACTCGTAGGTGAGCTGGGTGTCGAAGCCGCCGATCATGCCGGACTTGAAGGGCACGTGCATGTGCAGGCCGGGCCGGCCCGAAAAGTCGACGACGACGCGCGACAGGGCCTCGTCCAGCGGCACGTAGGCATGGCCGTAGCGCGTGATGCCGCGCTTGTCGCCCACGGCGCGCGCGACCGCCATGCCCAACGTGATGCCGACGTCCTCCACCGTGTGGTGGCCGTCGATGTGCAGGTCGCCCTGGGCCTCGATCTCCAGGTCGATCAGGCCGTGCCGGGCGATCTGGTCGAGCATGTGGTCGAAGAAACCGATGCCGGTGGCGAGCTTCGCGTCGCCGCGGCCGTCCAGATCCAGGCGGACCCGGATGCGGGTCTCCTTGGTGTCGCGCCGCACTTCGGCGCTGCGGGGGGCGTGCGTGTCCATGGGCGGCTCCAGTCGATGTGAATCAGGGGCGTGGCCCCAGGCTGGCCTGCAGCGCGGCCAGCATCTGGCGGTTCTCTTCGGGCGTACCCACCGTCAGGCGCAGGCAGTTCGCCAGCAGCGGGTGCAGGCCGGCGATGTGCTTGACCAGGATGCCGCGCCCCTTCAGGCCCTCGAAGGCCAGCCGGGCATCGGGCACGCGCACGAGGATCATGTTGGCTTCGCTGGGGTAGGGGCGCACGCCGGGCATCGCCGCCAGGGCCCGCATCAGCTGCGCGCGCTCGTCGCGCAGCACCGCCGCCTGGCGTGCAAACTCGTCGGCGTGCTCGAGCGCGAACAGCGCAGCCTCGGCGTTCAGCGCGCCGACGTTGTACGGCGGCCGCACCTTGTCGATCTCGTCGATCAGTGCCGTGTTTGCGCACAGGTAGCCCAGGCGCACGCCGGCCAGGCCGAACTTCGACAGCGTGCGCATCACCAGCACGTGCGGTTGCGCAGCCAGCCGTGGCATCCAGCTGCGCGATGCGAAGGGCTGGTAGGCCTCGTCGATGACGACGAAGCCCTGCTGCCGGCCGACCGCCTCGACGATGCGGTCGATGATGGCGTCGTCGAACAGGTTGGCTGTCGGGTTGTTCGGGTAGGCGATGTAGGTCAGGGCCGGGCCGTGCTGCTCGATGGCCGACAGCATCGCGGCCTCGTCGAGCTCGAAGTCGGCGGTCAGCGGCACGCCGACGAAGCGCAGCCCGCGCAGCGTGGCGCTCATCTCGTACATCACGAAACCCGGCAGCGGGGCCAGCACCGTCGCGCCCGGCTTCATGCAGGCCACGGACAGCATGTCGATCAGCTCGTCCGAGCCGTTGCCCAGCGTCAGCGCGCAGCCTGCCGGCAAACCCACATGGCGAGCCAGCGCCTCGCGCAAACGCGCCGGCCCCTCGCCGGGGTAGCGGTTGATCGCGACGCGTCCCAGGCGTTCGCCGAGTTCGCGCTGCAGCTCGGCGGGCAGCGTGAACGGGTTCTCCATCGCGTCCAGCTTGACGAAGCCGGCGCTGGGCTGGATCGCGTAGGCGTGCATGGACTGCACGTCCTGGCGCAGCGTGGCCTGCAGCCGGGCAGACAGCGGGGTGGACGACGAACTCATGCGGAGGGGGCGAGGAGGGTTGCGTGGATCGCTGCTGCGGGCCGGATGTTCTGGGGGCGCACCGGGGGCCTCAAGCCTGACGCAGCCGCATCTGCGCCGCGCCCGCGTGCGCCTGCAGGCCTTCGCCCAGCGCCAGCTCGGCGGCGATCGGCCCGAGCACCTGGGCCCCGGCCTCGCTGACCTCGATCAGGCTCGATCGCTTCTGGAAGTCGTAGACGCCCAGCGGCGACGAGAAGCGCGCCGTGCCCGAAGTCGGCAGGACATGGTTCGGGCCGGCGCAGTAGTCGCCCAGGCTCTCGCTCGTCCAGGCGCCCAGGAAGATCGCCCCGGCGTGACGCAGCAGTGGCTCCCAGCGCTGGGGCTCGCGCGCGCTCACCTCCAGGTGCTCGGGCGCGATGCGGTTGCTGATCGCGCAGGCTTCCTCCATGCTGCGCGTGCGCACCAGCGCGCCGCGCCCCTCCAGCGAGGCGCGGATCACCTCGCGCCGCGGCATGCCGGGCAGCAGCCGGTCGATGGCGGCCTGCACCGCGTCGATGTAGGCCGCGTCGGGGCTGAGCAGGATGCTCTGCGCGAGCTCGTCGTGCTCGGCCTGGCTGAACAGGTCCATCGCCACCCAGTCGGGCGGCGTGCTGCCGTCGGCCAGCACCAGGATCTCGCTCGGCCCGGCGATCATGTCGATGCCCACCTGCCCGAACACGCGGCGCTTGGCGCTGGCCACGTAGGCGTTGCCCGGGCCGGTGATCT
>JBMTXX010000285.1:0-4396 GCA_049453935.1 Rubrivivax sp.
GCTAGGGATGGCGCGCGCGGCCGCTGACGCGTACAAGACGGCATGGCCTTCATCTGAGGAGCGTGCCTGCCGATGTCCGTCACCGCCACCCTGTCCCCAGCCGAGGGACTTGCCGCACCCGTGGAGGCCCGCAGCTCGCAGCGCCTGCGTGCCCACTACGACATCGAGCGCGAACTCGCCGACCGGCTGCGCGACGCGCCAGCGCCCGAGCGCCGTCGGCTCTACGCCACGCTCTACGACGAGCTGTTCCGGCGGGTGCCTGACCATCCGCAACTCACGTCGCATGGCACCGTGCCGGCGCGCGAGCGCGAGGTCGACGCGCAGATGCGCTTGCTGGGGCGCTTCCTGACCCCGCGCACGACACTGGTCGAGATCGGCCCGGGCGACTGCGCGCTGTCGTTTCGCGCCTGCGCGACAGCGCGCGAGGTCGTCGGTGTGGACGTCAGCGCCGAGATCACGCGCCGCGACGACCTGCCGCGCAATTTCCAGCTGCGGTTGTCCGACGGGGTGACGGTGCCGGTGCCGGCGGGGTCGGCCGACGTCGTCTACAGCCATCAGCTGATGGAGCATCTGCACCCCGACGATGCGGCCGAGCAGTTGCGCGGGATCGTCGCCGCGCTGGCGCCCGGTGGTGTCTACGTGTGCGTGACGCCCAGCCGGCTGAGCGGCCCGCACGACATCTCGCGCCACTTCGACCCGGAAGCCCGGGGCCTGCACCTCAAGGAGTACACGGCCACCGAATTGACGGCATTGTTCGTCCGGGCCGGGTTCGCGCGCGCGCGTGCCTGGATCACCCTGCGCGGGCGTTGCCTGCCCGTGCCCGGGGCCTGGATGCGGGCCGTAGAGCGCGCACTGGCGCAGGCCTCGCCACGGCAGCGGCGGCAGATGCTGCAGCGGGTGCCCTACCGCTGGTTTTCCACGCTCGCCATCGTGGCGGAGAAGGCGCGCGCGTGACGACCTCTTCCCGCCGGGGAGAGGTCGGAGGCTGCACGTGGCAGCCTCACTGCAGCACGGCCACCGCCGTCTTTTGCACCGTCGGCATCCCGGCTTTCTGCCAGGCCGCCAGCCCGCCGCGGTACCACGACACCCGGGTGTAGCCGGCGCGCTGCGCGCGCATCGCGGCGTTGGCCGACTGCCAGCTGCGCGCATCGCTGCAGTAGAAGACGATCTCCCGCCCGGGCTCGGCGCCGGCGGCCTTCAGCATGGCCAGGAAGCGCTGCTCGAAGCCGTTCTCGGTGCGCAGATCGCGAAAGGCCCGGCCGCCGTTGACGAAGTGCAGGGCGCCGGGCAGCATGGCCTCGCCCCCCGGCGCCACGTCGATCAGCAGCGGCGGCTGTGTCTGGCGCAGCGCCCGCGCGAGCGTGGCCGTGTCCAGCCGTTGCACGCCTTCCAGGCGCGCCGGGGCCGGGCTGCGAACATCGGTCGTCCGATAGGTCCAGGGCATTTCCGACGCGGCATCCTCGTTCTCCGACGCCACCGCGCGGGGGTCGGGTGTGGGCAGGCCGCCCAGCAGCTCGGCGGCCTGGCGCTCGGCCAGGCTCACCAGGTCGGGCACCTCACGGTCGTCCACGGCGACGACCCGGCACAGGCGGCCGCTGTTGCGCATGTGGTTGCAGGCGAACAGCGCGCGCAGCATGGCCTGGGTGGGGCTGTCGGCATTGCGGCTGAAGACATACCCCGGCTGGTCCAGCCCGATCGCCACGGCGCGGTGGTACTCGGCCTCGAGCCAGCGCTGCGCCGCGGCGTCGAAGCCGCGGGCGCAGGCGGCGCTGGCGCGACAGGCCGGGCCCGACAGGTCGGCCAGCCGCTGCGGCAGCGGCTCGCCTTCCTCGTCCAGGCGCAGGCCGAAGTAGGTCAACGCCGTGCGCATCGACGTGGGCAGGTCGATCTCCACCGTCTCGCGGTGCGTGACCACGCCCAGTGTGTAGGCGTCGTGCCCGTGGTGTCGTGTGCAGGCCGCCGGCGGCGTCTGCGCACTGGGGCAGAACCAGGGGGTCCTGTCTTCCGGCCGGTTGCGCTCGATCTCGCGCAGGCGCAGCATGCCGTTGTGCTCGGTGATCGCGTACAACGCCTGGCCGATGATGCGGTCGTCGAACCTCGCGCCCATGCGCTCGCGGTAGAAGCGCAGCATCAGCGAGGCCGCCTGCGGGCTGGGTTCACGGGTGTTGCGGTTGTTCGGGCCGTGGATGCCCACCATGGTGCTGCGTGGCTTGCTGCCGGTGGCGAAGCGGCGCTCGCGTCCGGCCACGAAGATCAGCGAGCACGACGAATGGCACTGCCCCGACACGAGCGTGTCCAGCCGCGCATCGCGCACCATCAGCGCGATCTGCAGCGCGGCCTTGAGCTCACCGCCCAGCGAATTCACGAGAACCAGCCGCCGCAGCCCGCCGCGCGCGAACTCGGCCTTGAAGGCGTCCACGTCGGCGCCGACGATCGGCCCGCTGGCGTAGAGGTCCGCGCCGACGCGCTCGAGCGTCATTGCATGTGCGGGCTGTATCCCGAGCCCGAGGCCGAGCCAAAGCAGTACCCGAAGGGCACTTTGCCGCAGTTGCGACTTACCGACCGGCACGAACATAAGTTGCCACGCAACCTTCAAGACGGCCTTCGAGGTGGCCCGGCCCACCGCCGAATCCTCAATTCAGGACCGCCGAGGCGACCTTCGGTACCACTGGCATACCCGCTCGAAGCCAGGCCGCCAGACCGCCACGGTACCAGCCGACCTCGGTATAACCCGCGTCCCTGGCCCGCATCGCCGCGTTGGCGGCCCACCAATTGCCTGAATCGTTGCCGTAGAAAACGACGGCACGATCGGTATGCGCCCCGGCTGCTTCAAGCATGCGTCTGAAGCGCTCGTCAAAGGCTCGCTCTGCCGCAGGGTCGTTCAGTGCCAGTCCGCCATGAAGAAAGTGCAAGGCGCCTGGAAGCATCGAATCGACCATCCCGCCAACGTCGATCAGCAAAGGTGGCGTCGGAGTGCCGAGGGCAAGCGCCAAAGTGTCTGTGTTCCATCTCGTCACCCCGTCGATCTGCCTGGGCGTGAGTCCCGCTGGGTCACCGGTCCGACGTTGGCTGGGCGTGGACCCGCCCGCCTCGTCACGTTCTTCCTGCACCAGGTCTGCCGGTGGAGTCGGCAGGTTCGGACGTAGCACATCGAACTGCTGCCGCGCCTGTGCGTGCAGGTCGGGTACGAGGTATTCGTCGACCGCTACGAGACGGCACAGCTTGGGGTTCTTCTGGACGTGATTGCAAAGGTACAACGCCCGCAGCGCGGCATTCAACGGGGTGTCACCACGCTGCGTCCAGCCGAAGCCTCGCTTGCCCTGCCCGATGGCCAACGCGCGGTGTGGCTCTCGTTCGCGCCAGGCTGCCAGTTCGCGCCGGGCCAGTACCATGCACAACTCACCTCCGTCGCAGTAGGTGCGCGTGATCTCATCGATCCCTGCGTCGGAAACCGAAGTCAAGGTTTCGGTGAATCGGACCCCGTAAAAGGTGAAAGTAGCGCGGAGGGCCTGCGGGAGTTCGATCTCCTCGGTCTGCGGATCGGTCACAAGGCCGAGTGTGTAGGCGTCATGCCCCGGAAAGCGCTCGCACTCTGCCAGCGGCGTCGAACCTTTGGGGCAGAACCATGGCACCCTGTCGTCTGGCTTTGTTCGTGCCGTCTCCCGCAGACGCAGCATGCCTGCGGCATCGGTGATGCCGTACAGGGCCTTGTTGATGAGGGTCGAGTCGAAGCGTTCACCCATCTGCAGACGGTAGAACGCGTAGATCTGGGGCGCGGCTTCGAATGCAATCGCGCGCGACATCCGGTTGTGGGGCCCGTGCAGACCGAGCATGGTCGCGCGGGCAGGGTGACCCGTCGCGAAGCGACGGTCGCGGCCCCCGAGGAACATGATCGAGCAGGCCGAATGGCAATGGCCAGACACTCGTGTCTCGAGTCCGGCATCGCGGATCATGCGGCCAATCTGCAGGCCGGTCCACAGATCCCCGCCGGGTGAGTTGACGAAGACCACCCGCTGAACGCCGCCTGTGGCGAGTGCGTCCTTGAACTGGACATAATCCTTGTCCGTGACTGGGCCACTGGCGTAGAGCGCCGGGCCTACGCGTACCAACGTCATCGTCAGCGCCTGGCTGGACATCAGAACCGTTGTCAGCGCGACCGCGGCAACTCGTCGAAACAAAGAGAAAAAGTCGACCATCCTGGTCAGCCCCGGCCGTAGGTGTCCTCGAAGCGGACGATGTCGTCCTCCCCGAGGTAGCTGCCCGACTGCACTTCGATGATCTCCAGCGGCACCTTGCCCGGGTTGGACAGGCGGTGGCGCTCGCCCAGCGGGATGTAGGTGCTCTGGTTCTCGGTCAGCAGCAGCGTGCGTTCGCCGCAGCGGATCTCGGCCGTGCC
>JBMTXX010000286.1:0-4385 GCA_049453935.1 Rubrivivax sp.
TCTCCTCGATCGCCTTGACGAGGTCATTGAGTTCCATGACGGACATGCTGTCCATCGCCGAAAGGAATGCGTCTTTGTCGAAAGCCATGATGTTCTTCCTTGATGATTCAGTTCGTTGGTTCGGATGGGGTGTGGGCGCGTGGGCTTCAGGCCGCGGCGGCCTCACCACGCTTTTCAGCCACGGCGGCGAGCACGCCAGCCAGGCGCTGGATCGGCGACTTCAGCAGCCCGGCGACCTGGGCGATCAGCACCTCGCGCGAAGGGATCGCTGCCAGCGACCTCAAAGCGCTCTCGTCGAGCAGCCGCCCGGCGTAGGCACCGCCCTTGAGCACGAGCTTGTCGTTGCCCTTGGCGAAATCGACCACCACCTTCGCGGCGGCGACGGCGTCTTCGGAAAAGCCGTAGATCAACGGCCCGACCATCGCGCCGCTGGCCGACTCGAACGGCGTGCCCGCCACGGCACGACGGGCCAGCGTGTTCTTCAGCACGTGAAGGTACACACCGCTGTCGCGCGCCTGGCGACGCAACGCGTCGAGATGGGCCACCGTCATGCCACGGTACTCGGCCAGCGCCAGCGTCTGCGAACGTGCAGCCTGCGCCGACACCTCCGCCACACGAGCCTGCTTCTCGTTGCGATTGAGACTCAAGGTCCTCTCCTTGCACATCGTGCCCGTCGCCGCCTTGGCGACGCAGGGCACACCCTGGTTCAGCGACCTTCCGACCGAACCCTTCGTCTGGTCGTGGGGATCGCCATCTGCGCTGGCTGGGGAACGATGCTCCCCGCGATTAAGGCCACCTCAACCTGTGGCCGCCAGCGGTCTTCGATGGCCCGCCGACCGCCGCCCGAATTCCGGATGGGATTCGCGACGGCGGCCCACGGCCCACCTTCTCGACACCGAAAGGGATGACCCCTTCGATGCCGAAGTCCTGATCACGCCGCGGTGGCGGCGATGCTTGCGGTCTCCACGCGCACGCCCACCCCCATGGTGGACGACACCGCCACCTTGCGCAGGTAGACACCCTTGCTCGAAGCGGGCTTGGCCTTGTTGAGCGCCTCGATGAGGGCGCGAAGATTGCCGGTGAGCTTGTCGGCCTCGAAGGACCGACGCCCGATCGTGGCGTGGATGATGCCGGCCTTGTCCACACGGAACTGGACCTGGCCGGCCTTCGCGTTGCGCACCGCCGTGGCCACGTCGGGCGTCACGGTACCCACCTTCGGGTTGGGCATCAGTCCGCGCGGGCCCAGGATCTGGCCCAGGGTGCCGACGACCCGCATGGTGTCCGGCGAGGCGATGACGACGTCGAAATTGAGGTTGCCGGCCTTGATGTCGGCCGCCAGGTCGTCCATGCCGACGATGTCGGCGCCGGCGGCGCGCGCCTCGTCCGCCTTCGCGCCCTGGGCGAAGACCGCCACACGCTTGGTCTTGCCCGTCCCGTTGGGCATGACGACCGCACCACGCACCACCTGGTCCGACTTGCGCGCGTCGATGCCGAGTTGGACAGCCACGTCGATCGACTCGTCGAACTTCGCCGTGGCGCATTCCTTGACGATCGACAGCGCGGCATCCAAGGGGTACAGCTTGGTGCTGTCCACCTTGCCCTGAAGGGCCTTGGCTTTCTTGGTCAGGCGGCTCATCTCACACACCCTCCACGATGAGGCCCATCGAGCGGGCCGAACCTGCGATGGTGCGCACGGCGGCATCCATGTCGGCCGCCGTCAGGTCCTTGATCTTGGTCTTGGCGATCTCCTCGAGCTGTTCGCGCGTGACCTTGCCCACCTTCTCCAGATGCGCACGCCCCGAACCGGTCTCGATCTTGGCCGCCTTCTTCAGCAGCACCGTCGCCGGAGGCGACTTGAGCACGAAAGTGAAGGACTTGTCGGCGTAGGCGGTGATCACCACGGGCAACTTCAGCCCGGGCTCATAGCCCTGGGTCTGGGCATTGAACTCCTTGCAGAAGGCCATGATGTTCAGCCCACGCTGGCCCAGCGCAGGGCCGATGGGTGGGGATGGATTCGCCTTGCCCGCAGGCACCTGCAGCTTGATGAAGCCGATGATCTTCTTTGCCATGAAGGCACTCCTTCGAGTTCAAGCGCCAGCCACCGGCTGGCTCCTCGTGATGCAGCCCTGAGAGGAACCTGCGCGCCGGGGCTGCAACGGCGCGTGGTGCGATGTCAGGCTCGTGCGACTGCGCCCCCCTGCGGGGCGGGACAGCCTCACAGCCCGATCAGATCTTCTCCACTTGTGAGAAGTCGAGTTCGACCGGCGTGGCCCGACCGAAGATGGTGACCGAGACGCGGACCTTGGACTTTTCGTAGTTCACTTCCTCGACCGCGCCGTTGAAGTCGGTGAACGGGCCCTCCTTGACACGGACAGGCTCGCCCACAGTCCACTGCACCTTCGGGCGCGGCTTCTCCACACCCTCCTGCATCTGGTTGACGATCTTCATCACCTCGGATTCGGAAATCGGCGCCGGGCGATTGCGCGCTCCGCCGACGAATCCGGTGACCTTGTTGGTGTGCTTGACCAGGTGCCAGCTCTCGTCGTCCATCTGCATCTCGACGAGGACGTAGCCGGGGAAGAAGCGACGCTCGGTGACCGCCTTCTTGCCGTTCTTCAGTTCCACCACTTCTTCGGTCGGCACCAGGATGCGCCCGAACTTCGTCTGCATGCCGGCACGGTCGATGCGCTCGCGCAGGTTGCGCTCGACCGCCTTCTCCATGCCAGAGTAGGCATGGACCACGTACCAGCGCATCGGGGCCTGGGTCGGCGTGGACGTTGCCACAACGTCAACCGGGGTGTCGGTCATCAGGAATATCTCCTCGATTCAGGCTCAGCCACGCCAGCCAAGGATCAGGTCGTACAGCGCCCACTCGAGCGTCTTGTCGGTCAGCCACAGAAACAAGGCCATCACGAACACAAACGCAAAGACATACCCCGTCATCTGCATCGCTTCGTTGCGCGTAGGCCAGACGACCTTCTTGACCTCCCGGACCGAGTCGCGTCCGTAGGCGATCAACTGGCGACCCGGCTCGGAGACGAAGAACGTCACCACCGCTGCAACGAACAAGCCGAGCAGCGCCGCCAGCCTCAGCCAGATGCCTTGCGAAGCCAGCATGTAGAACGCCACGATGCCCGCGACGGCGAGCACGGCGGCGGCCGACAGCTTGGCTTTGTCAGCGCCGGACGTGACGGTTTCAGCTTGCGGAGGATGACTCATGGAGCACTGGCGAAGGACACTCAGACCGAAGTTGCGTGAAACCCATGACACGCCTTCCCGCTTCGGGGAGCGTGCCTGCCGCAGGTTTCACGACAGTTCGAGAAAAAACCAAAGCCGGCAACGCCGGCGATGGCAGGGGCAGAGGGGATCGAACCCCCGACCTTCGGTTTTGGAGACCGACGCTCTGCCAGTTGAGCTATGCCCCTGCGGAAACCCTGGAGTGACAGATCACTCGATGATCTTGGCCACCACACCGGCGCCGACGGTGCGGCCGCCTTCGCGGATCGCGAATCGCAGGCCCTCTTCCATCGCGATCGGCGCGATCAGCTTGACCGTGATGCTGACGTTGTCGCCAGGCATCACCATCTCCTTGTCCTGCGGCAACTCCACCGCGCCCGTCACGTCCGTCGTGCGGAAGTAGAACTGCGGCCGGTAGTTGTTGAAGAACGGCGTGTGACGACCACCCTCGTCCTTGCTCAGCACATAGATCTCGGCCGTGAAATGCGTGTGCGGCTTGACACTTCCAGGCTTGCACAGCACCTGCCCACGCTCCACGTCCTCGCGCTTGGTGCCACGCAGCAAAATGCCCACGTTGTCCCCGGCCTGACCCTGGTCCAGCAGCTTGCGGAACATCTCCACACCCGTGCACGTCGTCTTCTGCGTCGCACGAATGCCCACGATCTCGATCTCCTCGCCGACCTTGATCACCCCGCGCTCCACGCGCCCGGTGACCACCGTGCCGCGGCCCGAGATGCTGAACACATCCTCCACCGGCATCAGGAACGTGCCATCGATGGCGCGCTCAGGCGTCGGGATGTAGCTGTCCAGCGCATCGGCCAGCGCCAGGATCGCCTGCTCGCCCAGCTCGCCCTTGTCGCCTTCCATCGCCAGCTTGGCGCTGCCCTTGATGATGGGCGTGTCGTCACCAGGAAAGTCGTACTTGCTCAGCAGCTCGCGCACCTCCATCTCGACGAGCTCCAGCAACTCGGCGTCGTCGACCATGTCGCACTTGTTCAGAAACACGATGATGTACGGCACACCCACCTGCCGCGCCAGCAGAATGTGCTCGCGCGTCTGGGGCATCGGGCCGTCCGCGGCCGAGCACACCAGAATCGCGCCGTCCATCTGCGCCGCACCCGTGATCATGTTCTTCACATAGTCCGCGT
>JBMTXX010000287.1:0-4364 GCA_049453935.1 Rubrivivax sp.
CATCGAGGCGTCGCTGCGCCGCATCGCCCACTACGACTACTGGCAGGACAAGGTGAGGCGGTCGGTGCTGGTGGACAGCAAGGCCGACCTGCTGCTGTACGGCAATGCCGAGCGCGCCGTCATCGAGATCGCGCACCGTCTGGCCAAGCGTGAGCCCATCGAGCGCATCACCGATGTGCGTGGCACCGCCTTCGTGCGCCGCCGCGACGATCTTTCGGCGCTGGGCTGGATGGAGATCGACTCCACCGAGGTCGACCGCCCGGGCCGCATCGACGAGCACATCAACCCGTACCTGATGCCCGAGGAAGCGGCGGCGGAGCAGGGCGCCTCGTGCGCCAAGGCCGAAGGCGGGCCTGCGCCCGAGGCGGGCGAGGCCGTCGTGGCGATGCCGGTGTCGCGTCGCACCGGCCGCATCGCGATGCCGCCGCGCGAGCGCACGGTGATCCGGCTGCCGTCATACGAGCAGGTGCGCGCCGATGCGGTGCTCTATGCCCATGCCAGCCGCGTGCTGCACCTGGAGACCAACCCGGGCAACGCCCGCGCGCTGGTGCAGCGCCATGGCGACGGCCCGACCGCGCGCGACGTGTGGATCAACCCGCCGCCGATCCCGCTGACGACGCAGGAGATGGACCACGTCTTCGACCTGCCCTACGCGCGCAGCCCGCACCCGGCGTATGCCGACGAGCAGGGCCGCCACGACGGGCCGACGAAGATCCCGGCCTGGGAGATGATCCGTTTTTCGGTCAACATCATGCGCGGCTGCTTCGGCGGGTGCACCTTCTGCTCGATCACCGAGCACGAGGGCCGCATCATCCAGAGCCGCAGCGAAGACTCGATCATCCGCGAGATCGAGGACATCCGCGACAAGGTCGAAGGCTTCACCGGCGTCGTCAGCGACCTCGGCGGGCCCACCGCCAACATGTGGCGCATCGGCTGCAAGAGCCCCGAGATCGAGGCCGCCTGCCGCAAGCCGAGCTGCGTCTACCCCGGCATCTGCCCGAACCTGAACACCGATCACGGCCCGCTGATCAAGCTCTACCGTCGCGCCCGCGCGCTGCGTGGTGTCAAGAAGATCCTGATCGGCTCGGGCCTGCGCTACGACCTGGCGGTGCAGTCACCCGAGTACGTGAAGGAGCTCGTCACCCACCACGTCGGCGGCTACCTGAAGATCGCGCCCGAGCACACCGAGGGCGGCCCGCTGTCCAAGATGATGAAGCCGGGCATCGGCACCTACGACCGCTTCAAGCGCCTGTTCGAGGAGGCGTCGGCCGCGGCGGGCAAGAAGCAGTACCTGATTCCCTACTTCATCGCCGCGCACCCGGGCACCAGCGACCTGGACATGATGAACCTCGCGCTGTGGCTCAAGCGCAACGGCTTCAAGGCCGACCAGGTGCAGACCTTCTACCCCAGCCCCATGGCCACCGCCACGGCGATGTACCACTCGAACCTGAACCCGCTGAAGGGCTTGAGCCGGGACCCGACGCGCGCCGAGCGCGTGGACATCGTGCGCGGCGACAAGCGCCGCCGCCTGCACAAGGCCTTCCTGCGCTGGCACGACCCGGCGAACTGGCCGCTGCTGCGCGAGGCGCTGAAGGACCTGGGCCGTGCCGACCTGATCGGCAACGGCAAGCACCAGCTGATCCCGTCCTACCAGCCGGTCGCCGGTGCGGGCTACCAGACGGCGCGCCGCAAGAACTCCACGTCCGCCGGCGCCAAGGTGTCCACCGTCACCCAGGGTCGTCTGCTGACGCAGCACACCGGGTTGCCGCCGCGACCCACCGGTGCGTCGGCCGGGCCGAAGGCTGCGGCGGGACGCCGCCGCAAGCCCTGAGCGACTGACGCCGGTCAGCCTGTTCGCTGCACCGCCAGCCGCCCCTGCTGAGCCTGCAGGGTCTGCCCGAGCAGACGCGTGAGCGCGTAGACGGTCTCGATCGTGGGTGTGGGCGTGCCGGTGATGCGGCCGAGTTCGATGACCGCGCCGACCAAGGCCTCGAGTTCCAGCGCGCGCCCGGCTTCGACGTCCTGCAGCATGCTGGTCTTGTGCGCGCCCACGGCCTGCGCGCCGGCGATGCGCTGCTCCAGGCTGATGCGGAACTGCACGCCCAGCGCCTGCGCGACCTCGCGCGCCTCGGTCATCAGGCGCACGGCCAGGTCCCGCGTCGGCGCGAAGGTGCAGATCTGCTCCAGCGTCGCATGGGTCAGCGCGCTGATCGGGTTGAAGGTCAGGTTGCCCCAGAGCTTGACCCAGATCTCGCTGCGGATGTCCTTGCTGACCGGGGCCTTGAAGCCGGCGTTCATCAGCGCCCGCGACAGGCGCTCGACGCGCTCGCTGCGCGACCCGTCGGGCTCGCCCAGGGTGAAGCGGTTGCCCTCGATCACGCGCACCACGCCGGGTTCGACCAGTTCGGCGGCCGGGTAGACGACGCTGCCGATCACGCGCTCGGGCTCGATGTGCGAGGCGATCACGCCGCCCGGGTCGACGCTGTCCAGCCCGCGTCCTTCCCAGGGGCCTGCCAGCCGATGGAAGTACCACCAGGGCACGCCGTTGATCATGGTCACGACCGCGGTCTCGGGGCCGAACAGGTCGCGCATGCGGGGCAGCAGGTCGACGACCTGGTGCGCCTTGACGGTCAGCAGCACGGCGTCCTGCGGGCCGGCGTCGGCCGGCTCGCGCACGGCGCGCGCGGCAGGGGCGTGCAGTTCGCTGCCGTCCTCCAGGATCAGGCGGAAGCCCCGGGCGTTGATCGCCTCGAGGTTGCGGTTGCGGGCGATGAAGGTGACGTCCTCGCCCGCGGCGGACAGGCGCGCGCCCAGGTAGCCGCCGATGGCCCCGGCGCCGACGATGGCGATCTTCATCCTGCCAGCCCCAGCTTGGCGGCCAGCCCGATGCGCTGCAGCTTGCCGGTGGCCCCCTTGGGGATCTCGTCGAGGATCAGGATCTTCTTCGGCACCTTGAAGTCGGCGGCGCGCCCGGCGACGAAGGCCTGCAGGTCGCGCTCGGTGGCGGCCTGGCCCTCGCGCAGCACCACGGCGGCGGCGACTTCCTCGCCCAGCTTGGGGTGCGGCATGCCGAAGCACACCACCTGCGCCACAGCCGGGTGGTCCATCAGGATCTCGTCGACCTCGCGCGGGCTGACCTTCTCGCCGCCGCGGTTGATGATCTCCTTGAGCCGCCCGGTGATGGTCAGGTAGCCGTCGGCATCCATCACGCCCTGGTCACCGGTGCGGAACCAGCCGTCGACGAAGGCCTCGGCGTTGGCCTTGGGGTTGTTCTCGTAGCCGGCGGTGACGTTGGGGCCGCGGATCACGATCTCGCCCGTGGCCCCGCGCGGCAGCAGCGTGCCGTCATCGGCCATGATGGCCACCTGCGGGCCGGCGGCCACGCCCACGCTGCCGGGCTTGCGCACGGCAGGCGGCAGCGGGTTGCTGGCCATCTGGTGCGTCGCTTCGGTCATGCCGTAGCTCTCGATCAGCGGCGCGCCGAAGACGGCCTCGAGTTCGTGGATGACCTGCGGCGGCATCGAGCTCGACGAACTGCGGATGAAGCGCAGCGGGTGGCGGGCGATGACGTCGGCGCTGCGCGTGGCGCGCCCGAGGATGGCCTGGTGCATCGTCGGCACGGCGGTGTACCAGGTCGGCCGGGCCTCGTCCATCCAGGCGAAGAACTTCAGCGCGTTGAAGCCGGGCGTGCAGAACACCATCGAGCCCGCCGACAGCGGCGTGAGCACGCCGGCGATCAGGCCGTGGATGTGGAACAGCGGCATGATGTTCAGCCCGCGGTCGGCGCCGGTGAAGGCCAGCGTCGTGGCGATGTGCTGCGCCGAGGCGCAGAGGTTGGCCTGCGACAGCGGCACGATCTTCGGGCGCGAGGTCGTGCCCGAGGTGTGCAGCACCATCGAGACGTCCTGCGGCTCGGCCAGCCCCGGCTGCCGCGCAGGGCCGGCGGGCGGCTGTGCGCACTCGAGCGTGAAGCTACCTGCGCCGGCGCCTTCGTCGGACACGAGTTCGATCAGCGGCACGCCCATGCGGCGCGCCACCTCCACCGCCGGAGAGGCGCTGCCGCGCTCGACGACCAGTGCGCGCGCGTTCAGGTCCGACAGGTAGAACTCGAACTCCTCGGCGCGGTAGGCCGGGTTCAGCGGCGCCGTGGCCGTGCCGCAGGCGGCGGCGACGAAGCAGGCGGCCATCTCCGGCCCGTTGGGCAGCACGATGGCCAGGCGGTCGTTGCGGCCGACGCCCAGCGCGTTCAACTTTGCGACCGTGCGGTCGACCAGGGCGCGCAACTCGGCGTGCGTCATCTCGCGGCGCCCGGGAGCGCCGAGGGCAGGGGCCGCATCGGCGCCGCGCTGCAGGAGGTGGTGGAG
>JBMTXX010000288.1:0-4269 GCA_049453935.1 Rubrivivax sp.
CACCCTCACCCGTGCACCTCCACCTCCCCATGCCGCGCCAGCAACTCCATCAGTTGCCGGCGGATCAGGATGCCGGGGCGGTCGCTGTCCATCGAATACTCGACACCGCGGCGGCGCAGGTCGACGAGGGCGTCGGGGTCGGTGGATTCGAGGATGTCCTTGTCCTCGCGCGTGATCACGTGGTCGAAGTCGATCAGCAGTTGCGCCGGGCAGTCGGCCTCGGTGTCGTTGCGGTAGAGCCACTGGCACAGCTGGATGTGGCCGTCATCGATGGGGGTGAAGCAGTTGATGATGACGTGGCGCACGCCGCTGGGGTATTCGATGTCGAGCCGGCGTGAGAACGGCAGGAAGTAGGCGTTGCGCATGTGGCGCTGCGTGACCGGCTCGGTGGTGCCGCTGACGCGGTGGAAGGCCGGCGGGTTGGTGGCGTCGATCAGCGTCTCGGCGTAGAAGCCGCCTTCGCGCTCGACCAGCTCGTAGCGGCTGGGCTTGGGCTGGGCCGCCACGCCGAAGGTGGCGCGGTGCACGAAGCTGAAGTGCGCGTTGTCGAAGCTGTTCTCCAGCGCGCGCACCGGGCTGGTGGCCCAGATCTCGTGGAACTGGAAGATGGTGCGCCAGCCCGGGGCCCCGAATTCGGGCACTTCGGGGATGGGCGCCAGGGGTTCCTCGTCGGGGCCGACCAGCGCCACCCAGGCGTAACCGTAGCGCGCCACGCAGCGGTAGGCCGGCGTGCAGTAGTCGGGCGGGATGGCGCGGTCGGCGGCGTACTGCGGGATGCGGATGACACGCCCGCCACGGTCGTAGGTCCAGCCGTGGTAGCCGCACTCCAGTGCGCCGTCGACGCAACGCCCCTTGGACAGACGCGCCGTGCGGTGGCAGCAGCGGTCCTTCAGCGCCGCGGGCTGGCCATCGGCATCCAGGAAGAGCACGATGCGCTCGCCCAGCAACGTGAAGGGATGCGGCTGTCCGTCCTGCAGCACGGACAGCGGCACGACAGCGTGCCAGAACTTGCGGAAGACGGGTTGGCGGGTGACAAGCATGGGGGTCCGAGCGGTTCCGTGGAGAAAGACGCGGCACGCCAGGGCGTGCCGGCCACCGGCATCATGCAACAGGCATGCCCGGCCCGGAACCCGTCAGTCGGTCAGACCGTCAGCCGGTCGATCGTCAACCCCTCACCGCCCCGCCCGCAACACCTCGAAACGCCCGGCCGAGCGCTCGTAGATGGGGGTGTCGGTAGCCGTCTCGGCGATGCGCAACGTCAGGGTCAGGCGCTCGTCGACGTTCTGGGTCTCGATCATGAAGCGGTCGCGCAGCAGGATGACCAGGCCCTGCGGGGTCTCGGTGCCGGCCTGCGCCAGGTCGGCAGCCGGGTACAGGCGCGTGGTGTCGCCGTTGACGAGCTCGAGCTGCGCGCGCAGGGTGCGGCCGCTCAGGCACGTGCCCGTCGGCACGGTGCCGGCCGGGCCGGCGCAGCGCAGCACCGCGGTGTAGGGGAACTGGCGTGCCAGCGTCTGCCGACGTCGCTGATCTTCACGTGCCTGCTCGGCCGCCAGCAGCGGCGCCAGCGCCTGTGCGCGGCGTCGCTGGGCTTCCAGCGTCTCGGCCGTCTCTCGCGCGAGCGCGGTGTGGACCAGTTCGCCCGTGGGCTCGAAGGCGCCGAAGCCGGGCACCTTGTCACGCACCAGCGGCAGCGCTTCGCGTTGCACCAGCAGCACATCGGCGTTCGCCTGCAGGCCGCCCCCGGCAGCGCAGTCGACGTAGCGGCCGGCCACGGGGCGGCCGCCGACCAGGGCTGACAGGCGGGACTGCAACATCGCCAGCGCCACCGACTGCACATGGTCGCCGCCGTAGACCGGGCCGAGCCCGGGCAGGCCGAACCAGCAGGCGTCGAAACCGGCCCAGCGCAGGTTCTCGCCGCTGACCAGGCGCTGCCGGCCATCGGTGGCGGTGACGAACTCGAGCACAGGGCTGCTGGCGCGGCGCCAGATCAGGACGTCGTCGCCAGCACCTGGCGCGCGCGCGGGCACCTGGGTGGCCGGCTGCGCGGTGGCAGGCGCAGCAACAGGCGGAATCCCGCCCGACACCACGGCAGATGCCGCAGGGGCCGGTGCGGGCGCCGCCGCCGGTAGGGGCGCCGGCCTGGGGGCGACCGACGGCGCGGCGGGAGGTGTCTGGACGGCCGCTGCCGGCGCAGGCGCAGGCGCCGGGGCGGGTGCCGCAGCGGGTGCCGGTGCGGACAGCCCGGGCAGCGCGATGGGCAGGCCCGACAGGCCGGGGAGGTTCTGCAGCCCGGGCAGGTTCAGCGGAATCCCCAGCACACCCTGACCGGCGGGTGCCGCGGCAGGGGGTGGAGGTGGCGGGGGCGGCGGCGCCACCTTGACCTGCACCGTCTCGTCGAGGCTGCAGGGGCCGACGGTGCGCAGGCCGCGCACGAAGAGCTCGCCCTCCAGCCGGGCCGAGTACGTGCCATCTGCCGCATAGGCGTGATCGAAGCTACGGGTCTCGCGGCCTTCGATGCGGAACCGCTCCTCCCGGCCATCACCGAAGGTCAGTTTGGCCCCGCAGGCCGAGCCCGAAGGGTTGGTGACGCTGGCGCGCACGGTGCGCTCTGCCGCCTGAGGCTCGACCTTGAGTGCGGTCTGGGCGGCTGCGCCAGTCGCCAGGAACAAGCACATCAAAGACGCGGCAACGGCGGCGCCGGATTGGGGGGGTCGAGAGTAATGGCGCACGGCAAACGTCCCATGGTTGAACGAAAACCGCGCGACGATCGCCGCGATCGGCCGCGTTGTCAATGGGGAAAACGGCCGCAAGAAACGAATTCGCGCGTGGTCTGCAGAAGCAATCGCATAGCCTGCCGACGGCGAGGACCGTCACACCCTGCATCGAGGCGGCCAGGACTGACCAACCGCAGCAGACGGTGACCCGCCTCCTGACGCGCGATGGGCCCGAGTGCTCGTCGCGCCCGTCGCACCGCGCAGGTCACCTCAAGACTTCAGAACCGCGGCAGCGTCGTCAAACGCACGCGCCCGGCCGCTGCATCGGCCATGATCTGCTCGCGCTGGGCCCAGCCGCGCAGCTTGCCCGGGTTGAGCAGGCCCAGCGGGTCGAAGCGCATCTTGGTGGCCACGACGTCGGGGTTGACCTGGCCCTGCTTGCCGTCCTCGACGATGTAGACGTGCGGGTTGGCGATGTAGACGCCGTGGTCGCGGTGGATCTGCATGATCTCGTTCAGGCGCTCGTCGGTGGTGTAGCGCACCAGTTGCAGGCCCGAGCAGTTCATCGCGCCGTCCTTGGTGCGGATGAACTCCAGGTGCACCAGCACCTCGTCGCCGAGCTTGCGGCGCAGGTCCTTGGCCTGCTGCACATGACGCGCCGGGTCGAAGCCGCTCTGGATGTAGGTCAGGCCCTTGTCCACCTTCAGCGCGTGCAGCGTGGTGTGGTTCCAGGTGTATTCGACGATGGTGCGGTTGCTGCGCCGCACCTCCTCGGCCGTTCTGCGCAGCGTGACCGTGCCGCCGGCGTCGGCCACCATCTGCTGCAGGCCGGGCTCGGAGAACTCGGCCACGAGCACGAAGACCGCGTGCGCACCCGCCGTCATCGTGCCGGCCATCGGGGGCGAGGCCTGCATCAGCAGATCCGGGATGGGCGCGGCCAGCAGCGTGACGCTCTTCTTGACGATGCCCGGCGCGCCGGCCAGCGCGCTGCCGAACTCCAGCGCCGCCTCGTAGCGGTCGAAGCAGACGATGGCCTCGAGCCAGGGATGCGCCGGGGCGGTGCCGACCTCGAGCTCGAGCACCAGACCATTGGTGCCGTAGACATGGTGCAGCAGCAGCGCCTCGGGCGCGCGCAGTTCCACCGCCTTGGGCTCGGGTTCGATCGTCATCGCGCGCACACCGAGCACGTTGCCGGTGGACGCCAGCGGCCCGAAGTTGATCGAGCCCACGCCACCGAAACCGCCGCCGTACAGACCGCCCAGCGTGGCGCTGCGGAAGGTGCTGGGCACGCAGCGCAGTTCCCAGGCGCCCAGCGGGGCGGGTGCGAGGCCGGCGCCAC
The DNA here is from genome assembly GCA_049453935.1 of Rubrivivax sp. Lineage (GTDB taxonomy): Bacteria > Pseudomonadota > Gammaproteobacteria > Burkholderiales > Burkholderiaceae_C > Rubrivivax. Next base: position 4,054 of record JBMTXX010000288.1, read on the forward strand.
CGTCGGTGCCCGCATCCGCCGCCACCGGCTCGGCCGCGGCGGCCTTCATCTGGCGGTCCATCTCGATCATGCGGATGCCGGCCTGCGCGCGCGCCACCCCGGGCTTGACCCACAGCAACCGGTTGTAGGCCGACAAGTCCAGGATCACGCCGCCGTGCAGCGGCATGCACTGGCCGTAGTTGCCGGTGCCGCTGCCGCGCACGGTGATGGGCAGGC
>JBMTXX010000289.1:0-4265 GCA_049453935.1 Rubrivivax sp.
CATGCCGATGACCAGCCAGTGGATCGTGCGCAAGACCGAGGTGGCCTCGCGCGAGGGGGTCGTCGCGACGATGGCGCGTCAGGCCACCGAAGCCGGGGTCGAGATGCTGCGCCGCGGCGGCAATGCCATCGATGCGGCCGTGGCGGCGGGGTTTGCGGTCGGGGTGGTGGAGCCCTTCAACAGCGGGCTCGGCGGCATCGCGGTGATGGTCGTGCACGAAGCCGCGACCGGCCGCACCACGGTCTTCGACGGCACGGGCACGCTGCCCGCGGCCACTCGGCCGGACCAGTTCGAAGTCGACGACCTGCACACCGAGACGGGGCTGTACGGCTGGCCGGGCATCAAGGACGATGCCAACAACACCGGCTGGATGACACCGGCCGTGCCCGGCACGCCCGCCTGTCTGCTGCAGGCGCACGAGCGCTTCGGCCGGCTGTCGCGGGCCGACGTGCTGGCGCCCGCGATCCACCATGCCGAAAAGGGCTTTCCCATCGATTGGTACATCGCACTCGGCATGGCCGTCAACCAGCACCGGTTGCACCGCTACCCGGAAAGCCGTCGGGTGATGTACCGCCCCGACGGCACGGTCTGGCGCGCGCCCATGCTGGGTGTGGAGGGCGATACCTTCCGTCAGCCCGACCTGGCGTGGTCGCTGCGGCAGATCGCCGCCGACGGTGCCGACGCCTTCTACCGCGGGCGCATCGCCGAGAAGATCGCCTCCGACATGGCTGCGCACGGCGGCTTGCTGAGCGCCGACGATCTGGCCGGCTACCGACTGCGGGTGTCCGAGGGCGGGCTCGTCGGTCACTACCGAGGCTGCGAGGTCATCGGCGGACTGGAGAACACGGGCTTCCCGACGGTGATGCAGGCCCTGGCCATGCTGGAGCGCTTCGATCTGCGTGCCCTGCGCGCCGGCAGCCTGGACGAGGTGCACTGCATCGCCGAAGCGCAGCGCCTGGCCTTCCTGGACCGATTCGCCCACCTGGGCGACGCCGACAGCGCGCCGCTGCCGCTGCGCGGGCTGATGTCGCCCGCCTTTGCGCAGGAGCGCGCCGCCACCATCCGCCCCGATCGCGCCGGCCTGCAGGCGCAGGCCGGTGACCCCTGGCGCTTCGAGCCAGGGCACCTGTCACCCGCAGGGACCGCGCCCTCGGACCCGCAAAGCGCACAACGCGCAGGTGAGGGCCAGACGACGCACCTGACGGTGGTCGACCGCGACCGCAACATGGTGTCGCTGCTGTCCACGCTGGGCCAGCACTTTGGCTCGGCGGTGGTGGCGCGTGACACCGGCATCGTGCTGAACAACGGCACGATGTGGTTCGACCCGATCCCGGGGCGCGTGAACTCACTCGCCCCGGGCCGGCGCGTGATGACCGCCGGCGCACCGGTGATCGTGCGGCGCGACGGGCAGCCGCTGCTGGCCGTCGGTGCGCCCGGTGGTCGGCGCGTGATCTCGGCCGTGCTGCACGCCATCGTCAACATGGTCGACCACGGCATGGGCCCGCAGGACGCGGTGAACACGCCGCGCGTGCACTGCGAAGGCCGCACCACGGTGGCCGATGTGCGCTTGGGCGTGGAACTGCTCGACGGCCTGCGCGCCCGCGGCCACGCGGTCGAGGAGCGCGAGGAAACCTTCTCCACCAGCTACTTCGGCCGCCCCAATGCGGTCATGGTCGAGCCCGGCACCGGCCGGCTGCTGGGTGGTGTGAATCAGTACAAGCCGACCTGGGCGGTCGGGTTGTAGACGGGCGATCGCAGCCCGTCGGGCCGGGCGGATGCCCAGTCAACTCGCCCGGCTGAACCGAACTTCAACTCCTCAGAGCCACTGTTCCCGCACCGCCACCACCACCGCCGTCAGCAGCGCCAGGCCGAGCCAGACCTTGCCGATGTTGCGCGCGAAGAAGCGCGCGCCGATGTCCTCGAAGGTCAGCGTGCGGGGGGCCGCGGCGCCTGCGGCGCCCGAGGTGGCTGCGCTGGCAGTGCGGCCCCGTCCCGAGGTGCCCAGCAGCCTGTCCCAGGCCTGCGCTTGCAGGCGCAGTTGCTCGGGTGTCGGCCCGCTCGAGGCGGGTTGGGGCTGCATCCTGGACAGTCGCGCGATGTCGCGGCGTGCGGCGGAAAGCTCGCTTTCGAGCCGGGCAACCTGCATGGCCAGGGCTTCAGGTGCCGATGGCGCGTCGGCGCGGCGCGGCTCTGCAGCCGTGCGTTGCAGCGGATGGGCGGACGTGTCGATCGCGTCGAGGGACATAGGGCCTCCTGGGACTGTGGACGGACAAGTGCTTGGGGCGCAGGACCGCAGGTGCGCGCGTCCATCACCCGAGTCGGAAGCTTACCTGATGTCAAGCAAAATGGACACTTTGACGTGTCAATCTTTGGGGTCTTGCCGGCTGTGGCTGCCCGTCCCCGCGCGTAACGGTGGCCGCACATCCGAGCCGCGCACAGGCGGCCCGAGCCCCGCCGTGCAGCCGGTGTCGCGATCCCCTATGCTTGCCGGCGCTCGCATGCGCGGCCCAATTCTGGCGCCACGACGCGTGCGCACCACCTGAGCGGGAGAGCCCCCTTGTTCCGATCTTTCTTCCTCAACCGGCGCTGGTTCGTCTGGTCCGTCTTCGGCTCGGCTCTGATCCTGGTGGCCAACTGGTACCAGGTCGAGCTCGACGTCAAGATCAACGAGTGGTTCGGCGAGTTCTACAACCTCATCCAGAAGGCGCTGTCCAAGCCGGGGTCTGTCACGCTGGACGAATACCTCGGGCAACTGGTGACCTTCGGATGGATCGCCGGGCTGTACGTGCTGATCGCGGTGGTGCTGGAGTACTTCACCAAACACTACGTCTTCCGCTGGCGCACGGCGATGAACGACTTCTACATGAGCCATTGGGCCGCGGTGCGCCACATTGAGGGCGCGTCTCAGCGGGTGCAGGAGGACACGATGCGCTTTGCGCGCATCATGGAGAGCCTGGGCGTGAGCTTTCTGCGCAGCGTGCTGACGCTGATCGCTTTCCTGCCCATCCTGTGGCAGTTATCGGGCCAGGTCAAGGAACTGCCGTGGATCGGCCCGGTCGACCAGGCGCTGGTCTACGTGGCGGTGCTGTCGGCGCTGGCCGGCACCGTGCTGCTGGCGGCGGTCGGCTTCAAGCTGCCCGGGCTGGAGTTCGACAACCAGAAAGTGGAGGCGGCCTACCGCAAGGAACTGGTCTATGGCGAAGACGACCAGGCCCGTGCCGCGCCGCCCGCGGTGACCGAGCTGTTCGGCCACGTGCGCCGCAACTACTTCCGCCTGTTCTTCCACTACCTGTACTTCGACGTGGCCAAGTGGTCCTATCTTCAGTTCAGCGTGCTGGTCCCCTACATCGCCCTGGGGCCGACCATCGTCGCCGGGGCGGTGACGCTGGGCGTGATGCAGCAGATCGTGCGCGCGTTCAGCCGGGTGGAGAACTCCTTCCAGTACCTCGTCAACAGTTGGTCGACGCTCGTCGAGCTGATGTCGGTCTACAAGCGGCTGCGGGCCTTCGAGGCCCAGATCCGCGCGGCTGAGCGTGCCGGCGGCGCAGCCGTCTGAGCCGCAAGGAGGCCGAGGATGGAACCGAAACGCTCACCGCTGCTGCAGCCCGTCGATGACGCCACGCGCGTGTTCGCACGCCGGCTGGTCCGGGCCTCCCGGCATGCCGCGCTGGCGGTGCTCGAGCCGGCCAGTGGCTGGCCGCTGGCCAGCCGCACGGCGGTGGCCACCGATGTCGACGGTGTGCCGCTGATCCTGGTGTCTTCGCTGTCGGCACACACGGCTGCGCTGGCGGCCGACGGCCGTTGCTCGCTGCTGCTAGGGGAGCCCGGCCGGGGCGACCCCTTGGCCCACCCGCGCATCACGCTGGTCGGCCACGGCTGCCGCGTCGACCGCGCCGATGCCGCGCTGCACGCACGGGTACGACGCCGCTATCTCGCGCGCCACCCCAAGGCCGCGCTCTACGCCGACTTCGGCGATTTCGCCTTCTGGCGGATCGAGCCCACGCGCGCCAGCCTGAACGGCGGCTTCGGTCGCGCCTTCGAGCTCGACGCCGCCGATGTGCTCAGCCAGGTCGACGACCCGGCCGCCTTCGGCACCCTGGAGTCCGAGGCTGCGTCGCACATGAATGCCGACCATTCTGATGCGGTCGCGCTGCTCGCCACCGCCCTCGGTCGGGCCGAGGCCGGCAACTGGACGCTGGCCACGCTGGACCCGCACGGCTTCGAACTCGTCGACGGCGACCGCGTCTGCCGCCTCGAATTCGACA
>JBMTXX010000290.1:0-4251 GCA_049453935.1 Rubrivivax sp.
CGCAGCCCGCAGCCGCCCAGGCCTGGGCTCAGCGCTTGCCGCTGAACAGCCGTGCCGCAGCCGCCAGCATGCCGCCGCGTGGGCTGGCAGACGGCGTGGCTGCCGCGCTGGCGGACGGGCTCACAGAGGCGCTGCGAGGCGCTTGCGCGGCCGGTGCGGCGGCGGCATTCGACGCCGGACGGCCTGAACCCTGGGTGCTCTGCGCCGGCCGGCCCCCCGAGGACTGACCGTAGGCGCCGCCTGCCGTCGACCCGGACCGGGCCGAAGACGGCCCGCGTGACCCCGCGCCCGCCCCCGGGCCCGAGCTGCGGCTTCCACCGCCTCCGCTTGCCCCGGCACCGGCGCCGCGGCTGCCACCGCCGGCCCCCGCGCCTGCACCTGCACCCCCGCGCGACGGCGCGCCCGAGCCCGAGCCCGAGCGCTGGCCCGGCCCGGACCGCGAAGGCCCGCCCGGGTGCCCGCCGGCAGACGCGCGACCGCCCCCGCCCGGACCGCGGCCCGCATGGTGGCCACCGCCACCACCGCCGCCGCGGCGGGTGCCGCCCACGCCGATGGTCATGCGTCCGAGCACGATGGGCTCGGCTTTCTCGCCGGGCGGCGGCTCGAAGCCGGGGATGGTCTCGCGCGGGACGCTGCGCTTGATCAGCTTCTCGATGTCGCGCAGGAAGATTTCCTCGTCCAGGCACACCAGCGAGACGGCCTCGCCGGTGGCGCCGGCGCGACCGGTGCGGCCGATGCGGTGGACGTAGTCCTCGGGCACGTTGGGCAGCTCGAAGTTGACGACGTGCGGCAGCTGATCGATGTCGATGCCGCGCGCGGCGATGTCGGTGGCCACCAGCACCTGCAGGTCGCCGCTCTTGAAGTCGGCCAGCGCCTTGGTGCGCGCGCCCTGGCTCTTGTTGCCGTGGATGGCCATCGCGCTGATGCCCTGGTCGTTCAGGTACTCGGCCAGGCGGTTGGCGCCGTGCTTCATGCGCGTGAACACCAGCACCTGGTGCCAGTCGCCCTGCTTGATCAGGTGCGCAAGCAGATCCTTCTTGCGCTCACGCCCGACGGGGTGGACCTTCTGCGCGATGGTGTCGGCCGTGGCGTTGCGCCGTGCCACTTCGATCAGCGCCGGCTGGTTCAGCAGCCGGTCGGCCAGGGCCTTGATCTCGTCGCTGAAGGTGGCCGAGAACAGCAGGCTCTGCTTCTGCGCGGGCAGCACCGCGAGCACCTTCTTGATGTCGTGGATGAAGCCCATGTCGAGCATGCGGTCGGCCTCGTCCAGGACGAAGATCTCCACGTGCTTCAGGTCCAGCGTGCCCTGCTGGTGGTGGTCGAGCAGCCGCCCGGGTGTGGCCACCAGGATGTCCACGCCCTTGCGAAGGCGGTCGACCTGCGGTTGCATGCCCACGCCGCCGAACATGACCATGCTGGTCAGCGGCAGGTACTTGCCGTAGGTGCGCACGCTTTCCTCGACCTGTGCGGCCAATTCGCGCGTGGGGGTCAGGATCAGTGCCCGGATGGCGATGCGGCCACGCGCATCGCGCTTGGAGCCCTGCGCCGCCAGGCGGTGCAGCATCGGCAGCGTGAAGCCGGCGGTCTTGCCGGTGCCGGTCTGTGCGCCGGCCATCAGGTCGCCGCCTTGCAGCACTGCGGGAATGGCTTGCTGCTGGATCGGGGTGGGGGTGTCGTAGCCCTGTTCGCGCACGGCGCGCAGGAGCGGCTCGGCCAGGCCGAGATCGGTGAAATGCATGGGATGAGGAAGCCCTGAGGTCAGGGCGTGGTTCGCTGCCCGCTGTCGGCGCCGGGGCGTGGTGTACGCATCAGGCCGCACCAGTCCGAAGGCGCGAGGGTCAGGAAAGAGCGCCGGAGCGGCGCCGTCCGGGCGACTGGAAGTCCGGACAGGTGAGAGTGTAGTGGACTGTGGGCCGGGGCGTGTGAGCGCCTCAACCCGCGCGGGCCTGTGTGGCGCCTTTGAGCGACGCCCGCATCCACACCAGCGCCAGCAGGCCGAAGGGCGCGCCGACCCAGGGCAGGTACCGGGCTTCCAGCATCGTCAGCGCCAGACCGCCCAGCGCGCCGCCGGTGGCGGTGCCCAGGTAGATCATCGAGGTGTTCAGCGACAGCGCCAGCGCCGTCTGCGGGCCGGCGATCACGGCCAGACGGGTCTGCTGCGCGGCCATCATGCTGAAGCCGGTCATGCCCCAGGCCATCATCATCCCCATCATCCATGCCGGGTGGCTGGCGGTCAGCGGCAGCAGCAGCAGGCAGATCACCAGGCCACTCAAGCCGAAGGTGAGGGTGGCGCGCGGGCCGCGTCGGTCGGTCAGCCGGCCGCCGAGCAGCGTGCCGCCGACGGCGGCCACACCGAAGGCCGAGATCGCCAGCGACAGCGTGTTGCGGTCCATCGGCACGATGTCGGTGAGCACCGGGCCGATGTAGGCGAAGACGACGAAGATCGCGATGAAGTAGGTGAAGGTGAGCGAGAACACCGCCAGCGCCGCGCGGTCGCGCAACAGGCGCGCAAAGCCGGCCAGTGCCGGGCCCGCAGCGCCGTGTGTGCCGCGCGGCACCGCCCGCCACAGCGCCAGCCCCGACACCGCCGTCAGCGCCGCGGCGGCCCAGGTGGGCACGCGCCAGCCCCAGCCCAGCCCGGCCCAGGCGCCCAGCGGCAGGCCCACCACATAGCTCAGGCTCACCCCCAGGAAGACCAGCGCCAGCCCGCGCGCCCGCCGCTCGGGCGGGATCATCGCCACCGCGATCCCGGCCATCAGCGGCGTGGCCACCGAGCCCAGACCCATCAGCACGCGCGCGGCCAGCAGCGTGGTCAGGTCCTGCGCCACCGCCGTCAGCACATTGCCCGTGGTGTACAGCCCCATCGCCAGCGCCAGCGCACCGCGCTGCGGCAGCCGCCCCAGGCTGGCCAGCAGCAGCGGCGCCAGCAGCGCCACCGACACCGCGTAGACCGTGGTCGTCTGCCCCACCGCCGCCACACTGACCCCCATCGAAGCCGCCATCGGCTCGAGCAGGCCCGTGTTGACGAAGGCGGCCGAACCGATGACGAGGTTGACGAAGGAGAAGAGCAGCAGCAGCGGGGGCAAGGGGAGCGTTCCGACGGGGGGTGATCGATGCGCCCGCGCTGGAGATTGCTTGCAGGGGCATCGCGGTGGTGCAGGACGCGCCCAGTGTCGGTCATCTGCTTCGGCTTGGACGCAGGGCTTACCTGCTAGACGCTTCTGCAGAAGGATGAACCCTCCGAAGAAGAGGGGGGAGGATCACCATCCGCCTGTCCCGCGAAGTCGTCGATCGCTTCAGGGCTACGGGTGACGGGTGGCAGTCGCGAGTTGACGCAGCGCTGCAGGAGGGGCTCGACAAACACCAGGGCGGCTCAGCCCAGTAAGAGCCCAACCCGCGCGCAGGCACCTACTGTCGGCCAGTTTGAATGCCTTGCCGATGTCCGACCGACCCGGGTGCGCTCAGTACGGTTCGACTGGCGAGTCGCCATCGGCGCGCACGCCCATGCGGGCGGCGGCGGTGTGACGCCCCGGGCGAAGCGGCTCATGCGCGGTCGCGGCCGCCAGCCCGAAGACCGGCATGTTGCCGTACACCGTTTCGATGGACTGCGCCGGCACGCGGTAGGTTTCGTGGAAGATGCCGACCGACCCGTTGTCGCGAATCTTCCGGTTGAACTCGCGCCACGCCGTCAGGTGACTGCCCTGCGGCACGCGGGCAAACCGCTCGAGGTCTTCGAACGACCGCCAGTACTGCACCAGCAGGAATACACGGCCTGACATGTAGGTGCTGGGCCGGGCGAGCAGGCCCCGCGAGGGATCCGCGCACAGTTCTTCCACCATCTTCGGCATTGCCAGAAACACCGGCAGCCACCGCCACACCTGCCACAGCCGGTTGATCCGCATGCCGATGATGAACACCACGATGTCCTGGCGGTCACCGAGGCTTGCCGTGAAGCGGCCGGGATGAATCTGTGCCATCGCAAACTCCTCATGTCGGCTGTCGTGCGCGCCGAGAAGGCGCACGATCACTACACCCGTGTGTGATCGCAAACCACCATCATCATAGATTCAAAACGTACAAGGAAAGGACGTTTTGGTTCATGCGGCGGCATGGGGTCACGTGTTGATCACGACCAGTTAGCCGAACACCGCACAGCCAGGCTCTTGCCCGCCTGGGGGCATTGGATCGGGCTCCCTGGTTGTCGACGCTTGCGGCAGTCCCATTTTGGGACTATGCTGTGGCCGTGAGAAT
>JBMTXX010000291.1:0-4237 GCA_049453935.1 Rubrivivax sp.
GTTCACCACCTCACCCACCCGCTGATCCAGCACAAGCTGACGCTGATGCGCGAGAAGGACCGCTCCACCAGCAGCTTCCGCCGGCTGATGAACGAGGTCAGCATGCTGATGGCCTACGAGGTCACGCGCGACATGCCCACGCACCTGATCGAGATCGAGACGCCACTGGAGAAGACCATGGCGCCGACGATCGACGGCAAGAAGATCGCGCTGGTGGCCATCCTGCGCGCCGGCGTAGGCTTCCTCGACGGCATGCTCGAGATCATCCCGAGCGCGCGCGTGGGGCACATCGGCCTGTACCGCGACCCGAAGACGCTGGTGGCGGTGGAGTACTACTTCAAGATGCCGCAGGAGATGCACGAGCGCGACGCGATCGTGCTCGACCCGATGCTGGCCACCGGCAACTCGGCCGTGGCGGCAGTGGAGCGGCTGAAAGAGACGAATCCGAAGTCGATCCGCTTCGTCTGCCTGCTGGCCGCGCCCGAGGGGCTGGCCCACTTCCACGCCCACCACCCCGACGTGCCGGTCTACACCGCGGCCATCGACCGCGAGCTCAACGACCACGGCTACATCGTGCCCGGCCTGGGCGATGCCGGAGACCGGATCTTCGGGACGAAGTGAGCGGCGGGCGCCTGCGCCCCCGTCGAGCGCCGCGCCGCTGAGTCGGATCAGCCGAACAGCTTGGCCGCGATCGTCGCCACGTGCCGGCCCTGGAAGGCGGCCATGCCGAGCTCCTGCTCGCTGGGCTGGCGCTCGCCCTGGCCACCGGCGATGGTGGACGCACCGTAAGGGCTGCCGCCCTTGATCTCGTCCAGGCCCATCTGGCGCGACTCGGCGTAGGGCAGGCCGACGACGACCATGCCGTGGTGCAGCAGCGTCGGGTGGAAGGTCAGGAGGGTGCTCTCCTGGCCGCCGTGCTGCGTGGCGCTGGAGGTGAAGACCGAGCCGACCTTGCCGATGAGCGCGCCGCGCGCCCACAGGCCGCCGGTCTGATCCAGGAAGGTGCGCATCTGGCCCGTCATGTTGCCGAAGCGTGTCGGCGTGCCGAAGATGATGGCGTCGTAGTTCGCCAACTCGTCGGGGGTGGCCAAGGGAGCACGCTGATCCGCCTTGCCGTGGGCCGCGGCAAACGCCTCGGGCGCCATCGTCTCGGGCACGCGCTTGACGTCGACCTGCGTGCCGGCGACTTCCGCCGCACCGGCGGCCACCGCGTGCGCCATCGTCTCGATGTGGCCGTACATGCTGTGATAGAGAACGAGAACCTTGGCCATGGAGCACTCCTGTGTCTGGGGTTGGAATGACGAGATTCTTCGCGTACCGCCTGCAGTCGCCGCGCAGGGGCTTTGGCGGCAGGGTTCGAAACCTTCGAATGCCTGGTCGGGGTCGGGACGGCGTATCCTGCGCGCCGCCTCCCAACCCGTAGCCACGGCCACCGCCATGCTGATCCGCCATGTCACCCTGCCCGACGGCCGCCAGGGCGTCGACGTCCTGGCCCTCGAGGGCCGCATCGCTGCCATCGGCCCGGCGCTGCCGGCGCCCGAGGGCATCGAGACCGTCGACGCCCAGGGCTGCCTGCTCAGTCCGCCCTTCGTCGATGCCCACTTCCACATGGACTCGACGCTGTCCTACGGCCTGCCGCGGGTGAACGCCAGCGGCACCTTGCTCGAGGGCATCGCACTGTGGGGCGAACTCAAGCCCCACCTGACGCAGGACGCGATCGTCGAACGCGCGCTGGCCTACTGCGACTGGGCCGTGGCGCGCGGGCTGCTGGCCATCCGCAGCCATGTCGACATCTGCGACGACCGGCTGCTCGCGGTGGAAGCCCTGCTGCACGTGCGCGAGCGCGTCAAGCCCTACCTGGATCTGCAACTCGTGGCCTTCCCGCAGGACGGTCTGCTGCGCAGCCCGAACGCGCAGGCCAATCTGAGGCGGGCGCTGGACATGGGCGTGGACGTCGTCGGCGGCATCCCGCACTTCGAACGCACCATGGCCGACGGGGCCGAGAGTGTGCGCCTGCTGTGCGAGACCGCGGCGACGCGCGGCCTGCGTGTGGACATGCACTGCGACGAGAGCGACGACCCGATGTCGCGGCACGTGGAGACGCTGGCGAGCCAGACGCAGCGCCTGGGCTTGCAGGGCCGCGTCACCGGCTCGCACCTGACCTCCATGCACTCGATGGACAACTACTACGTCAGCAAATTGATCCCGCTGATGGTCGAGGCTGGGCTGTCGGTGGTGGCCAACCCCTTGATCAACATCACGATCCAGGGCCGGCACGACAGCTATCCGCGCCGCCGCGGCATGACGCGGGTGCCCGAGCTGATGGCCGCCGGGCTGACCGTGGCTTTCGGCCACGACTGCGTGATGGACCCCTGGTATGCGCTGGGCACGGCCGACATGCTGGAGGTGGCGACGATGGGCCTGCACGTGGCGCAGATGACGTCACAAGCCGGCATGCGCGCCTGCTTCGACGCGGTGACGGTGAACCCGGCACGCATCCTCGGAATCGAGGGCTACGGTCTGGACGTCGGCTGCCGCGCCGACTTCGTGCTGCTGCAAGCCGACAACCCCGTCGATGCGCTCAGGCGTCGCGCGCACCGGTTGCTGGTGGTGCGCGGCGGCCGCGTGCTGGCGACGTCGCCGTCGCTCACGATGCAACTGGCCCTGCCCGGACGACCGGCGACGGTGGACTTTCGTCCGCCCGGGACTTGACAGCCCAAGCCGTCGGCGTCGTGTCCGTGCGACAGCCACCCACGCGGCTCGAGAGGTCCCGCGTGGCCCCGGTTGCCCCGGACATCCCAAAGACCCCATGCAGACTTCGGTTTCGGGCCCTGGCGTCGACGCGGCCGGCCGTCCATGGGCGACGCGGGGCCTCCAGCCCTTGCCCACAGTGCGCGAAAGCGAAACCCGACCCATAGAATGATCGCGGTAATGGGATGGAATACAAAATGACGATGAAGTTGATCGGCGCGCTGACGAGCCCTTATGTCCGCAAGGTCCGCGTCGTGATGGCCGAGAAGAAGCTGGATTTCCAGCTGGTCCTGGAAGACGTCTGGAACAGCGACGCCATCCTGGAGGCCAACCCCCTGGGCAAGGTGCCTTGCCTGGTCATGGAGGGTGGCGAATCCATCTTCGATTCACGCGTGATCGTCGAGTACCTCGACACGCTGTCGCCCGTGGGCAAGCTGATCCCACCGTCAGGCCGGGAACGCGCCGAGGTCCGCAGCTGGGAGGCGCTGGCCGATGGCATCCAGGACGCCGCCATCCTGGCACGCCTGGAGGCCACGTGGAAGGGGCGTACGGCCGAGCAGCGGTCGCAGGCCTGGATCGACCGGCAACTCAGCCGCGTCGACAGCGGGGTGGCCGCCATGGCGCGACTGCTGGGCGAGAAGACCTGGTGCCACGGCAACCACTTCTCGCTGGCCGACATCGCCACAGGCTGCGCGCTCGGCTACCTTGATTTCCGCTTCCCGCAGATCGACTGGCGTGAGCGGCACCCCAATCTGGCCAAGTTGAGCACCAAGCTGCAAGCCCGCGCGAGCTTCTCCGACACCGCGCCGCCACCGGTCTGAACGGGGGGCTTGGGGCCTCCCCGTCGCACACCGGGCTGCCGGCACAGGCGCCGGCGCCGCAGGTCATGGCCGCGGCTCGCGACGCAGCGGGAATCGCACCGTGAACAGCGCGCCCGGCCCCTGGGCTGGCCCGGCCGGCCGGGCGTGCACCGTCGACACCGTGATCTCTGCGCCATGTCCGTTGGCGATCTCCTGGACGATGGCCAGGCCGAGACCGGTGCCGTCGACGCCCGTGCCCAGCGCGCGATAGAAGGGCCGGAAGATCGCCTCGCGCTCGGCCTCGGGGATGCCCGGGCCGGAGTCTTCCACCTGCAGCACCACCACCTGGCCGAAGGGGTCGGGCAGCACACGTGCCGTGACCACACCGCCGGCCGGCGTGTACTGCAGCGCGTTGTCCAGCAGGTTGCGCACCAGTTCTCCCAGCAGCACCGGCTGGCCTTCGAGCGTGGCGGCCAGGCCAGGATCGGCGCCCTCGTAGCCGAGGTCGATGCGCTTGTCCTGGGCTTTGGGGTAGAGGTCGAGCACGGCATCGCGCGTCAGCGCCGCCAGGTCGACGGGCTGGGTGCGCAGCGCCTGCTCCCGGTCCTCGGCCCGGGCCATCGCCAGCAACTGGTTGACCGAATGCGCTGCGCGCTGGGTCGACAACGCGATCTGCTGCAGCGAGG
>JBMTXX010000292.1:0-4237 GCA_049453935.1 Rubrivivax sp.
GGTGCTGCGCCGTTCGTGCTCGGTCCGGGCTCGGTTCGGGCACTGTTCGCGAATGGCCGCCTCTGAGGCATCATCCCCCACAAAATGCCGCCACGAGGAGCTGTTGCATGAGTTTTCTGTTGTACGAGCAGGACGGGCCGCTCGTGACCCTGACGATGAACGAGCCCGAACGGCGCAACCCGTTGACGGGCAACACCGCCGTTCATGACTTCCTGCAGGCAATCGACCGCATCCACGACGACAAATCGGTGCGCTGCGTCATCCTCACCGGCAACGGCCCCTCGTTCTGCGCTGGCGGCGACCTGCGGGAGATGCAGCGCCAGCAGCAACCCGAGGTCGACGAGATGATGATCCGCCAGGAGTACCGGCGGGGCATCCAGCGCCTGCCACTGGCCTTGTTCAATCTGGAAGTGCCGGTGATCGCCGCGGTCAACGGCCACGCCATCGGTGCGGGGCTCGATCTGACTTGCATGTGCGACATCCGTATCGCCTCGGAGCGGGCGCGCTTTGCCGAAAGCTTCGTGCGCCTGGGCATCATCCCCGGCGATGGTGGTGCCTGGCTGCTGCCGCGGGTGGTGGGCATGGCACGCGCCGCCGAGATGGCCTTCACCGGCGACACCCTCGATGCCCAGCAGGCGCTGGCCTGGAACCTGGTGTCGCGGGTGGTGCCTCACGATGCGCTGATGCCGACCGCGCGCGAGCTGGCGGCGCGCATCACCGCCAACCCCGGACACGCGCTGCGGCTGACCAAGCGACTGATGCGCGAGGCGCTGCATGCGCGGCTGGACACGGTACTGGAGATGTCCGCCGCGTTCCAGGCAATCTCGCACAAGACCGCCGACCACCGCGAGGCCGTGACCGCCTTTGTCGAGAAGCGGCCGGCCCGGTTCGAGGGCTGAAGTCCCGCGCCCGGGTCCACCATACCGCCTGAACACCCATGACCGCGCTGCTCGATGCCTTTCGCTTCACGCGGCTGCCCGACGCGGCGCAAGCCTTTCGCGCCGAGGTGCGCGAGTTCCTTGCGCAGTCCTTCGTCGCACCACCCGCTGATCAACGGGCGCGCTCGTGGATGGGCTTCGATGCCGACTTCAGCGCCCTTCTCGGGGCACGCGGCTGGGTCGGCGTCACCCTGCCTGCGGCCTATGGCGGCGCCGAGTTGGACCCCTTCCACCGCTTCGTGCTGGTGGAGGAACTGCTGTGCGCTGGCGCCCCGGTCGGGGCGCACTGGATCGCCGACCGGCAAAGCGGGCCGCTGATCCTTCGCTATGGCACCGAGAGCCAACGGCAGCGCTACCTGCCGGGCATCTGCGCCGGACAATCGTTCTTCTGCATCGGCATGAGCGAGCCGGGCGCCGGCTCCGACCTGGCCAGCGTCACCACCCGGGCCACGCGCGTGGAGGGCGGCTGGCGGCTGACCGGGCGCAAGATCTGGACCACCCATGCCCACCACTGCCACCACATGATTGCCCTCGTGCGCAGCTCGGGCACGACGGCCGACCGCCACAAGGGCCTGTCGCAATTTGTGGTGGACCTCTCCCTGCCCGGGGTGACGGTGCAGCCGATCGCCGACCTCACCGGAGACGTCCATTTCAACGAGGTCACCTTCGACGACGTGGCACTCAATGACGAGGCCTTGATCGGCAGTGAGGGCGGCGGCTGGGAGCAGGTCAACGCCGAACTCGCCTTCGAGCGCAGCGGACCCGAGCGCATCTACTCCAGCATCGCGCTTGCGCAGTGCTGGATCGATGCGCTGCGCCGCAGTGGCGACGAACGGCATCTGGCCGAAGTGGGACGCATCGCCGCCCACCTGTGGACACTGCGCCTGCTCTCGATAGCCACCACGGCCCGGCTGGCACGGGGAGAGAGTCCGGTGGTCGAGGCGGCCCTCGTCAAGGACCTGGGCACCACCTTCGAGCAATGGATCCCCCAGGTGGTGGAAGCTGCGGTGGCTGACCCGAGATCGCCACCCGATCCCGAGCTGTTGCGAACCGTGAGCTACACGAGTCAGGTCGCCCCGACGTTCTCGCTGCGTGGGGGCACCCGGGAAATCCTGCGCGGCATGATGGCCCGCGGGCTGGGGCTGCGATGAGCCTGATTGCGGACGCCTTCGAGGTCCTGTTGCGGGACCATTGCACGCCGACGGCCGTGCGTCAGATCGAAGCTGGTGCGTCACCTCAAACCCTTTGGCAGGTCATCGCCGAAGCCGGGTTCACCGACCTCCTGGTGCCGGAGCACGCTGGCGGTGCGGGCGAACCCCTGGCCGAGCTGTATCCCTTGCTGCTGGCCTGTGGTCGTCAGGTCCTGCCCTTGCCACTGGGGCAGACGGTGGCCGCGCGTGCGCTGCTGTGGCCATGGCTGCCAGCGCGGTTGTCGACAAGCGAAGGTTCCCCCGCCACCATCGGCCTGGCCCCGCATCTGGAGCGTCTCAGTGGTGGCGCCCTGCGCTGCCAGCACGTGCCCTTCGGCCTGGTCAGCCGCCTGGTGCTGGCGGCCGATGCGCAGGGTTGGCTGCTGCTCGACACCGCACGGGCCCGCCGTACGGCCACCGGTGTGCCCGGCAGCCTCATCGCCAGCTTCCAATGGGACGCTGGGGACACCGGCGACACCGGGGAGGGCGTGACCGCCCTGGGGCTCGAGAACCTGCTGCCCGCGCTCGACCACTGGGGTGCGGCCCTTCACGCGGGCTTGATGGCCGGGGCCATCGGCCGTGTGTTCGACATGACCCTCGAGCACTGCAAGGTGCGCGAACAGTTCGGCCGCCCGCTCGGACAGTTCCAGGCGGTGCAGCACCAGATGGCCGTGATGGCCGAGATGGTGGCTGCGGCGTCGATCGCGGCCGAGGCGGCGTGGGCAGCCCAGGCGGCCCCAGCGCCGAAATGCGACTCCCAACGGGCCGGAGGCGCAAGCCTCGCACCCGCCGCGTGGACAGCGGCCCTGGCCAAGGCCCGCACCAGCGAGGCTGCGGCTGAGGTCGCGACCCTTGCGCACGCCCTGCACGGGGCGATCGGCATCACGGCCGCCTACGACCTTCAGCTGCACACCCGCCGCCTGCACGAATGGCGCATGGCGCATGGGTCGGAAGACCATTGGCATCGGGTTCTGGGCCAGCTCGTGCTGGAACGAACTGAACCCTTGCATCAACTCGTTCAGGAAGCCTGACATGTTGACCCTGCACGCCAACGGCCTCGACTTCGCCTGCCTGGAGCAAGGCAGCGGCCCGCTGGTGCTGTTGCTGCACGGCTTTCCGGACACGGCCCACACCTGGAGCCACCAGATGTCGGCGCTGGCGGCCGCCGGCTATCGGGTGGTCGCCCCTTTCCTGCGGGGTTACCACCCCACATCGATCCCGGCGGACGGCTACTACGACAAGGCCACGCTGGCCAGCGACGTGGCGGCCCTGATCGACGCCCTGGGCGGCGGTGAACCGGCTTACCTGGTGGGGCAGGACTGGGGGGCCATCGTGTCGTACGCCGTGCTTGCGGCCTTCCCTCACAAGGTGCGGCGCGCAGTGGTCATGGCCGTGCCCCACCCGGCGGTCGTCGCCCGCAGCATGCTCAACCCGCGGCATGTCCATCGCTCTTTCCACTGGTGGTTCTTCCAGCTGGCGGACCTGCCCGAGCGTGCGCTGCTGGACAACGACATGGCCTTCATCGACTACCTGTGGTCCTACTGGACAGCCCCAGGCCACGAGGACAAGGCGCACATCGACGACATCAAGACGATGCTGCGTCGACCCGGCGTGCTGACGGCCACCCTGGGCTACTACCGCGCGATGCTGGAGGGCGGCCGCGCCGACCCGACCCTGGCCGACATCCGTCAGCGCATGAACGGGCCGATCACCGTGCCGACCCTCGCGCTGTGCGGATCCGAAGACCTGCGCGCCGAACTCATGACCGACCAGGCAGCCCACTTCAGCGGCGAGTACCGCTACGAGGAGATCGCCGGCGCCGGGCATTTCCTGCACCGGGAAAAGCCCGCCGAGGTGACACGACGGGTGCTGGAGTGGCTGCGGGGCCCAGGCTGAGAGCCTGGGCCATCAAGAGTGAAGCCCTGACATGAACCCCCTGCACCCCAAGAAGCTGCTGCTGACGAAGTGGACTGCAGTCACACCCCAGAACCGCGAAAAGCACTTTGTGGTGAGCCGGGTCGGCCAACCCGACGAACCCGGCGGCAAGATCCCGTGGGTGGAGCTCGAAGCCGTGCATTCCGGACGCTGCCAGCGCATCGACTGGCGGGC
>JBMTXX010000293.1:0-4202 GCA_049453935.1 Rubrivivax sp.
TGCCGATCAGGTGGTCGCACTCGTGCTGCACGACGCGGGCGTGGAAGCCCTCGACGCTGCGGTCGATCGGGGCGCCTTCGGGGTCGAAGCCGGTGTAGCGCAGGCGTGACCAGCGCGGCACCACGCCACGCAGGCCCGGCACCGACAGGCAACCTTCCCAGTCCTCTTCTTCCTCGGTGCCCAGCGGCGTGAGGACCGGGTTGCACAGCACGGTCACGGGTACCCGTGGGCGGTCCGGGTATCGCGGGTTCGGCTGGTCGCTGCCGAACACCACCACTTGCAGGTCCACCCCGATCTGCGGCGCCGCCAGGCCCGCGCCGTTGGCGGCGTGCATGGTGTCGAACAAGTCGGCCACCAGTTGCTGCAGCTCTGGCCCGCCGAAGGCCGAGGCGGCGACGGGTCGGGCCACGCGCAGCAGGCGGGGATCGCCCATTTTCAGGATGTGGTGGATGGTCATGCGTCAGGATCCTCCGGGTGCGAATCGCGCGGGTGGAAGGCGAACTCCGTTCTTGTGCAGAAGTGCGGATTCTGACGCCCGGGCGGCAGAAAGAGCGGCGGGCGCGGGGGCAACCTGGGTCATGCCGGGCTGGCGATCGGAACGGGCCTGGTGCCAAGGGCGAGCGTGGTCGCGGTCCCTGGAAAATGCGTGGGTCATGGAGCAACTCGACATCTTCGACGACAGTCGCGACGTGGCGATGCGCAACGATCTGGTGCAAGCGCTGCTGGACGCGAACGTGTCTGGCGCGCAGCGCGCAGCATCTGCCCTGCAGGCAGAGTTCCCCGACGACGCGATGCTGGCCCCGGCGGGCCTGCTGATCGGGCATCTTCAGGCGGCGCAGGCCCCGGGCGCGGCGCAGCGTCTGGAGGCCACCGCCGTGCTCGAAGCGCGCAGCCACCTCGATGGCCCGCTGGCCGTGGCCGCCCCCGCCGCGCTGGGCGACGCGGCGGCATCCTGGCTCGCCGCGCGCTGGCGGGTGCTGGCGCAGCAGGCCGCCGGCATCGCCTGGCACCCCACGCAGGCTGACGCGCATGCCGCCGGGCTGTACCTGCGCGCCCGGTGCTGGACGCAGGCGACCGAGGCGGTGGCCGGCATCGCGTCCTGGCGCCGCATCCCGCAGCCGCTGCTGTGGATGACCGAGGCGCGCTGGCGTGGCGAAGGCGCGGAGGTGGCCTGGCCGTTGCTGGCCGAGGCCCTGTGGCTGGCCCCGGCGCGCGCCGTGCCCTTGGTACGGTCACTGGCCGACCCCACGCTTACCCGTCTGGTCAGGCGTTTCGACGAGGTCTTCGAGCCTGGCGTGGCTGACGAATGGGCCTGGCTGCCGGCCTTCGCTCTGGTCGAGCAGCCCCTGCTGGCCGGCCCGCTGGGGCCGGCCGAGCCGCCCGCCGACCGGCTTCCGGCCGAAGCCTTCAGGACCGTGGCCGCGCTGCTGCGGCTGGAGCGACAAGGGCGCCACCATGAGATCGTGGCGCATCGCGCGCGGCTGAAGGCCTTGTCGGGCCCTTTGATGAGGGCCTACATGGCCACGCGTTGAAGGTCGAGGCTGACGCCGCCGCCGAAACAAAACGACAAGAAGCGAAACCGCGCCGACACCCAGGCCGCGGGCCCCGGCGCGACGATGACGGCCATGTTCAACCCCCTTCCCGAAGGAATCGACATGAAGACATGGATCCGGCGTTCTCTCATCGGCGTGGCCGTCACGGTGCTGCTGGCGGGCGGCCTGAGCGCCTGCGGGCACCGCGGCGGCGAGCACGCGCACGGGGCCGCCAGCGCCGAGCGCGTGGCCGAGTGGCGCGGCGAGGCCGTCAAGCGGGTGAGCCGCAAGCTTGAGCTCGACGCCGAGCAGAAGCGCCGGCTCGAGGTGCTGGCCGACAAGCTGGTCGCGCAGCGGGCGGCGATGATCGGCACGACCACCGACCCGCGTGCCGAGATGAAGGCCCTGGTGGCCGGCGCCACCTTCGACCGCGCCCGCGCGCTGGCGCTGGCGGACGAGAAGACCCGCGTGCTGCAGGCCGCCACGCCCGAGGTGTTGGGCGCGCTGGCCGACTTCTACGACAGCCTGAACCCGAAGCAGCAGGCCGAGGTGCGCGAGTTCCTCGATCAGCGCCGGGGCTGGCGTCGTGGTTGATGCCAGCGCGCAGGCCGGCGTGGCGTGGGCCGGCCCCGGCGTGAGAATGCGGCGATGCCCCGGATCCTTCTGATCGACGACGACGCGCACCTCGGGGCGCCGCTGGCAAGCTACTTCCAGCGCTTCGACCTGGCCTTGGAGCACGCGCTGACGCCCAGCGACGGGCTGCAGCGGCTGGGCCGGGGCGGCTTCGACGCTGTGATCCTGGACGTGATGCTGCCCGAGATGGACGGCTTCGAGCTCTGCCGCGCGATCCGCAAGGGCAGCGATATCCCGGTCGTGATGCTGACCGCACGCGGTGAGGTGACCGACCGCATCGTCGGGCTCGAGCTCGGCGCCGACGACTACCTGCCCAAGCCCTTCGAGCCGCGCGAGCTGGTCGCGCGGCTGCAGACCGTGCTGCGCCGCCGCCCGTCGGCCGCGGCCGCCCGCGCGCCGCAGCCCGAGGTGCTGGCCTTCGAGGGGCTCACCATCGACCCGGCGCGGCGCGAGGTGCTGAGGCTGGGCGAGCCGGTGGCGCTGACGGGCACCGAGTTCGAGCTGCTGCACCTGCTGGCGCGCGAAGCCGGCCGCGTGCTCAGCCGCGACGACATCCTGAACCAGCTGCGCGGGCATGAATCGGAGCTGATCACGCGGGCGGTGGACATCGTCGTCAGCCGGCTGCGGCGCAAGCTCGAGCCGCTGGACGCCATCAAGACGCTGCGCCACGTGGGCTACTCGCTGGCGCTGCGGCGCTCGGCCTGAATCCGGCCATGCGCTGGCGGCATTCGATCAAGCTGCGCCTGCTGGGCGTGTTCGTGCTGCTGGCGCTGGCGCTGTCCTTCGCCTTCGTGGCCGGCGCGCAGCGCGCCTTCTCGCTGGGCTGGCGCGAGGCCGGCCGGCCGCTGCTCACCGACTACATCGACCGGCTGGCGGCCGAGGTGGCGCCGGGCGGCACGCCCGAGCTCGACCGCGCGCGGGCGCTGGTGGCGCGGCTGCCCGTGGTCACGCTCGAGATCGACGGGCCCGTGCTGCGCTGGCGCTCCCACCCCGAGACCGGGCACCCGGGCCGCTGGCACGTGGATCGGGTGGACCCCGGCGATCACGGGGACGACGCGCACGAGGGGCGGCAGTTCGTGCAGCGCACCACGGCCGACGGCCACCGGCTGAGCTTCGGGCTCGACGAGGCGGTGTTCGAGCGCCGGCCCGGGGCGCTGGGCGGGGCGTTGGCCGGCCTGCTGCTGATCATGCTGCTGGCCTACCTGTACGTGCGCCGCCTGCTGAAGCCGCTGGACGCGATCCAGGCGGGCGTGCGGCGCTTCGGCGCGGGCGATTTCTCGCGGCCGATCGAGCCTGGCGCGGTGCGCCGCCGCGACGAGCTCGGCGAAGTGGCGCAGGCCGTCGACACCATGGGCCGGGACATCGACCGCATGCTGCAGGCGCAGCGCTCGCTGCTGCTGGCCATCAGCCACGAGCTGCGCAGCCCGCTCACGCGCGCCCGCCTGAACACCGAGCTGCTGCCCGAGACCGACGAGCTCGCCCCGCAGCGCCAGGCGCTGCAGCGCGACCTGGGCGAGATGGGACAGCTGATCACCGACCTGCTGGAGAGCGAGCGCCTGTCCGGCCCGCGCGCCGGCCTGCACCGCGAGCCCACCGACCTGCCGGCGCTGGCGCGCGAGGTGCTGACCGAGCTGGCGACGGCCCGGCCCGAGGCGGCCGACGTGGTGGTGCGCGCCGACGGCGTGCTGCCTGCCGTGGCGCTGGACCGCACCCGGATGCGGTTGCTGCTGCGCAACCTGCTCGACAACGCGCTGCGCCACAACGCCAGCCCGGCCGGCCCGGTCCAGGTGGCGCTGGCCCACGAGGGCGGCCGCCTGCGCCTGACCGTGCGCGACCACGGCCCCGGCGTGCCCGAGGACGTGATCCCGCAGCTGGGCCAACCCTTCTACCGCCCCGACAGCGCCCGCACGCGCCACGCCGGCGGCGTGGGCCTGGGCCTGAACCTGTGCCGCCTGGTGGCGCAGGCCCACGGCGGCACGCTGCGCATCCGCAACGCGCAGCCGGGGCTGGAGGTGGTGGTGGAGTTGCCGGGGTGAG
>JBMTXX010000294.1:0-4197 GCA_049453935.1 Rubrivivax sp.
CTGCGCCCGACGGAGGTTCCCCGATGAACGCACCCGAAGCCTGGACGACCACAGCCACGCCGCTGCAGGTCGATGCCCGTTGGTTCGACGCCCACTGGATGCCGTTCACCGGCAACCGTGACTTCAAGGCCCAGCCGCGGCTCATCGTCGGCGCCGAGGGCGTGCACTACACGATGAGCGACGGCCGCCGCTTGTTCGACGGCTTGTCAGGCCTGTGGTGCACCGGCCTGGGACACGGCCGGCGCGAGATCGTCGAGGCCGTCAGCCGGCAGATCGCCACGCTGGACTACTCGCCGGCCTTCCAGTTCGGCCATCCGCTGTCGTTCGAGCTGGCCAACCGCATCGTCGAGCGCATGCCGGCAGGTCTGAACCGGGTGTTCTTCACCGGCTCGGGCTCGGAGTCGGCCGACACAGCGCTGAAGATGGCGCGTGCCTACTGGCGGCTGCGCGGCCAGGCCGGCAAGACGCGGCTGATCGGACGCCTGAAGGGTTACCACGGCGTGAACTTTGGCGGCATCTCGGTGGGCGGCATCGTGGCCAACCGCAAGCTCTTCGGCCAGGGCGTGGAGGCCGATCACCTGCCCCACACCCAGCCGCCGGCAGGCAGCTTCTTCCGCGGCATGCCGCCCACCGGCGCCGAGCTTGCAGACGAACTGCTGAACCTGATCGCCCTGCATGACGCCTCGAACATCGCTGCGGTCATCGTCGAGCCTTTCTCGGGCTCGTCCGGTGTGATCATCCCGCCGCGTGGTTACCTGCAGCGCCTGCGCGAGATCTGCACGGCGCACGACATCCTGCTGATCTTCGACGAGGTGATCACCGGCTTCGGGCGCGCCGGCGCCTGGACGGGCGCCGAGGCCTTCGGCGTGACGCCCGACATCCTGAACATCGCCAAGCAGGTGACCAACGGCACGCAGCCGCTGGGTGCGGTCATCGCCCGCCAGGACATCCACGACACCTTCATGGCCGCGGGCGGGCCCGACTACATGCTGGAGTTCCCGCACGGCTACACCTACTCGGCGCATCCGGTGGCCTGCGCGGCGGGCATCGCCTCGCTGGACCTGCTCGAGCGCGAGCACGCCGTGCAGCGCGTGCGCGAACTGGCGCCGCACTTCGAGAACGCCGTGCACGGCCTGCGCGGCGCGCGGCATGTGGCCGACATCCGCAACTTCGGGCTGGCGTCGGGGATCACGCTCACACCGGTGCCCGGGGAGCCCGCCAAGCGCCCTTACCAGGTGGCGATGGCGATGCTGCGCAAGGGCTACTACGTGCGCTACGGTGGTGACACGGTGCAGCTCGCCCCGCCCTTCGTCAGCACGCCTGCGCAGATCGACAGCTTGACTTCGGCGCTGGGCGACACGCTGCAGGAGATCGACTGACCCGCCTGCCACACTGGCTGGAGCTGCCGGTGTGGCTGGCGCTCGCGCCAGTGCTCGTCTGGCAGGGCCGGCGCGCCCGGGCGACCACGCCGCGCCTGCCCGAGGCGCCTGGACCTCGGGCCGGGCTTGCGGGCACCGGGCCGCCGCTGCGACTGCTGATCGCCGGTGACTCGGCCGCCGCCGGCGTCGGCATCGGCCATCAGGACCGGGCCTTGTCGGGCCGCCTGGCCACGCTGCTGAGCCCGCACCACACGCTGTCGTGGCAACTGGTCGCGCGCACCGGCTGGGCCACGGCCGATCTGCTGGCGCACCTGCGCGAGGCGCCGGCCGAGGTTTTCGATGTGGCCGTGCTGTCGCTCGGCGTCAACGACGTCACCTCGGCCCTGCGTGCGCGCACCTGGCTGCGCCATCAACGCGACCTCGTCGACCTGCTGGCCGGACGCTTCGGGGTGCGTCAGGTCGTGCTCACCGCCGTGCCCCCGATGCAGGTGATGCACGCACTGCCGCAGCCGCTGCGCTGGGTGCTGGGCCGCCGCGCGGCGCACTTCAACCATGCGCTGCACCGGTCGGTGCGCCGGTGGCCTGGCTGTCGTCTGGTCGGCCTCGACCCGTCCGACCTGCCAGCCCATCGCCCCGGCGTCCTGGCGGCCGACGGTTTCCACCCTGGCGAGACCACCTGCCAGCGCTGGGCCGAGGTGCTGGCGGCCTGCATCCTGTCCGACCTGCGTCAAGACGCCCCGGCGTGAACGCGGCACCATCGGGCGATGATGGATCGCCAGCCCCTTTGCCTGCCTGCTGCCGCCTTGCACACCCCACCGATGGACGACGCCGCTGCCCTGCGCGCGCATCGGCAGTGTGTTCAGGCACTGGTGAACGCCCTGCATACTGGCCGAGGCGCGGCGGTCGGCTGGCCGCAGGCGCTGCCGGCCGGGTGCGAGGTCGAGCAGGTGCAGACCCACATCTCCACCGTGCTGCTGGCCGGTGACCATGCGCTGAAGCTGAAGAAACCGCTGCGCTTGCCTTTCCTGGACTTCTCCACGCTGGCGCGGCGTGCGCACTGTTGTGAGGAGGAGCTGCGGGTCAACCGGCGCACCGCGCCGCAGTTGTACCTGGCGGTGCTGCCGCTGACCGGCAGCCCCGAGGCGCCGCAGCTGGGCGGGCCGGGGCCGGTGTTCGACGTCGGGGTGTGGATGCGTCGCTTCGACGGGCGCCGGCTCTACGCCTGCCTGGCCCGCGAGGGCCGGCTGACGGCGGCCCACGTCGACGCGCTGGCGCAGGCGGTGGCCGCTTTCCAGGCCGCACAGGCGCCGTCGCCGGCCGGCTGGGGCGATCCGGCCGAGGCGCTGCGATGGGCCCTCGACACGCTGGCCGAGCTGCACACCTTGGCGGCGTCGGCCGATCTGGCGCCGCCCGCCGGTGCGTCTTCAGCAGCGCCCGATGCGCCGGATGGACCGCAAATCCGCCAGACCCTGCAGGCCTTGGAGCACTGGACCGGCGAGCGCCACGCACAGATCGCGCCGCTGATGCGGCGCCGGCGCGAGGCCGGCGCCGTCATCGAGGGCCACGGCGACCTCCACCTGGGCAACATCGTCGAGCACGAGGGCCGTGCGCTGCTGTTCGATGCCATCGAGTTCGACCCGGCGTTGCGGCACGCCGATCGCCAAGCCGATCTGGCCTTCCCCTTCATGGATCTGCTGGACCACGGCCTGCCCCGGCTGGCGTGGCGCTGGCTCAGCCAGGTGCTGGAGGCCGGCGGCGACCACGACGGCCTGCCGCTGCTGCGCTGGCATGCCGTCTACCGCGCGCTGGTGCGGGCCAAGGTCGGTCTGCTGTCGGCGTGCCAGTTGCCGGCCGGTGCAGCCCGTGACGCCGCCTGCGCGCATGCCTGGCAGCGCGTGGCGCTGGCGCGCGCGCTGGCCTGGCCCGCTGCGCCGGCCCTGGTGCTCAGCACCGGCCTGAGCGGCAGCGGCAAGAGCACCGTGGCCCTGGAGTTGGTGCAGGCACTGGGGGCTGTGCGTGTGCGCTCGGATGTCGAGCGCAAGCGGCTGCACGGCCTGGCCGCCACCGATCGGCCGGCCGATCCGGCGCAGCTCTATCACCCCCAGGCCACCGTCCGCACCTACGAGCGCCTGGCGCAGATCGCCCGCGCAGCGCTGGAGGGCGGGGTGTCGGTGGTCGTCGATGCGGTCTTCAACCGCCGCAGCGAGCGCGAGGCCCTGCGCGAGGTGGCCCGGGCCTGCGGTGCGACCTTCGCGGTGCTCGAATGCCGCGCGCCAGACGGCGTGCTGGCGCAGCGAGTGCAGGCCCGTCAGGCCGAGGGGCGCGATGCGTCCGATGCCGATGCGGCCATCGTCGAACTTCAGCGCCGCACGCGCGAGCCCGTCGGCCCCGACGAGGGCCTGGGCCGGGACCCGCGCGTGGCGGTGATCGACACCGATTGCACGCCTGACGAACGCCGCGCGCGGCTCGAGGCCTGGCTGCGGCTCTGGGCGGGCGGCGTGCTGCAGGATCGCGGGGCGATGGTGCAGGACATCGATCCGATGGTCGAAAGAACTGTATGAAAATACAGTATCGTTCGGTGCATGTCCGTCCTGCCGGCCTATGCCGAGCTGCACTGCCGCAGCAACTTCAGTTTTCTCACCGGGGCTTCGCACCCGGAAGAGCTGGTGCAGCGCGCGCACGCGCTGGGCTACACCGCGCTGGCGCTGACCGATGAATGCTCGGTGGCCGGCGTCGTGCGCGCGCACGCCGAGGCCCGGCGCGTCGGCCGGCACCTGATCGTCGGCGCAGAGATCGCGCTGTCGCCGCCTGCTGCGGC
>JBMTXX010000295.1:0-4195 GCA_049453935.1 Rubrivivax sp.
GATCCGGCGAGGCCTTCTGCATTTCGGCATCGACACATCAGTGGACGATCGGGTCGTTCGGAGGCGTCCGGCCCTTTCACTTTCTTTTCGTGCGCCCTCAAGGAACTTTCATGTCGCAGACGAAGATGCAACACACCCGCCGCAGAGTGAACCGGATCTACGGCGTGGGCATCGCGATCTTCACGCTGGGCATCGGCTCGATCACCCTCTTGGCGCTCTTCCTGGCCCAGTTGAAGCTGGACTGACGCCGGACAGCGACAATCACCGCGCTTCAGGCCCTGATGAGCTCACGATGAACGATGCCACTGTCCCGGCGTTGCCCGACCGCCTCGCGACCGATCCACGCAGTCCTTTTCACGACCCGCAACTGCTCCAGCGGACGATCTCCATCGTCTTCAACGGGCGTGAGCGTTTCGACGTCGAGGAATATTGCATCAGCGAGGGCTGGATCCGGGTGGCCGCAGGCAAGACGGTCGATCGTCACGGCCGTCCGCTGTTGATCAAGCTGAAGGGCAAGGTCGAGGCCACGGTGCGCTGATTTCTGGCCTGCTGCGGGCCGCCCCTGGATGCCGAACGTCAGCTCGGAACTCCCATGCAGGACAGCCTGCCCCAGCTTTCGATGGGGCAGGCCCGGCGAAGACCCCGGTTCCGGCCTTGCGGCCCGCGAGCCGTCTGAGAATCGTCTTCGTCCATGGTGACCGCCCTGGGGCGGGTCACCTCGGCCCACGATCGTGGGCCTCCCAGCTTCGCGCGGGTCGAGGGTTTGCTGCCTCGGCAACCGCGCCATGCCAGTGTCCGGCACCGGCCACTGCGCCGTTTGCGCGCGCGCAAGCGGCGTGCAGGTGACGGCCGTGTCGCACCGACGATGGAAATTCAGAGGCCCTTGCCTGGGCGACCTTTCCCGACGGCCCGCGCCAGCATCGCCGTCAGCAATCCCAGCAGGATGGCCCACTCCAGCGACAGCGAGACCGTGGCCACCAAGGTCACGAGCATCGGTGCGCTCTCACGCCAACCCGCAGCCCACAGGTGCGCCATCTCCTTGCGGTCGATGAGGCCCCAGGCCACGACCATCAGCAGCCCCGAGATCACCGCCATCGGCAGGTGCCGGGCCAGCGGCGCCACCAGACTCAGGATCAGCATCAGCCACAGCGCAGCCGACATCGCCGACAACGGCGTTCGGGCGCCGGACGCGACATTGACCCCGGAACGGTTGAACGAACCGCTGGCCGGGTAGGCCGAGAAGAAGGCGCCCGCCAGGTTGGCCAGGCCTTGGCCGATGAACTCCTGATTGCCGTCCAGACGATCCCCTCGCACGCGTGCGACGGAGCGGGCGATCGCCGAGGCTTCGGTCAAGGCCAGCAGCGTCATCACCAGCGTCGCGCTGAACAGACTGCGCACGGTGTCGATCGACAAGTCCGGCCAAGACAAGGGGGGCAGGGCACCCGGCAGGGCGCTGACCGTCGGCAGTGCCGGACGGCCCGGCCACAGCGCCTGGGCACCCATCGTGACCAGTGTGGCGCCCACCACCGCCAAAAGCATCGCCGGCACGATCCGGTTGAGCGGCTTCGCCGCGACGGCGATGACCATCGTCGACACACCGGCCAGCACGGCCAGGGCCTGCGTCTCGCCCAGGCGGGTCGTGGCTTCTCGCAGGTTCTCGAACACGTTGCCGCCCCGCGGCAGTGCAATGCCCAGCAGCGGCCCGACCTGGCTGTTGGCGATCAGCACGGCCGCACCGGCCGTGAACCCGACCACCACCGAGTGGGGCACCTTGTCGACCAGGCTGCCCGCGCGCGCCAGCCCGAGCAGCAACTGCAGCGCCCCGACCAGGAAGGTCAGCGTCAGCACCAGCGAGACGTACTGGGGCGAGCCGACGGCGGCCAGCGGCGCGACCAGCGCCATGGTCGTCAGCGAGATCGCGTTGGCCGGGCCGGTGACCATCAGCCGGCTCGAGCCGAACACCGCCGCCACGATGCAGGGCACCATCGCCGCATACAGGCCGTACTGCGGTGGCATGCCGGCCAGCGTGGCGAAAGCCACGCCCTGGGGCAGCACGACGATGGCGCCGGTGAGCCCGGCCATCAGGTCGGCGCGCACCGCACCGGGCTGGCGCCATTCGTCGCGCCAGCGCATCAGAGGAATCGTCATCTCGGGAAAGCCTTCTTTCAGCGCGGTGCGCGGCCGGCGACGACCCGTACCTTGCGTGGCGCTGCGCGCCAGATCGCCAGGATGGACAGTGCGCTGGCGGCGATGCCGCTGGCAAACGCCAGGCTGTAGCCGCCGGTGGCGTCGTGCAGCGCCCCCATCAGCCAGGGGGCCAGCGCGCCGCCGGCGAAGCCGCCAAGCATCAGGGTGCCGAAGATGGCGCCCAGGTGCCGCCCCTGGAAGATCTCTGCAGGCACGGCGCCGAAGACCGGCGTGATCCCATAGCCCAGCAGACCCTGCGCCAGCACGATCGCCCACAGCAGCCCCGGGTATGCGCCCAGTGGATCGAGCAGCAGCAGCGTGGCATACGTGGCTGCGAAGCCCAGGCAGCCCAGCGTCCAGACGATCTCGCGTCCGATACGGTCCGACAGGTGTCCCAGCGCGATCTGCCCCGGGATGCCGAACAGGCTGACCGCGCCCAGCGCCCACGCGGCCTGCGTAGGCGTGTAGCCGGTTTCGATCAGCACCTGCGTCTGGTGTACCTGGACACCGTACCAGGCGTACAGCCCACCGAACAGCGCCGTCGCCACCCACCAGAAGCGTCGGGTGCGCACGGCCCGGCCGAGCGTCCATTCGACGGCCACCCAGTCCGGGTCGACGACGAGGCTGCGTGCTCTGGCGGCGCTGCCTGCAGAAGTTACTGCCGTGTCGCCGTCGGCCCGCAGCCCGAGGTCCTCCGGCCTGCGACGCAGCAGCAGCGTGAGCGGCCCGGCGATCACCAGCACCGCCACACCGAGCGCGATGCAGGCCTCGCGCCAGCCGACGCTGGCGATCAGCGCCTGGAACCACGGGAAGAGCACGATCGACCCCACCCCGACACCGGCATAGGCCAGGCCGATCGCCAGCCCGCGCCGCCGCGAGAACCAGTTCGGCAGAAACAACGCCTGTCCGGTGTAGCCGAGGAAGGAACTGCCTGCACCGACGAGCACGCCGAGTGTCAGATACAGGTGCCAGGGCTCGCGCACCCAGGCCGCGCCGAGCAGGCCCGCCGCCGTGGCTGCCACACCCACACCCATCACGATGCGCGGACCGCTGACGTCCATCAGGCGCCCGAGGGCCGGGCTCATCAGGCCGGTGATGACGAAGCCGAAAGAGAAGGCGCCGGCGGTGGCCGCCCGGTCCCAGCCCTGCTCGGCCAGGATGGGCGGCATCAGCAGGGAGAACGCCGTGCGCGCATTGACCCCGAAGGCCATGATCACGAAGACGGCGGCGACGACGACCCAGCCGTAGAAGAAGGGCAGGCGCTGCGCCAGGCGGTGGACGATCATCGGGATTCGGCGCGTGGCGCCGGGGTCTTGTCCGCCGCAAGGGCGTTCGCGCTCGTGTCTGGACTCGCCGTGACGGACAGCCCTGAGCCGCGCGGAGCGCTGGATGTGCGCCGCGCCTCACGCCGCGCCACCCACAACGTGGCCGCGCAGATCAACCCGCCGCCGGCCAGCGTCGTCGCGGTGGGGATGTCGGTGAACACGACCCAGCCCAGCAGGGCGGCCCAGACCAGCTCCAGAAACCGCGCCGACTGCGTGGCAGAGATATCGGCCACGGCCATCGAGCGCGTCAGGCAGAACTGCGCCGCGCTGCCGATCAGCCCGCAGAGCAGGAACCCCGCCCACTGCCACCACGCCAGCGGCTGCCACACGGCGACCGCCAGTGGCAGGCTGAACAGGGTGATCGTGATGGCTTGCCACACCACGATGGTGCCGGTGTTCTCGTGGCGGGTCAGCGCCTTGGTGATCAGTTGCGAGGCCGCAAACAGGGGCGCCGAAGCGAGCATCACCAGATGGTACAGGCCTGGCCCGCTGCCCCCGAGCGACAACTGGGGCCCGACCACGATGAGCACGCCGAAGAAGCCGATCGCGGTGGCCAGCCAGCGCTCCCAGCGCATCGGCTCGCTGAACAGCAGCCAGGCGCCCACGAGGATGAACAAGGGCGTGGTGAAGCCGATGGCGGTGGTGTCTGCCAGCGGAATGCGGGGCAGGGCGATGAACCACAG
>JBMTXX010000296.1:0-4174 GCA_049453935.1 Rubrivivax sp.
GGAAAAGCGCTACGTGCGCCGGGGCCGGGAGACGCTGGCGCTGTCCAGCGTCGACCTGACCATCGAACGCGGCGAGTTCGTCGCCTTCGTCGGCCCGTCGGGCTGCGGCAAGTCCACGCTGATGAACATGATCGCCGGCATCATCGAGCCCTCGGCCGGCGAGATCATCCACGACGGCGTGCCGGTCCGCGGCATCAATCGGCGCGTGGGCTACATGACGCAGACCGACAGCGTCCTGCCCTGGCGCTCGGTGCGCGACAACGTGATGCTGCCGCTGTCGTGGCGGCCGATGCCCGCGGCCGAGCGCGAGCAGCGCGTGCAGGCGATGCTGCAGGCGGTGGACCTCTCGGGCTTTGCCAACAGCTTTCCCAATGAGCTGTCCGGCGGCATGCGCAAGCGGGTGGCACTGGCCCAGCTGCTGGTCTACGAGCCGGGCACGTTGCTGATGGACGAACCTTTCGGGGCGCTGGACGCGCAGCTCAAGCTGGTGATGCAAAAGCGCCTGCTGGAGCTGTGGCAGGACAACGGGCAGACGGTGGTCTTCGTCACGCACGACCTGGCCGAGGCGGTGACAGTGGCGCAGAGGGTGATCGTCTTCTCCGGCCGACCCGGGTGCATCAAGTCGATCATGCCCATCGACATCCCCGGACCGCGCGACCCGTTCAAGGTGCGCTTCCATCCCCGTTTCCAGGAAGCCTACGAGGCACTGTGGGCCATCCTGGCGCCCGAGATCGCCAAGGGCGAGGAGATCTGACCATGCAGGCAGCGGCTGACGAAGCCTCGGTGATGAGCGGCGGGCGGTCCACGGCGGTGGCCGCCTTCGAGGCAGCCCAGGGGCGGCGCGCCATCTGGATCATCGTGCTGCGCATCCTGGTGGGCGTGGCCATCCTCACGCTGTGGGAGGTGGCTTCGGGCCGGTGGATCGACAAGCTGTTCGTCTCCTCACCCATTGCGGTGGGCGGCCAGCTCTGGCGCTGGCTGGGCGACGGCACACTGTGGAACCACCTGTCGATCACGCTGTACGCCACGGTATGGGGCTTTGCCATCGGCTCGGGCGTCGGCTTCTCGCTGGGCCTGCTGTTCGGCCGCTTCCGCGCCGTCGCGGAAATCTTCGACCCCTACATCACCGCGCTGTATTCGATCCCGAAGATCGCGCTGGCACCGCTGTTCATCATCTGGTTCGGCATCGGGGTCGAGTCCAAGATCGCTGTGTCGGCGTCCATCGTGTTCTTCGTCGTCTTCCTCAACACCTATGCCGGGGTGCGCGACGTCAATCCGATCTACGTCAACGCCATCCGCATCATGGGCGGCTCCCAATGGCACGTGTTGCGCTCGGTCATCATCCCGAGCGCGTCCTCCTGGGTCATCACCGGGCTGAAGGTGTCGGTGCCCTACGCGCTGGTGGGCACCGTCATCGGCGAGTTCATGTCCGCCAATCGGGGCATCGGATTCATCATCGCGCAGGCCACCGGGCTGTTCGACACCACCTCGGTGTTCTCGGGGCTGATCGTGCTGGCGGTCATCGGCGCCGTCATCAACCAGGGCCTGGGCAAGCTCGAAGGATGGCTGCTGCGCTGGCGATGACGCCGGGCCGGCTGCGAACCTCGGCTTGATCGGGGTCGCTCGCCAGGCGGAGACCTCCACGCCATGGACACGCTGTTCCAACCCTTCGAGCTGTCGGGCATCCGGCTGCGCAACCGCATCGTGCATGCGTCGATGACGACGCGCATGTCCAGCGGCGGCGGGGTGACCGAGCCGCAGCTGCGCTACTTCGAGAATCGGGCCCGCGGCGGCGCCGCCATGGTGGTCACCGAGCCGCTGACGCTGTCGCCGCTGCAGGACGTGCCGCACAAGACGCGCGCCTGGCACGACGACCACATCCCGCACCTGCAACGGCTGGCCGACGCCGTGGAGCGCCACGATGCACGCATCCTGGCCCAGATCCAGGACTCAGGCCGCGCGCGGCACATGGCGGGCAAGCACCTGGCGGCCTGGGCCCCGTCGGCCCTGCCCTGTGACCTCAGCTGGTCGATGCCGCGCGAGATCACCCCTGCCGAGATCGAACGCCTGATCGCCGATTTCGCCGAATCGTCACAGCGTCTGCAGCGCTGCGGCTTCAGCGGTGTGGAACTGTCCTGCGGCCACGGCCATCTCTTCCACCAGTTCCTGTCGCCACGGTCGAACCGGCGTGATGACGGCTGGGGCGGCAGCGTCGAGGGCCGCACGCGCATCGTGCGCGACCTGGTCGCGGCCATCCGCGCCGCCTGCGGCGAGCGCTTCATCATCGGCTTGAAGCTGCCGGGCGAGGACGGGTACCCCGACAGCATTCCCATCGACGAGGCTGCGCGCCTTGCCGACTGCATCACCGCGCCCCGGCATGCCAGCTATGTGGCCTTCGCCCAGGGCACCCATGGCGCCACGCTGGACCTGCACCTGCCCGACCGCTTCGGACCCCGCGAACCGTGGCGCGAGATGAACCGGCGGCTGCGCCCGCATGTTCATGGGCTGCCGCTGATGGCCCTGGGGCGCATCGCCGATCCGGCGCAGGCGCACGCGGTGCTGGACGGCGGCGAGGCCGAACTGGTGGGCCTGGGTCGCACCCTGGTGGCCGATCCGGCCTGGCCACTGAAGGTGGCGGCCGACCGCGCCCATGACATCCGCTACTGCCTGTCCTGCAACACGTGCTGGGACACGATCATCACGCGTTCGCAGACTCTCGCCTGCGTCAACAACCCGCGCGTGGCCCATCCAGACGAGGTGGCGTTCCAGCCCGAGCGGGTGGCCACGCCGCGCCGGATGATGGTGGTGGGTGCCGGCATCGCCGGGCTGGAAGCCGCCTGGGTGGCTGCAGCTCGCGGCCACACGGTGCGGCTGGTCGGCTCAGGCGCCGAGCCAGGCGGCAAGGCGCGCCTGCGCAGCCTGCTGCCCGGCGGCGAGGAAGTCACCAGCATCTTCGACCACCAGATCGTGTCGGCCCAGCGCGCCGGGGTCGACATCATGCTGGGGCACACGGCCACCGTGGACGAGGTGCTGGCGTGGAAACCCGATGCGGTGGTGCTGGCCACCGGCAGCCGCATGACACCACCGCCCTGGCTGCCTCAGGGAGGTGCAACGGGTGATGAACGGGGCGCTCGCATGCGCATGGCGGCCGAAGAGGCTGCCCAGCTCGTGCCCGACCTGCGGCAGGTGATGGCCGACCTGCAGGGCGTCACCCGCAGCCAGCCGGGTAC
The DNA here is from genome assembly GCA_049453935.1 of Rubrivivax sp. GTDB lineage: Bacteria > Pseudomonadota > Gammaproteobacteria > Burkholderiales > Burkholderiaceae_C > Rubrivivax. Next base: position 3,231 of record JBMTXX010000296.1, read on the forward strand.
CGCGGTGGTGTTCGACATGGACCACAGCGAGGCGGTCTACGCCGCAGCCCTGCGGCTGCGGGCCTGCTTCGAGCGCGTCGTGCTGCTGACCCCACGCCCTTCGTTCGCCGACGACATGGCCATCGTCACACGCCAGACCCTGCTGCGGCGCCTGGTGCAAGCCGGTGTGGAACTGTGGCCGCTGTCGCAACCTCGCTGGGACGCTGACGCCCTGGAGGAAGGCCGCCTCACGGTCGAGTCGGTCTACGGTGGTTCACCGGAAAGCGCTGGAGTGCTCCCGAATTCCGTCCACCCCGCGAGCGACGGACTGAGCGCAGCCCGGACCACCCCCCGTGCGATGCCCACTCGGCAGATTCTTGACGGTGTCGTGCTCCTCACCTACGCCACCCCCCGCGCACGCAACGACGCGCTGGCTGATGGCCTTCGCCGCCTGGCCCCAACCATCGAGGTGCACGCGGTGGGCGACTGTCTGTCACCACGCGACATGCTGGCCGCCACGGGCGAAGGGCACGCCATCGGCAACCGGATCTGAGAGGCTGAGCAGCGGCCTTCCAAGCCCGTCTCGCCGGGCCTGAGCAAACCTCCCGGTCGCTGCAACGCTTCGCCAACGTCAGGGCGATGGCCGCGTCGCACGCCGACTGTCATCCCGGCCAGGCCGCCAAAGGCTTGAGCACGCCGGCCTCGGCACGCACCACCCAGCCCTCGCCGGAGCTGGTGCCCGTGCCCAGAAGGTCCGAGATGAGGAACATGTGCGTGACCCAGACCTCGAAGCGGCCGGGTTCAGGCGGCATCTGGGCGATGCGTTGGCGAAGCCCGTCCAGGGCCAGCCGGTTCTGCTCTGGCGTGCCGCCCCGCGGTGAACCCAGGGCCGGTTCGACCTGGGTACCCCCGAAAGCCAGCGTGGCCGTGTCCACGCAGCGGCACCAGGGGCTGGATCGCACCGC
>JBMTXX010000297.1:0-4170 GCA_049453935.1 Rubrivivax sp.
CGAGCGCCGGAGTCCGCGTCGAACACGTGGACCTTGGCCGCATCGAAGCCCAGCGCCAGCGTGTCACCGGGCCGGTGCGTGCTCTCGCCGGGCAGCCGCACCGTGAACTCGCCGAACGCCCCCTGCACCAGCACATAGGTCTCGGCGCCGGTGGGCTCGACCAGCGTCACGCGCGCGGGTGCGCCCTGCGGCTCGAGCTTGAGGTCTTCGGGACGCACACCCACCTGCACGCGTCGGCCCGCCGCATCCGGCATGCGCACGCCGGTGTCGATGCCGGCCAGGCGCACGCTGCCATCGGCGTCGACCCGGCCCTCGCACAAGTTGATCGAAGGCGAGCCGATGAAGCTGGCAACGAACAGGTTGGCCGGGCGCGCGTAAAGCTCCATCGGCGTGGCGAGCTGCTGGATCAAGCCGTCCTTCAGCACGGCGATGCGCGTGCCCAGCGTCATGGCCTCGACCTGATCGTGGGTGACGTAGATGGTGGTGACGCCGGTGGACATGTGCAGCTTCTTCAGCTCGGCGCGCATGTCCACGCGCAGCTTGGCGTCCAGGTTGGACAGCGGCTCGTCGAACAGGAACAGCGAGGGGTGCCGCGCCAGCGCCCGCCCGATGGCCACGCGCTGACGTTGCCCGCCCGAGAGCTGCCGCGGCTTGCGGTCGAGCAGGTGGTCGATCTGCAGCATCTTCGCCACCTCGGCCACCGCTGCGGCGCGCTGCGCCTTGGGCACCTTGCGCATCTCCAGCGGGAAGGCGATGTTCTGCGCCACCGTCATGTTGGGGTACAGCGCGTAGCTCTGGAACACCATCGCCACATCGCGTTCGTCGGGGGGCAGGGCGGTGATGTCGCGCCCGGCCAGCTCGAGGCTGCCGGTGCTCGGCTCCTCCAGCCCGGCCACGATGTTCATCAGGGTGCTCTTGCCGCAGCCTGAAGGCCCGACCAGCACGAGGAACTCGCCGTCGGTCAGATCCAGATCGATCCGGTGCAGCACCTGTGTCGCACCGAAGGTCTTGGAGACGTTGCGTATCGAAAGCGTGGCCATGTCCGTCGTCCGTGAACCTCAACCCTTGACCGATCCGGCCATCAGGCCGCGCACGAAATACTTGCCCGACAACACATAGACCACCAGCGTAGGCAATGCGGCGATGAAGGCGCCCGCGAAGTGGACGTTGTATTCCTTGACCCCGGTGGAACTGCTGACCAGGTTGTTCAAGGCCACGGTCAGCGGGTAGGAGGAGTAGTCGCTGAACGAGGCGCCGAAGAGGAAGTCGTTCCAGATGTTGGTGAACTGCCAGATCACGTTGACGACGATGATGGGCAGGCTGTTGGGCAACATCAGGCGCCAGAACAGCACGAAGAAGCCCGCACCGTCCATCCGCGCCGACTTGACCAGTTCCGGCGGGAAGGCGGCGTAGAAGTTACGGAAGAACAGCGTGCCGAAGCCGATGCCGTAGACCGTGTGGACGAAGACGAGGCCGCTGACCGTGCCTGCCAGGCCCAACTCGCCCAACAGCCGCGCCATCGGAATCAGCACGATCTGGAAGGGGATGAAGACCGAGAACAGCAGCAGACCGAAGATCAGCGTGGCGCCACGCACCCGGAACTGTGTGAGCACGTAGCCGTTGAGCGCCCCGATGACGGTGGACAGCACCACGGCGGGCACCACCATCAGGAAGGAATTCAGGAAGTAGGGCTTCAGCCCGGTGGCCTGCACGCCGATCTGCGCCTGGCTCCAGGCCTGCAACCAGGGCTCGAAGGTGGGCTGCAAAGGCAGCGCCACCAGATTGCCTCCCCGGATCTCCTCGAGCGGCTTGATCGAGTTCACCACCATCACGTAGATGGGCGCGAGGAAGACCAGCGCGATGAAGCCCAGCACCAGATACAGCAGCACCCGCTCCACCGGCCAGCCACGTTGGCGGGCTGGCCCGCCTGCCATGGGTCGCGACGCTGTGCTCATGGCCCGGCCCTCCGCGCCTGACGGATCTCGCCGCGGATGTAGGGCACGACGACGACGGCCACCGCCACGAGCATCACCACCGCGCTGGCCGCCCCGACGGCCATCTCGTTGCGGGTGAAGGTGTACTGGTACATGAACACCGACGGCAGCCAGGTGTCACGACCGGGGCCGCCGCCGGTCAGCGCGATCACCAGGTCGTAGCTCTTGATCGCCATGTGGGCGAGGATGACGAAGGACGAGATGAAACTCGGGCCCAGCTGCGGCAGCACGATGCGCCAGTAGATGCGCCAGCCCTTCGCACCGTCCACACGCGCCGCGTTCAGCACTTCCTGGTCGATCCCGCGCAGACCGGCCAGGAACAGGGCCATCACGAATCCCGTGGTCTGCCAGACCGCGGCGATGACGACGGTGTAGATGGCCATCTCACCGTTCTTGATCCAGTCGAAGGTGAAGGTCTCCCAGCCCATCAGCCGCACCGTGCGCTCCAGACCGATGCCAGGATCGAGCAGCCATTTCCAGGCGGTGCCGGTGACGATGAAGGACAAGGCCATCGGGTACAGGAAGATCGAGCGGAAGATGTTTTCCGCGCGGATCTTCTGGTCGATCAGGATGGCCAGCAACATGCCCAGCAGCAGGCACACGCCGACGTACAGAGTGGCGAAGACGCCCAGATTGCGCGCTGACAGCGCGAAGGTCGACAAGCCGAACAGGCGTTCGTAGTTGTTGCGCTCGCTCCACTCCATCAACGGCAGGATCGTCGAGGAGGTGAACGACAGCACCACCGTGAAGGCGATGAAGCCGTAGACGCAGGCGCCCACCAGCAGCAGGCTGGGGCTCAGCACCAGGGTCGGGAGCCAGCGTTGTCTCATGGGGGAAGAAAGATGGAAAAGGCAGGGGCCTCGCGGCCCCCGCCTGTGCTTCAGTGCGTCGAACCGACGGTCACTCGGCGGCCATCACCATGGCCTTGACGGCCGCAGCGCTGTCCATCTTGCCGTTGAAGTGCTGCGTGATCACGTCGTAGAAGGCGTTCTTCACCGAGGCGGGCACGGCGTGGCCGTGTGCCATCGAGCCCACCAGCGAGCCCTTGGTGTTGGCTTCGGCCAGATCCTTCATGCCCTTCTTGCCGCAGTCGTCGAAGGCGGTGTCGGGCACATCGGTACGCGCGGGGACCGAGCCCTTGACGACGTTGAAGGCACTCTGGAACGAGGGGTTCATGATGGCCGAGGCCAGCTTGACCTGCGAGTCCTTGGCGCCCGCACCGACGTTGAACATCGCGAACTGGTCGGAGTTGAACGACACCATGCCCTGCGTGCCCGGCACGCGGAAGCACAGGAAGTCCTTGCCCGGGACCTTCTTGGCGTTGATGAACTCGCCCTTGGCCCAGTCACCCATGATCTGGAAGCCGGCCTTGCCCTGGATGACCATGGCAGATGCCAGGTTCCAGTCGCGGTTGGAGAAGTCCTTGTCGACGTACTTGCGCAGTTGCGCCATGCGGTCGAACACGCGCTTCATCGTGTCCGAGCCCAGCGCCGCCTTGTCCTTGTTGACCAGCGCCTTGTTGTAGAAATCCACGCCACCGGTGGACAGCACGACGCCGTCGAAGATGGTGGCTTCCTGCCAGGCTTGACCGCCATGGGCCAGCGCCACGAGACCGGCCTTCTGGACCTTGTCGAGCGCGGCGATGAAGTCATCCCAGTTGGCAGGGGCGGTGGTCACGCCGGCCTTGGCCAGCACCTCGCGGTTGGCCCAAACCCAGTTGGTCGAGTGGACGTTCACCGGCGCGGCGATCCACTTGCCGTTGTGCTTGGAGAAGGCCTGCAGCGCGGCGGGCACGGTCTTGTCCCAGCCCTCCTTGGCGGCCAAGGCGTTCAGATCACCCAGCGCACCCTGCTTGGCCCAGTCCTGGATGTCGAAACCCAGCATCTGCACGGCCGTGGGCGGGTTCTTGGCGGTCACGCGGGCGCGCAGCGAGGTCATCGCCGCCTCACCGCCACCACCGGCCACGGGCATGTCCTTCCAGGCCACGCCTTGCTTCTCCAGATCCTTCTTGAGCACGCCCAGCGCGGCCGCTTCGCCGCCGGACGTCCACCAGTGCAACACCTCCACCGACTGAGCCCAGGCCCCACCGGCGGCAAACAGCCCGGCTGCCGCCGCGGCGATCACTTGACGCTTCATGACTTCTCCTCGAGGAATGAATGGGTCGGTTCGTCCGACG
>JBMTXX010000298.1:0-4142 GCA_049453935.1 Rubrivivax sp.
ACTCGGCGGGCGCCTTGGCGCCCGGGGACACGTTGTGCAGGCTCATCAGGGGTCTCGGAAGTGCGCCGCCCGGAGCGACGCGACATGACAGCAGGTCAGACCCATCCGCAACGCGTCGGGCCCCTGCAACACCCGGGAAATCCCTGATTCTAGGCGGCGCACTTGCGTCGCGCTGACACGACCGGGCTCAATGCCGCGAAACACCGCAGGAAAACACCATGGCTGAGCGGGGTCTTCTTCCCGTAGTATCGGCAAACGTCCTGCGGACAGGTTTGCACAGGGCCCGACGGAGGGCTACCCCGGCAGTCTGTAGGCATCGTCAGAACGAAGGAGATGAGCGAATGTCGAACTCGATGGCGCTGTACGCAGCGCTCGCCTGCGGCCTGGTGGCCGTGATCTATGGCTTCATACAGCGTGGCTGGATCTTGAAGCAGGACGCGGGCAATGCCCGCATGCAGGAGATCGCCGGTGCCATCCAGCAAGGCGCTGCGGCCTACCTGGCGCGTCAATACCGCACGATTGCCATCGTCGGGGTCATCCTCGCGGTGCTGATCCTCGTCACGCCAGGTCTCGGCGTGGCCACCGCCACGGGCTTCGTGATCGGCGCCGTGCTGTCTGGCGCCTGCGGCTTCATCGGCATGAACGTGTCGGTGCGTGCCAATGTACGCACGGCGCAAGCGGCCACCCACGGCATCGGTCCAGCGTTGGACATTGCGTTCAAGGGCGGGGCCATCACCGGGATGCTGGTTGTCGGTCTCGGCCTGCTGGGCGTGGGGGTTTTCTTCCTGGCGATCGGCGGCCTGGCCACGCCCGATTCCGCCACGATGAAGCCGCTGTTGGGTCTGGCTTTCGGTTCGAGCCTGATCTCGATCTTCGCCCGTCTGGGCGGCGGGATCTTCACCAAGGGGGCTGACGTGGGCGCCGACCTGGTGGGCAAGGTCGAAGCCGGCATCCCCGAGGACGATCCGCGCAACCCGGCCGTGATCGCCGACAACGTCGGCGACAACGTCGGCGACTGTGCCGGCATGGCGGCCGCCCTGTTCGAGACCTACGCCGTCACGCTGATCGCCACGATGGCCTTGGGTGCGCTGATGGTTGCAGGAAGCGGCGGTGCGGCCGTCGTCTACCCGCTCATCCTGGGCGGCGTGTCCATCATCGCCTCGATCATCGGCTGCGCCTTCGTCAAGGCCAGCCCCGGCATGCGCAACGTCATGCCGGCCTTGTACAAGGGCTTGATCGTCTCGGGTGTGATCTCGCTGGTGGCCTTCTATTTCGTCACCCAGGCGATGTTCCCCGGGCCTGTCGAGTTGAGCGGCGGCGGCACGACCAGCGCCATGGGCCTCTTCGGCTCCTGTGTCGTCGGTCTGGTGCTCACGGCCGCCCTGGTCTGGATCACCGAGTACTACACCGGCACGGACTACAAGCCGGTCAAGCACGTGGCACAGGCCTCGACCACCGGCCACGCCACCAACATCATCGCGGGCATCGGCGTCAGCATGAAGTCCACCGCCTGGCCGGTGATCTTCGTCTGTCTGGCCATCCTGGCGTCGTACGCGCTGGCCGGCCTGTACGGCATCGCGATCGCTGCCACCTCCATGCTCAGCATGGCCGGCATCGTGGTGGCACTGGACGCCTACGGCCCGATCACCGACAACGCCGGTGGCATCGCCGAGATGGCCGAGTTGCCCGACAGCGTGCGTGACATCACCGACCCGCTGGACGCGGTGGGCAACACGACCAAGGCGGTGACCAAGGGCTACGCGATCGGTTCGGCAGGGCTGGCCGCGTTGGTGCTGTTTGCCGACTACACGCACTCGCTGGAGGCCCGCGGCATCACCGCGAGCTTCGACCTGAGCAACCCCAAGGTGATCATCGGTCTGTTCATCGGCGGCCTGATCCCCTACCTCTTCGGCGCCATGGCGATGGAAGCAGTGGGCCGCTCTGCGGGCAGCGTGGTGGAAGAGGTGCGCCGCCAGTTCCGCGAGATCAAGGGCATCATGGAAGGCAAGGCCAAGCCCGAGTACGGCCGCGCCGTCGACATGCTGACCACCGCCGCCATCAAGGAAATGATGATCCCGTCACTGCTGCCGGTGGTCGTGCCGATCGTGGTCGGCCTGACGCTGGGCGCCGAAGCGCTGGGTGGCCTGCTGATGGGCACCATCGTCACAGGCCTGTTCGTGGCGATCTCGATGTGCACAGGCGGCGGCGCCTGGGACAACGCCAAGAAGTACATCGAAGACGGTCACCATGGTGGCAAGGGCAGCGATGCGCACAAGGCCGCTGTCACCGGTGACACGGTGGGCGATCCCTACAAGGACACCGCTGGCCCTGCGGTGAATCCGCTGATCAAGATCATCAACATCGTCGCGCTGCTGATCGTGCCGCTGCTGCCGGCGGGCACACCGTCAGCCCCCAAGCAGGCCGAGGTCACACCGCCTGCCCACATCCAGGTGGTGAGCGCAGCGGCGGCACCGATCGCCTCCGCACTGCCGGCGACACGCTGAGACGCGCTGGGCCCACTGCTGGGCCTGCTGTAGCCGCCCCCTGGGGCGGCTTTTTTTCGCCTGTAACGAACGACGATAAGACAAGCCAGAGGACCGATATTTCCATGGCGACAAAACCAATCAGAATGAAAAGTGACTGGCCAGTTCAAATATTGACCTTGCGGTTCAAAGGAGATCGTGGAAGCCTCAAGATGCCGGCATCGGATGGCCATCTGAGTTTGCGTTCCCTCCCTCTGCCCTCGCAATTCACCCCACGGAGTCCTCCCCATGAAGAAGTTTCTGATCGCTGCCGCCATGGCCGCATCCACCGTCGCCGCCCAAGCCAATGACATCGTCGACATCGCCGTCGGCGCCGGCAGCTTCAACACCCTGGTCACCGCCGTCAAGGCAGCCGGCCTGGTGGACACGCTGAAGGGCAAAGGCCCCTTCACCGTGTTCGCCCCGACGGACGAGGCGTTTGCCAAGGTGCCGAAGGCAACGCTTGACGCCCTGCTGGCCGACAAGGCGAAGCTGACCGCCGTGCTGACCTACCACGTTGTTCCGGGTGCCGTGATGGCCAAGGACGTGGCGGCTGGCAAGGTCAAGACCGTGCAGGGTTCGGAGCTGACGATCACCACGGCGGGCGGTGTCAAGGTCGACAACGCCAACGTGATCAAGACCGACATCGTCGCCAGCAACGGCGTGATCCACGTCATCGACAGCGTCGTTCTGCCGAAGTGAGCTGACACGCGTGCCTGACACGCCGCAGATGGCAGGTCAGGTAGCGTTTGAACGCTTGCTCAACGCAGGTGTTCGATCAATCCAACGGCCGCCCTGACACTCGTCGAGGGCGGCCGTTGTGTTTTCGGCACCGCGCCTCAAGACGGTACCCGCACGGTGTGGCCAGAAACGTTCAGGGGATCTCGGCCGTGAACGCGGCTTCGACCTTCATCCCGGCCTGCAACACCACACCGTAGCAGCGCCGCACCACGGGGTGGTCGCCGAAATATTCTTTCCAAACGGTGTTGACCTCGGCCACGTCAGCCAGGACGTCATGCAGGTACAAGCGCGCCGTACACACTGCGCGACGGTCGACACCCGCCTGAGCCAACAGCACGTCCAGCTGCCGGAAGGCTTCCCGCATCTCTGCTGCAGCGCCACCGGCTACGGGCGTGCGCTGGCCGTCGGGAATGCCCGTGACCACGGCCTCGAAGACGCGGCCCGAGTGCACCACGGCAGAACTGATGGGGAAATTGGTGTCGGAGTCGATGAATTGCATGGGAGCCTCTGCGCACGACGATCTGGAGTCGCGAATCTAGCGCAACCACCGGCCAGAACGCCGCCACGCCGCCCACAAAGACGGCTCGAGAAACAAGAAGCCCGCTCGAAGCGGGCTTCAGGGAAAGCGCTTGGCGGAGTCGGAGGGATTCGAACCCTCGATGCAGGTTTTGCCCGCATACTCCCTTAGCAGGGGAGCACCTTCGGCCTCTCGGTCACGACTCCATAGCTGCGGATTCTAAACCAGCCTGCCGCGGCTGGCCGCCATACGGCGGTCTCAGGCTTCGACTGGCGCGTCGAGTTCGAAGGCGCGGTGCAGCGCCCGAACGGCGAGTTCCATGTACTTCTCGTCGATGACGACGCTGGTCTTGATCTCGCTGG
>JBMTXX010000299.1:0-4121 GCA_049453935.1 Rubrivivax sp.
CTACGAGCCCGACGCGCCGACGCTGGCCGAGAAGATGGAGATGCCCGAGGACAAGGTGCGCAAGATCATGAAGATCGCCAAGGAGCCGATCTCCATGGAAACACCGATCGGCGACGACGACGACTCGCACCTGGGCGACTTCATCGAGGACACGGGCAACGTGGCGCCGGTGGACGCCGCCATGCAGGCCGGGCTGCGCGACGTCGTCAAGGACATCCTCGACAGCCTGACGCCGCGCGAAGCCAAGGTGCTGCGCATGCGCTTCGGCATCGAGATGAGCACCGACCACACCCTCGAGGAAGTCGGCAAGCAGTTCGACGTCACGCGTGAGCGCATCCGCCAGATCGAAGCCAAGGCCATCCGCAAGCTCAAGCATCCGAGCCGGTCGGACAAGCTGCGGACCTATCTCGACAACCTGTGACGGTCTGACGGACCGACGAGTCGGGGACGCTGCGCATGCCCTACCGAGCCGAGCCGCCCTACGCGCACGGCAGCGTCGCCCGCACAGGCGTGCTGCTGGTCAACCTCGGCAGCCCCGATGCGCCGACGAAATCCGCGACACGCCGCTACCTGGCCGAGTTCCTGTCCGACCCGCGGGTGGTCGAGATCCCGCGCTGGGTCTGGATGGGGGTGCTGCACGGCATCATCCTGAACACGCGTCCGGCCAAGTCGGCCGCGAAGTACGCCACGATCTGGATGCCCGAAGGCTCGCCGCTGGTGGTGCACACCGCACGCGTGTCCCAGGGCCTGGAGCAGCAACTGCGGTCGCGCGGCGCCGAGGTCGTCGTCCGGCACGCGATGCGCTATGGCAACCCGTCGATGGACGCCGCGCTGGACGACCTGCGCGCGCAAGGCTGCACCCGCGTGCTGGTGTTGCCGATGTACCCGCAGTACGCCGCGGCGACCACCGCCAGCGTCTGGGACCGTGTGGCGCAGTGGGCGGCGAAGGCGCGGCACGTGCCGGAGTTCCGCTTCGTCAACCGCTACGGCGACGAGCCGACGCTGATCCAGGCGCTGGCCGACAGCGTGCGTGCGCACTGGCAGGCCCACGGGCAGGCACGCATGCTGGTGATGAGCTTCCACGGCCTGCCCGAGCGCTCGCTGCACCTGGGCGACCCCTATCACTGCGAGTGCCACAAGAATGCCCGCTTGCTGGCGCAGGCGCTGGGGCTGGAGGCCGACCGCTGGCGCGTGACCTTCCAGAGCCGGTTCGGCAAGGCGCAGTGGCTGCGTCCCTACACCGAGCCGACGCTCAAGGAACTGGCCGCCGCCGGGGTCGACTCGGTCGACGTGATCTGCCCCGGCTTTGCCGTCGACTGCCTCGAGACCCTGGAAGAGATCGCGCAGGAAGCGCGTGAGGCCTTCCTCGAGGCCGGCGGGCGCGACTTTCGCTACATCACCTGCCTCAACGACGACCCGCGCGCCGTCGACGCACTGGCCACCGTGGCGCTGCGGCACCTGCAGGGCTGGCCGCTGAGCGCTGGGCGTGGCGATGCGGAATCGGCGCTGCAGCGGCAACGGGCGCTGGCGATGGGTGCGAAGGATTGAGCAAACGTCGCGCATCGGCTGACGCCGAATCGGGCCCGACGGACGCCAGCGCTGCGGGGGTGCGTCTGGACAAGTGGCTGTGGGCCGCACGTCTTTACAAGACCCGCGCCCTGGCCGCCGAAGCGGCCGACCTCGGGCGGATCAAGGTCAACGACATCGCGGCCAAGCCGGCGCGGGAATTGCGCCCCGGGGACCTGCTCGACGTGCGCGACGGCGGCCGCACCCGGACGGTGCGGGTGCTTGCGCTCAGCGCGCAGCGCGGCCCGGCGACCGTCGCCCAGACCCTGTACGAGGAAACCGCCGAAAGCATCGCCGCGCGGGAGCAGGCCCAGCGTGCGCGGCGCGATGGCGTCGAGCCCGCCTGGACGCTCACCCAGGGCCGCCCCACCAAACGCGACCGACGAGATCTCGTGCAGTGGCAGCGTTGGAGCGCCAGCCTCGATGGAGAGGCCTGAAGCCAGCACCCTCATCGGCCTTCCGGTCGCGTCTTGGCAGCCATCGGGCCTGATGCACAGATGCACGTGCACACACCCTTGAATCGGTCGCCTTCGACCCCAGTTCTCTTCCAAGGTTCCGCAGCAACCCGTCCAACCCAGCCGTTCCAACGATCCCCTGCGAAAGCGTTTCCATGAATCCGCACCAAGAGCCCGCCGACGCCCCACCGACCGACCCTGCCGGCAAGACGACCGCAGGCTCGAGCACCGATACCGTCGACGCCGAAGCCAGCGCCCAGCCCCCCGTGTCGGTCGAAGAGCGCATCGCCGACCTCGAAACCCGCCTGGCCACCATGTCCGATGCCTACCTGCGCGCCAAGGCCGAGGCCGAGAACACCCGCCGCCGCGCCGAGGAAGAGACGGCCAAGGCCCGCAAGTTCGCGATCGAAGGTTTCGCCGAGAGCCTGCTGCCGGTGCGCGACAGCCTGGAGGCCGCGCTGGCCATTCAGGCCGCCACCAACCAGCAACTGCTCGAAGGCGTGCAGGCCACGCTGCGCCAGTTGTCGCAGGCGCTGGAGCGCAACAAGGTGATGCCCATCGAGCCGCCGGCCGGCACGAAGTTCGACCCGCACCACCACCAGGCCATCAGCATGGTCCCGGCCGAGCAGGAGGCCAACACCGTGGTCAGCGTGTTGCAGAAGGGTTACCTGATCGCCGATCGGGTGCTGCGCCCCGCGCTCGTCACGGTGGCCGCGCCACGCTGAGCACAACACCTTCCAGGCTCGGCGCTTGAAACCGGGCCGGACTCCACCATCTCCAGAACAAGCAAACACATTTCCCCGGAGCACTACACCATGGGCAAGATCATCGGCATCGACCTCGGCACCACGAACTCGTGCGTGTCGGTGATGGAAGGCAATTCCACCAAGGTCATCGAGAACAGCGAGGGCGCGCGCACGACGCCGTCCATCATCGCCTACCAGGACGACGGTGAGATCCTGGTCGGCGCCTCGGCCAAGCGCCAGGCGGTGACGAACCCGAAGAACACGCTGTACGCCGTCAAGCGCCTGATCGGCCGCAAGTTCACCGAGAAGGAAGTGCAGAAGGACATCGACCTGATGCCCTACAAGATCACCGCCGCCGACAACGGTGACGCCTGGGTCGAAGTGCGCGGCAAGAAACTGGCGCCGCCGCAGGTCAGCGCCGAGGTGCTGCGCAAGATGAAGAAGACCGCCGAGGACTACCTTGGCGAGGAAGTGACCGAGGCCGTGATCACGGTGCCGGCTTACTTCAACGACAGCCAGCGCCAGGCCACCAAGGACGCCGGCCGTATCGCCGGTCTGGACGTCAAGCGCATCATCAACGAGCCGACCGCCGCGGCGCTGGCCTTCGGCCTGGACAAGCACGGCAAGGGCGACCGCAAGATCGCCGTCTATGACCTGGGTGGCGGCACCTTCGACATCTCGATCATCGAAATCGCCGACGTCGATGGTGAAAAGCAGTTCGAGGTGCTGTCGACCAACGGCGACACCTTCCTCGGCGGCGAGGACTTCGACCAGCGCATCATCGACTACATCGTCACCGAGTTCCGCAAGGAACAGGGCGTGGACCTGACCAAGGATGTGCTGGCGCTGCAGCGCCTGAAGGAAGCGGCCGAGAAGGCCAAGATCGAGCTGTCCAACAGCACGCAGACCGACGTCAACCTGCCCTACATCACGGCCGACGCCACCGGTCCCAAGCACCTGAACGTCAAGCTCACGCGCGCCAAGCTCGAGGCCCTGGTCGAGGAGTTGATCGAGCGCACGATCGAGCCCTGCCGCACCGCGATCAAGGACGCCGGCGTCAAGGTCTCCGAGATCGACGACATCATCCTGGTCGGCGGCATGACGCGCATGCCCAAGGTGCAGGACAAGGTCAAGGAGTTCTTCGGCAAGGAGCCGCGCAAGGACGTCAACCCTGACGAGGCGGTGGCCGTGGGCGCGGCCATCCAGGGCCAGGTGCTGGGCGGCGAGCGCAAGGACGTGCTGCTGCTGGACGTCACCCCGCTGAGCCTGGGCATCGAGACCCTGGGCGGCGTGATGACGAAGATGATCAAGAAGAACACCACGATCCCGACCAAGTTCAGCCAGGTGTTCTCCA
>JBMTXX010000300.1:0-4117 GCA_049453935.1 Rubrivivax sp.
ACGTGCACCAGCGCGCCGGCCTGGTTGAAGTGGCTGACGTTGAAGGAGATGCCGAACTTCACCGGCGTCAGCGCCAGCCCCTTCTTCAGCACCGGGCTCGCGGCGTTGAAGCCCGCCACCGCGGCACGCCGCGCCGCGTAGTCGCTCGTGCGCTCGAGCTCGTCGGTCAGCGCGTGGATGATGTTGTCGGTGACGGGCTGGCGGTAGGGCGTCACGTCGCGCCCGGCGCCGTGCTGCGGGGCGTAGAAGTTGGCCCGGCGCACCTGCAGCGGGTCGCGCCCGAGCGCCCGCGCGATCTCGTCGACGATGACCTCGATCGCCAGCGCGCCCTGCGGGCCGCCGAAGCCGCGGAAGGCGGTGTTGCTCTGCGTGTTCGTGCGTGCCAGCACGCCGCGGATGGCCACCTCGGGCAGCCAGTAGGCGTTGTCGAAGTGGCAGATCGCGCGCGTCAGTACCGCCGGTGACAGGTCGGTCGAGAAGCCGGCGTTGCAGATCATCAGCACCTGCGCGCCGAGGATGCGGCCCTCGTCGTCGTAACCCACCTCGTAGTCGAACTCGAAGCCGTGGCGCCGGCCGGTGACCATGAAGTCGTCGTCGCGGTCCAGCCGCAGTTTCACCGGCCGTCCCAGGCGCCGCGCCGCCACCGCGGCGACGGCGCAGAACAGCGCCGACTGCGACTCCTTGCCGCCGAAGCCGCCGCCCATGCGCCGGCACTCGACCAGCACCTTGTGTGCCGGCACGCCGAGCGCGTGGGCCACGACGTGCTGCATCTCGCTGGGGTGCTGGGTCGAGCTGTGGACGCGCATCGCGCCGTCTTCCAGTGGCACCGCCAGGCCGATGTGGCCCTCCAGGTAGAAATGTTCCTGCCCGCCCAGCACGAAGCGGCCGCTGCGCCGGTGCGGCGCGGATTCGATGGCGCGCTGCGCGGCGCCGGGCGCCGATTCGCGCACCAGATCCATCGGCGCGCCCAGGTGCAGGCCGCGCTCGTGCGCCTCGCGCGGCGTCAGCACCGCGGGCAGTTCTTCGATCTGCAGCACGGCGCGCGCGCGGGCGGCGGCCCGGCGTGCCAGGTCGCGCGTGGTGGCGAGCACCGCGAACACCGGCTGGCCCAGGTAGTGCACGGTGCCGTCGGCCAGCACCGGGTCGTCGTGCACGATCGGGCCGCAGTCGTTGGTGCCGGGGATGTCGGCCGCCGTGATCACGTCGACGACGCCGGGCAGCGCGCGCAGCGCGGGCACGTCGATGCCACGCAGCCTGCCGTGCGCCACCGGCGACAGGCCGAGCGCGCAGTGCAGCGTGCCGGCGAGGTCGGGCAGGTCGTCGGTGTAGGTGGCGGCGCCGGCCACGTGCAGGTGTGCCGATTCGTGCGCCAGCGAGCGGCCGACGACGGCCGGCGCCGCTAGGGCGGCGTCGGCCTGACGCTCGGCGGCCTGCAGCGCGTGCGCGGGAACTTCGACAGCCTGGTTCATGCGCGGGCCTCCGTGGGTGTCTCGGCACGCGCGAACACGCGCGTCGCGGCGGGTGGCAGCGGGTCCTGCGCCCGGGTCTCGAGCCACAGCCGGCGCAGCAGCCCGCGCGCGGCCTGGCGGCGGTAGCCGGCGCTGGCGCGCAGGTCGGACAGCGGTGTGAAGTCGGCGTCGAGCGCCTGCTGCGCGCGCTGCAGCGTCGCCTCGTCCCAGGGCTGGCCGCGCAGCGCCGCCTCGGCGCCGGTGGCGCGGCGCACCACGGCCGCCATCCCGCCGAAGGCCAGCCGCGCGTCCAGCACCCTGCCGTCGTCGGCCAGCGTCAACGACAGGCCGGCGCACAGCGCCGAGATGTCGCAGTCGAAGCGCTTGCTGATCTTGAAGGCACGCAGGTGGCGCAGCGCGCCGGCCGGCGGCGCGGTCTCGGGAATCTCGACCGCCTCGATGAATTCGCCGGGCTCGAGCCGGTTCTTCATGTAGTCGGTGTAGAAGTCGCTCAGCGGCAGCCGGCGCCGCGCTGCGCCGCGGCGCAGCACCAGCCGCGCGTCCAGCGACATCAGCACCGGCGCGCTGTCGCCGATCGGCGAGCCGTTGGCCAGGTTGCCCACCAGCGTGCCCGCGTGCCGCACCGGCGGGCCGGCGAAGCGCAGGAAGACCTCGCGCAGGTCGGGCCAGTGCGCGCTGATCGCGGTCCAGGCGTCCTCCAGCGGCACGGCGGCCGCGATGCGCAGCACGCGCGGTGCGCCGCCGGCTTCGCCCTCGACCCAGCCGCAGTGCTTCAGGTCCTGGGCGTCGCCCAGGTAGACGATCTCGCCGAGGTCGCGGAACTGCTTGGTCACCCACAGGCCGACGTCGGTGGAGCCGGCCAGCAGCCGCGCCTGCGGGCGCTCCTCGCGCAGCCGGGCCAGCGCGTCGCCGCTGCGCGGCGCGTGGAAGTGGTCGATGCGCCCGCCGGCGGCGGGGTTGGGCGCCGCGTAGTGCAGCGGCGGGTCGGCCTGCAGCGCGCGCAACTGCTGCGCGAGCGCCGCGGCGTCGATGCGCCGCGGCGGCAGCTCGAACATGCGCTGCCCGGCGTCCAGGATGGGTCGGTAGCCGGTGCAGCGGCACAGGTTGCCGGCCAGGTCGTCGGCGAGCTGCTGGCGTGTCGGGCGGGTGCCGGCAGCGCAGTGGCGCTCGTAGGTGGCCGCCAGCGACATCACGAAACCCGGGGTGCAGAACCCGCACTGCGAGCCGTGGCAGTCCACCATGGCCTGCTGCACCGGGTGCAGCGCCTGCGGGCCGCCGAGGTCCTCGACCGTCAGCAGCGCCTTGCCGTCCAGCGTGGGCAGGAAGCGGATGCAGCTGTTGACCGGGCGCAGCAGCAGCCCGTCGCTGCCGCCGCCGCCCGGCAGAGCCTGCGGCGGCGCGAGCTCGGCGACGACGACGGTGCAGGCGCCGCAGTCACCTTCGCCGCAGCCTTCCTTGGTGCCGGTGCAGCGCACGTCCTCGCGCAGCCAGTCGAGCACGGTGCGCGTGGGCGCGGCATCGGTGATCTCGCGCACCTGCCCCCGGTGCACGAAGCGTATCGGTCTGGTGTCCATCCGCGGAAGATAGGCCATGGAGACCGCCCTGGCATGCGCGGGGGCTTCTGCATTTCATAATCTTGTCGTTATGCCAAAGCCTGTGCCATCGCCGAACATCGATCTACATCTCGTCAAGGTGCTGCATACGGTGGTGTCGGAGCGCAGTGTGTCGCGGGCGGCGGTACGCCTGCAGACGTCCCAGCCCGTGGTCAGCGCGCAGCTGCGGCGGCTGCGCGCGCTCACGGGCGACGCGCTGCTGGTGCGCTCCGGTCGCGGGCTCGCTCCCACCGATGCTGCGCTCGCGCTGCTGGAGCCTGCGGCGCGCCTGCTGCGCGAGGCCGAGCTGCTGTTCTCGCCGGCGCAGCGCCGGGCGCCCTTCGTGCCGGCCACCAGCACCCTGGCCGTGCGCATCGCCGCCAGCGACTACCTCGACCCCTGGTTCCTGCCTGGCGTGGTGGCCCGGCTGAAGGCGTCGGCGCCCGGCCTGCAGGTGGAACTGCAGCCGCTGTCGGCCGAGTTCGACTACCGGCGCAAGCTGGCGGCCGGCGAGGTGGACCTGGTGGTCGGCAACTGGCTGGAGCCCCCGGGCGAGTTGCACCTCGGGCGGCTGACGGCCGACGAGGTGGTGTGCCTGGTGGCGGCTGACCACCCGGCCGTGCGCCGGCCGCGCGAGTGGACGGTGCAGCGTTATCTCGACGCCGAGCACGTGGCGCCGGCCGCGCTGCACCCGGGCGCGCCGGGCGTCATCGACGAGCACCTGCGCGCCCGCGGCCTGCAGCGCCGCATCGGTGTGCGTGCCGCGCACTTCAGCCTGATCCCGGCGATGGTGGCGCGTACTCGGCTGGTGCTGACGACGGGTCGGCGCTTCTGCGAACGATTCTGTGCCTGGCCCTCGGGCAGCGCCGACGGGATGGCTGCACTGGTCGGCGGGCCAGGGGGGCTCGGTCCTGCCAGCGGCGCGCCGGGCCTGCGCATCGTCCCGTGCCCGGTGCCCTTTCCGCCGATGAGCTACTACCAGCTCTGGCACGACCGCACCCACGCCGCCCCGGCCTGGCGCTGGGTGAGGGAGCAGGTGCGCGAGGTCGCGCGGGA
>JBMTXX010000301.1:0-4112 GCA_049453935.1 Rubrivivax sp.
AGGGCAGGCGGCTCGTACATCCGCTCGACCAGGTCACGGGGGCCTGCCGATGAGCCCGGTGGCCCGTTGGGCCGTCTCCGGTGCTGTGGTCGGCGCTGCGGCGTGTCTCGTCGCGCTGGCCCCGGCGCAGTGGCTGGCACGGCCCCTGGCGGCGGCCACGGCGGGGCGGGTGCAGTTGTTCGAGGCCGATGGCACGGTCTGGCGGGGGCAGGCGCGGCTGGTGCTGTCCGGCGGCGCAGGCAGCCGTGATGCGCTGGTGCTGCCCGATCGCATCGGCTGGTCGCTGGGCTGGGTCGCTGGCGCGCCGGCCGTGACGCTGACGCAGCCCTGTTGCCTGAGCGCGCCGCTGCGCCTTCGTGTGGACGCGGGCCTCGGGCGTGTGGCCGTGGCCTTGCCGGGCGACGGTGGCGCGGGCATTGGGCAGTGGCCTGCAGGCTGGCTGGTGGCGCTGGGCACGCCCTGGAACACGCTGCAGCCGGGTGGCACCTTGCGCCTGTCCAGCGCCGGTGCCCGCCTGGAGTGGGTGCAGGGCCGCATGCGTCTGGAAGGCGGCCTGGTGCTGGACTTCGCCGATGCGTCCTCGCGGCTTTCCACGCTGCCGGTGCTGGGCAGCTACCGCGTCGCGGTGCAGGGCGCCGGGGCCGGGGGCGACGTCGCCACCCTGCGCCTGAGCACCTTGCAAGGCCCGTTGCGCATGAGCGCCGACGGCCAGTGGACCGGCCCGCGGCTGCGCCTGCGCGGCGAAGCCCGCGCCGATGCCGGCCATGAGGCCGTGCTGCGCAACCTCTTGAACCTGCTGGGACGGCGCGATGGCGAGCGCGTCCTGTTGTCGATCGGATGAGCATGAAGACCCTGTCCAAGTCCCTCGGGGCCAGCGTTGGTGCCCCCACCGGCGCTGCCGTGCGCGCGTTCTCGGTCGGCGCTGCGGCTGCCGCCCTGCTGGCGGCCACACCGGTGGCCCAGGCGCAGGGCCAGACCCGTCCCGCGACCCCTCGCGCGGCGGCAGCGGCAACGCCTGCCGGCGCCCACGCCGCCACCGCCGTCGACAGCCGCGCGCTGCGCTCGAGCGCGCGCGTGACCGTGAACTTCGTCGACGCCGACGTCGAGGCCGTCACCCGGGCCTTCGCCGCGATGGTCGAGCGCCAGATCGTGGTCGACCCGCGCGTGCGCGGCAAGCTCACCGTCACGAGCGAGCAGCCGCAGACCATCCGCGAGGCCTTCCGCAGCTACGCCTCGGCCCTGCGTGGCCTGGGTTACGCGCTGGTGGAGAACAACGGCCTGCTCAAGGTCGTGCCCGAAGCCGACGCCAAGCTGCAGGCCGGCACCGTGGCCGTCGGCCCGGCCGGCGTGCGCCCGGACCAGGTGCTCACGCAGATCTTCACGCTGAACTTCGAGAACCCGAACAACCTGGTGACGGTGCTGCGCCCGCTGATCGGCGCCAACAACACCATCAACGTCAGCCCCGGCTCGAACGCGCTGGTCATCACCGACTACGCCGACAACCTGCAGCGGCTGGGGCGCATCATCGCGGCGCTCGACCGCCCGGCCACCACCGACATCGAGATCGTCCCCCTGAAGCACGGGGTGGCGGCCGACGTGGCGGCGATCGTGCAGCGGCTGGCCGATGCCTCGGGCGGTGCGCGGGCGCCGGCCCAGGCCGGGGCGGCCGGTGCGGCGACCGGCGTGACGGTGCTGGCCGATTCGCGCAGCAACTCGCTGGTGGTGCGCGCGCCCAACCGGGCGCTGCTGGCGATGACGCTGGCCCACATCGACAAGCTGGACCGACCGCTGCCCACCGGGGGGGACAGCGGCAATCTGTGGGTGATCCACCTGCGCCACGCCGAGGCCACGCGCCTGGCCGAGGTGCTGCGCGCGGCGTTTGCGGGCGGCGCTGCGGGGGCGACGCCTGCCCCGACGCCCCGGGTGGCCAGCGTCAGCCCCACCGCTGCCGGCGGCACCCCCGCCACCGCGCCGGTGACCGGCGCCGCGCCGCCCACCACCGGCGGCTTCGTCCAGGCCGACCCGGCCACCAACTCGCTGGTCATCACCGGCCCCGAGCCGCTGTACCGCCAGGTGCGCGCCATGGTCGACCAGCTCGACTCGCGCCGCGCGCAGGTCTACATCGAGAGCATGATCGTCGAGGTGTCCGGTGACCAGGCGGCCGATTTCGGCTTCCAGTGGCAGGGCCTGATCGGCAACCGCGGTGACACCAATCTCGTCGGCGTGGGCACCAACTTCGGCGCCACCGGCAACATCGTGCAGCTGTCGCAGGACGCCGCGGCCGGGCGCGTGGCGCTCGGGCAGGGGCTGAACCTGGGGCTGATCCGCAACTTCGGCGGCACGTACGCGCTGTCGGCCATCGCGCGCACGCTGCAGAGCCAGGCCAACACCAACATCATCTCCACGCCGAACCTGATCACGCTGGACAACGAAGAGGCCAAGATCGTCGTGGGCAGCAACGTGCCCTTCATCACCGGGCAGTTCACCGCCACCGGCACGGCCACCACCAACCCCTTCCAGACCATCGAGCGCAAGGACGTGGGCATCACGCTGCGCATCCGCCCGCAGATCGGCGAGGGCGGCAGCGTGCGCATGACGATCTACCAGGAGTCCTCCAGCGTGTCCGAGGACGTGGCCCCGGGCACCAGCAACGCCGGCCCGACGACGAACAAGCGCCAGATCGAGACCAACGTCGTCGTCGACGACGGCGGCATCGTCGTGCTGGGTGGCCTGATCGAGGACCGCTACACCGACAACCGCGCCAAGGTGCCGCTGCTGGGCGACCTGCCCGGCGTCGGGGTGCTGTTCCGCAGCGAAAGCCGCACCAAGACGCGCACCAACCTGATGGTCTTCCTGCGCCCGGTGGTCATGCGCGACGCCGCCGCCGGCGACCGGCTGACGCTGGACCGCTACGACCGCATCCGCGCCGTTCAGCAGGGCGCGCAGCCGACGCCGAACCCGATGCTGCCCATCGGCCAGGCGCCGGTGCTGCCGCCGCTGCAGGACGGCTTGCCGCGACCGTCCGGTGCGCCGTCATCACCTCCCGCTGGCCTGCCCGGGCGCTGAAGCCCGTCCTGCCTGCGTCTGACGGAGCAGACCGCTCGGCCCTTCAAACCCCGCCACTCACCCAGCCCTTCCCCTTGCCGCTCACCCGATGAACGCCCGCCTGCCCCTGCCCTATGCCTACGCCAAGGCCCACGGCGTCCTGCTTGAGGACGACGGCCGTCAGCGCGTGCTGTGGACGGCGCCCGACACGCCGCTGTCGGCGCTGTCGGAGGTGCTGCGCGTGCACGCGGTCGACGCGGTCGAGCGCGCGGCGACCGACGCGCTGGCCGCGCGCATCGCTGCGGCCTACGCGGGCGGCGAATCGAGCGCGGCGGCGGTGGTCGGCGAGGTCGAGAGCGCCGTCGACCTGTCGCGGCTGATGCAGGACCTGCCCGCGGTCGAAGACCTGCTCGAGGCCGCCGACGACGCGCCCATCATCCGCATGCTGAACGCGCTGCTCACCCAGGGTGTGCGCGACGGCGCGAGCGACATCCACATCGAGCCCTACGAGCGCTCGAGCGCGGTGCGCTTCCGCGTCGACGGCACGCTGCGCGAAGTGGTGCGGCCCAACCGCGCGCTGCACGCCGCGCTGATCTCGCGGCTGAAGATCATGGCCGAGCTCGACATTGCCGAGAAGCGGCTGCCGCAGGACGGCCGCATCTCGCTGCGCCTGGGCGCGCGCGCGGTGGATGTGCGGGTGTCGACGCTGCCCGGCGCCCACGGCGAGCGCGCGGTGTTGCGCCTGCTGGACAAGAGCACCGAGCGCTTCACGCTCGAGGCCCTGGGCATGAGCGGCGACGTGCTGACCGGCTTCGACCGTCTGGTGCGCCAGCCGCACGGCATCGTGCTCGTCACCGGGCCCACCGGCTCGGGCAAGACGACGACGCTGTATGCGGCGCTGGGCCGGCTCGACACCGCCACGACCAACGTGCTGACCGTCGAGGACCCGATCGAGTACGAGCTGCCCGGCATCGGCCAGACCCAGGTCAACCCGCGCATCGACCTGACCTTTGCCAAGGCGCTGCGCGCCATCCTGCGCCAGGACCCGGACGTGATCATGATCGGCG
>JBMTXX010000302.1:0-4109 GCA_049453935.1 Rubrivivax sp.
TCTGCGCGGGCCTCGGTCGTCGTGATCCAGGAGTGGTGGGGCCTGAACGACCAGATCCGCGGCGTCGCCGACCGGCTGGCCCACGCCGGCTACACCGCACTGGTGCCCGACCTGTACCGCGGCAAGTCGACAGTGGAGGCCGAGGAAGCCCACCACCTGATGACCGGGCTGGACTTCGGCGCTGCGGCCTCGCAGGACGTGCGCGGGGCGGTGCAGCACCTGAAGACCCTGGGGCCGTCGCACAAGGTCGGCGTGACCGGCTTCTGCATGGGGGGCGCCCTCACCGTGCTGAGCCTGACGATGGCGCCCGAAGCCGATGCCGGCGTGGCCTGGTACGGCTACCCGCCGCTGGAGTTCGTCGACGCCTCGCGCATCCGCGCGCCGCTGATGGCGCACTGGGCCGAGCAGGACGCGGCCTTCCCCATCGCCACCGTCGACACGCTCGAGGCCAAGCTGGCCGAAGCCGGCGTGGCCTACACCGGCCACCGCTACCTGGCGCAGCACGGCTTCGCCAACGAGACCGCCGCCGGCCCCCGGCGCCTGGGCATGACGCAGTACGACCCCGCCTGGGCGCAGATCGCCTGGGACCGCACCTTCGCGTTCTTCGGGCGGCAACTGGGGTAACGGGTAGGGCCCCGGCGGCTCCGGGCGATGCCTCAAGGGCCCGGGGTCTTTCGGACGTGCAAGGCAGGCACGCAGGGCAGGCTCAGCGCCTGTCAGTCGTCCAGCGCCAGCACCAGGGGCATCAGTTGCATCGCGGCGTACAAGCGCTCGGCCTCGGCCTGCGCGGCCTCACGGCTCGGGTAGGGGCCGGCGCGCACCCGGTGCAGGTCGCCGTCGCGCACCACCGTCAGCCGGGCAGCGATCGGCTGCAGGCGCGCACCCGCATCGTCGCGCAGGCGCTGGGCGCCCTCGGCCTGACGGAAGGCGCCCAACTGCAACCAGAAACCGCCCGCCGTCGCTGGCGCTGCCACCGGCACGGATGGCGGGCGCGGCAGATCGGCGACGACCACCGGCGCACCGGGCGCGCTCTCCTGTGCGCCACCCGTCCCAGCGCGGATCTGCGCGAAGGTCAGGCGCTCGACTTCCACCGGCGCGATGCCGCGGATGCCCAGCCGCATCGCCGCGGCGTAGCTCAGGTCGATGATGCGGCCGTCGACGAAAGGCCCACGGTCGTTGACGCGCACGACGATCTCGCGCGCGTTCTGCGGGTTGCGCACGCGGGCGTAGCTCGGCAAGGGCATCGTCGGGTGCGCTGCGGTCATCGCGTGCATGTCGAAACGCTCGCCCAGCGCCGTGGGGCGGCCGTGGTACTGACGTCCGTACCAGGAGGCGATGCCGGTCTGCCGCATCGGCACGTCTTCGGCCACCGGCACATAGCGCCGCCCGCCGATCTCGTAAGGTTTGTTCGGGCCGCCGGCCCGGATGGGCTCGACGCGCGGGGCGACGTCACCCGAGGCGACATACCGTGGTTCGTCGCCGATGGGCGGGCCATCGGCGCTGCGCTTGCCCGCGGGTGAGACACCGGCACAGCCGGACAACAGGGCGAGGGTCAGCACACCGCCCAGGACGCCCCTTCCCGACCAAGCCGGCACCCGCGCAGCGCATCGCCCTCGGGGTCGATGACGTCGGCAGGTCGTGTCGGTGACCCCGACACCGGCGGCCTCGTCGACGAGGCGGGTCGGCGCTGTGGCTTGCGGCAGCCCACAGGCACCCTGCGGGATGCCGTGGGGCCGCTCGGGCAGGCCGAGGCGGTCGTGCACCATGCCCGGATCGGCGCGCGGGGTCGGGACGGCAGTCACTGCTCCTCCGTGAACGGGCGTCATGGTCCGAACGGACACAGACCTCGAGATCATTCTAGGCAGGCGCACCTTCGGCAGGCTGTCTCCAGGCAGACCACTCCGGGCGGCAGCGGTCGTCTTCATCGGCAGGCCTGCCACCACACGCCGGACGCACCGGACCAGGGCCACAATCGTCAAGGGCACCCGCACCCGACCGACCGTCGCGCACAGGTGCCTTCAGACCGCCACCCGCACGCCGCGAGCCGAACCCCATGCCCAACCTCGCCCGCTTCCTCCAGGACCGCATCCGCAGCCAGCCCGACGCTGCGGCGATACACCACGACGGGGATGACTGCAGCTACGGTCGGTTCGGCGAACGCATCGCACGCCTGGCCTCAAGCCTGCGTGGCAGGCTCGGGCTCTGCGCAGGCGATCGGGTGCTGCTGTGGATGGAGAACCGGCCGGAATTCCTGGAGTTGCTGTTCGCCTGCTGGCATGCCGGACTGGTCGCCGTGCCCGCCAACGCACGACTGCACCCGAAGGAGATCGCCCACATCGTCGCCGACAGCGGCGCGCGCTGCGCGTTCACCAGCCCTGCGCTGGAGGCGGGACTGTCGCAGGCACTGGGCACCATGGACGGGCCGTCAACATCCCTGTGTGTCGTGGATTCGCGGGCCTGGGCGCGGCTGGCCGACGAAGCGCCGATCGACTGTGTCGAGGTGCGTGCCGAGGATGCGGCCTGGCTGTTCTACACCAGCGGCACCACCGGTCGGCCCAAGGGGGCGACGCTCACGCACCGCAACCTGACCTTCATGTCGATGGCCTACCTGGCCGACATCGAGCGCGTGGCCCCGGGCGACACGATGCTGCACGCCGCGCCGCTGTCGCACGGCTCGGGCCTGTACGCGCTGCCGCACCTGCTGGGCGGCGGGCTGCAGGTGGTGCAGCACGGCTTCGAGCCTGAAGCGGTGCTGCAGGCACTGGAACGCTGGCCGCGGGTGTCGATGTTTGCCGCCCCGACGATGGTGACCCGGATGCTGCCGTCGCTCGCGGCGGGCGCCGGTGCCTCGGGGCTGCGCACGCTGGTCTATGGCGGCGGCCCGATGTACCTGAGCGATCTGCAGCGCGCACTCCAGACGCTCGGCCCGCGCCTGTACCACCTGTACGGCCAGGGCGAGAGCCCGATGACGATCACCGGCCTGGACGCAGGAGGACACCTGGGCGATGGCAGCCCCGGGCATCTGGCCCGACTGGCCTCCTGCGGCCGCCCGCGCACCGGCGTGGAAGTCCGGGTCGTCGACGAAGACGGCCGCGCGCTGCCGGCCGGCGAGATCGGCGAAGTGGTCACACGCAGCGACTGCGTGATGGCCGGTTACTGGAACAACCCGGCGGCGACCGCCACCGCCGTGCGCGACGGCTGGCTGTGGACCGGAGACGTCGGCTGGCTGGACGAGCGGGGCTTGCTGACGCTGCGCGACCGCTCCAAGGACCTGATCATCCGCGGCGGGGCCAACATCTACCCGCGCGAGGTCGAGGAGGTGCTGCTGCGCCACCCGGGCGTGCTGGAGTGCTCGGTGGTCGGATGTCCCGACGCGGACTTGGGCGAATCGGTGGCCGCCTTCGTCGTGACACGGCCCGGCCTGGTCGTCGGCGAGGCAGACCTCGACGCGCTGTGCCTGGACCACATCGCCCGCTTCAAACGCCCGCGCCTGTACCGCTTCGTCGACGCGCTGCCGAAGAACCACTACGGCAAGGTGCTGAAGACCGAGCTGCGTGGGCAGCTGACGGGTGGGGGCCAGCGCAGCCGGTGACGAGTTGCAAGACCGAAGCGGCGCGGCACGCCCGATTCCAGCCATTCAAGCTGGCGCGATGTCAACCTCCACGCCGGGGGGTCCGTGGTGCGTTCATTCGCTGCCCAGCAGCGGGATCGCGCCTTCGCCGCGCATGCCCAGCAGGCCGGTGCGGGTGTAGATGCCGAGCTTGTCGCGCGTGTCGGCGATGTCGAGGTTGCGCATCGTCAGCTGGCCGATGCGGTCGGCCGGGGTGAAGGCGGCGTCCTCGACCTTCTCCATCGACAGCCGCTCGGGCGCGTAGGTCAGGTTGGGGCTCTCGGTGTTCAGGATCGAGTAGTCGTTGCCACGGCGCAGCTCCAGCGTGACCTCGCCGGTGACGGCACGCGCCACCCAGCGCTGCGCGGTCTCGCGCAGCATCAGGCTCTGCGGGTCGAACCAGCGGCCGTGGTAGAGCAGCTTGCCCAGGCGCCGGCCGTTGGCGCGGTACTGCTCGATCGTGTCCTCGTTGTGGATGCCGGTGACCAGGCGCTCGTAG
>JBMTXX010000303.1:0-4106 GCA_049453935.1 Rubrivivax sp.
CCGGCGCGGACATCCGGGTTCATCGCCGGGAACGGATGGCGGGCGGCCTCGCAGGCGATCACTCCGCCCTCCTTCATCAGCGCCTTGGCCGTGAGGATGCCGCCCTGGCGGTTCTCGTAATTGATCAGGGGCAGCCAGCGCGCATAGGCCTGCACCGCGGTTTCACGTTGCCCTGTTTGGTACGCGTCCATGATGGTGCGGATGCCGTCGGGGTAGCCGCCGCCCGTCATCGCGCCCGTGGCACCCGCGTCCAGGTCTGCGAGCAAGGTGATGGCCTCCTCGCCGTCCCAGGGCCCCTCGATCGCATCGCCGCCAAGTCGGATCAACTCGCGCAGCTTGGTGGCCGCACCGGGCACCTCGATCTTGAAGTAGGCCAGTTGCTCGATCTCGGTGGCCATGCGAGCCAGGAAGGGCGCGGACAGGACGGTGCCGCTGGCGGGCGCATCCTGCACCATGATCGGGATGTCGACCGCATCCGAAACGCGCGCATAGAACTCGAAGATCTGGCGCTCGGGCACCCGAAACGTCGCGCCGTGATAGGGCGGCATGACCATCACCATCGCAGCGCCCAGATCCTGGGCCCGGCGACTGCGCGCCGCACACACAGCCGTTCCGTAATGGGTGGTGGTGACGATCACCGGCACCCGGCCGGCCACATGCGCCAGCACGGTGCGGGTGATGAGCTCCCGCTCGTCGTCAGAGAGCGAGAACTGCTCGGAGAAGTTGGCCAGGATGCACAGCCCGTGCGAGCCCGCGTCGATCATGAAGTCGACGCAACGCTTCTGGCTCTCGAGGTCCAGGCTGCCATCGTCCTTGAAGGTGGTGGGCACCACCGGAAACACACCCTGATACCGCTTCTTCATCCGATCCTTGTCCAATCATGGTTCGTCAACATGCGGCAACCTCAGCGTCGATGGCGGTGGATGCCGCGTCCCCTGCGCCAGCCACTACGCGCCGCAGGCTGGCGATGCCATGCCAGTCTGCCAGCAGGCTCTAGCCGCCCTTGGCGTCGCTCACGCGCTGCAGGCGCATCCAGACGGCACCCGTGGGCCGGTAGACCATGAGACACACAAGCGCAGGCGACCCGCACATGCGAACCTGAAGACCCGCCGCCCGTCGCTCGATCACCGCAACGAGCCCCGAACACTGTAGCAATGATTCCCCGGGCATCCCGGGAAGTGACCAGAGGAGTGCATCTGTGCCAGTGACGCCGGAATTTCTGCATTCCGCAGAGCCAGTTGCATCCGTTGTCCATGTGGAGGAGCGGTTGAGGCATCAGGCTTGCCCCCACTGCCGATCAGCGCCCGGATCGGTTCGCCGACGATGAGACCGGCGCCGCGGCGGGCCGACGGTTGTCCCCGCGCGAGGACACCTTGACAGCGCCGGCCACCAGCCCCAGCATCCGCGCCACCATGCCACGCCTGTATTCCCATCGCGACCGTCCCGTGCACCTGGGCCCCCTGCCGGTGGAGCGGTTGCCTCGCGACGCCGATGCCCTGCCCGAGCCGGCTGCACAGCCTGTGGATCACCACGAGGCCGGTCCCGACTCGGTGGCTGCGGCCTTGATGGAGTACCTTGGCGTTGCCGCGGCGCTCTTCGACGGGCCGGTGGCGCCGGCAACTGCGCCCTTGCCGACCGATCCGGCGCGGTTGCGCGACCACTTCAAGGCCGCCGCGTGCTTCTTGGACGCGAGCCTGGCAGGCGTCTGCCGCCTTGACGGGCCGCAGGACGGGATCGGAATATTGACAGGCGATGTGGCGCAAGGAATGAACAACGCCGAGGCTTCGGGCGTCGCCCCGGCGGTCATCCCGAAGGTTCATGGCCCGACGCCTGGTGCTTCCAGCCCCTGCGCCCCGGCGGCGCACACCCATGCCCTGGTCTTCGCCGTCGAGTTCGGTCGCGACCCGACGGACGACGAGCCCGGCGCCGACTGGGTGCGTGGCACGCACGCCGCGCGCACCGACCTGCGGTGCGCCGAGGTGGCTGCGGTGCTGGCGGGCTATCTGCGCGCGCTCGGCTGGCCGGCCAAGGCGCACGTGCACGGCCACACCTGGCTGGACCTGCCCGCGCTCGCGCAGCGTGCCGGCGTGGCGAAGGCGGTGGACGGCGTGCTCGCCCTGCCGTTCTCGCGCCGCGGCTTCCGGCTCGGTGTGGTGACGACCACCCTCGCCATGGCTGGCGACATGCCGATCGCACCCGGCGCCAGCCTGGACTGGCCCGACGCGGCGGCCTGGCTCGGCGTGGGCGGCACGCGCCCCGGCTTCGACGATGACGAGCTGGCGGCACGCCCGCTGCACCTGGGACGGCATCCGATGGAGCGTGTGCCCCGCGTGGAGGTGCCGACCACCCGCATCGACCGCGACCGCATCCAGCGCGTGCCCAAGCGCGCCGACCTGTTCACGCGCGCGCTGGCCGGCGACCTGGGCCCGCGCGCGCAGGCCGAGCGCACGCGCTTTGCCGTCAAGCACCCGCTGGCCGCGGGCATGGTGCCGCTGATCCGCGCGCTGGTGCCGCTGCAGGGCACGCGCGAACCGCTGCCGCCCACGGGCCTCGACCCCCGGCTGGCCGACCCGGCACGCAACGCCGACGCCGTCAAGGCACTCGCCCACCACCTCGGCGCCGATCTCGTCGGCCTGTGCGAGGCCGAGCCGTGGATGTGGTATTCCCACGACGAGGTCGAGGGCCGGCCGATCGAGCCCTACCACCACCACGCCGTGGTCATGCTGATCGACCAGGGCTACGAGACCATGGACGGCGCCTCGGGCGACGACTGGATCTCGGGCGCCCAGTCCATGCGGGCTTACCTGCGCGGCGCACTCATTGCCGGCGTGATGGGCGCGCACCTGCGGCGCCTGGGCGTGTCGGCGCGCGTGCACTCCAATGCGCACTCCGAGCTGCTGCACCTGCCCGCGGTGCTGATGGCCGGCCTGGGAGAGCTGTCGCGCATCGGCGAGCTGGTGCTCAACCCCTTCATCGGCCCGCGATCGAAATCGGTGGTGCTGACCACCGCACTGCCGCTGGCGCACGACCGCCCGATCGACTTCGGCCTGCAGGACGCCTGCGCACAGTGCCTGAAATGCGCCCGCGAGTGCCCGTGCAACGCCATCCCCTACGGCCCCAAGATCGAATTCAACGGCTACGAGATCTGGAAGCCCGACGTCGAGAAATGCGGCAAGTACCGGCTGACCAACATGAAGGGCTCGGCCTGCGGCCGCTGCATGAAGACCTGTCCCTACGACCGCGAGGATCTGGCGGCCTCGCAGGCGTTGCTTTGGCGCGCCATCGCCTCACCCGAGGGCCGGCGCGAGTTGATCGCGCACGACGAGCGCACCCGCGCGGGCGGGCGCAACCCCGTCAAGCGCTGGTGGTTCGACCTGGAGATCGTCGATGGCGTGGCGGTGGCCCCGCGCGCCGGCACGAACGAGCGGGACCTGGAACCCGGCCGCGAACACCGCCTGGCACCGACGCAGAAGATCGCGATCTTCCCGCCCTCGCTCCAGCCCCGGGGCGGCACGACGATGGCCACGGTGGTGCCGCTGGAGCGGTCGGCGGGGTTGGCGGCCGCGGCGCAGGCCGCTGTGGCCGACGCGCCGCCGAGCCCAGACGCTGAAGCCGCTCAGGCCGGCTGAGTCAACCCCATCCGTGCCCCGATCGCCTCCCGCGTGACCGGCAGTTCCACCGGCAGGCGCTCGCCCAGCTGCGCGAACAGCGCATCGTGCGATGCGAGCTCGGCCGCCCAGGCGGCCGGGTCGAGGTGCATCACGCTGTCGAAGGCGGCGGTGTCGAAGCCCAGGCCGTCCCAGCGCAGGTCCTCGAAGCGCGGGCTGACGCCGAAGGCGTGATCGACGCCACCGGCCTGCCCGTCGATGCGGCGCAGCATCCACTCGAGCACGCGCATGTTCTCGCCGTAGCCCGGCCAGACGAAGCGGCCGTCCGCGCCCTTGCGGAACCAGTTCACGCAGTAGATGGCGGGCAGCTTGGCGCCCTGGCCCTGCAGGCGCCGGCCCAGGTGCAGCCAGTGGCTGAAATGGTCGCCCATGTGGTAGCCCATGAAGGGCAGCATCGCGAACGGGTCGCGCCGCACCACGCCCTGCGCGCCGGCGGCG
>JBMTXX010000304.1:0-4105 GCA_049453935.1 Rubrivivax sp.
TGCGCATGGACGAGCACGAGCACCTGTTCAACGTCCGCCAGGATGCGCGCGAGCGGAACATAGGAAATTCAAACGCCCTGAACATAGTGATTGCGCGTCACCTGCTGGACGCCGCGGAGTTCCCCGCTGACGAAGGTCAGGGCGGCGCGGTCAACAACACGCGCAGCGGAATCGGCAGCGACAGGACCCACTGGCGCACCGGCACGTGCGGGATGACACGGTCCACCAGGTGCGCCGCCGTCTGCGACATCCCCCGGGCGCCGCACGAGGGGCAGAAGCCGCGCCGCTTGCAACTGAACGCCAGCAGCTTGTCGTGGCCGCAGTCGCCGCAGCGCATGCGCAGGAAGCCGTGGGCCAGGATGCCGCATTCGAGGATGGCGTCGAACTCGCCCTTGACGAACCGCGGCAGCGCAGCCCCGGTGCTGGCCTCGGTGTGGGCGATGAAGCTGGCCACGTGCTGCTGCACCAGGCGGTACAGCGTGGTCTGCTCAGGGCGGTGGCGCTCATGGTGGAGCAGGTACAGCTCCTTGGCGCGACGCTGCCCGACGAGACGCGTCAGGAAGTAGGTGGAGCTGCCATCGGGTGTGAGCCCGATCTGCGTATAAGCGCTTGTGAACTTGGCCGTGTCGGCGGCGATGGCCAGGTCGCAACACGCAGCGAAGCTCTAGCCCGCACCGGCCGCCACACCATTGACCGCTGCGATGACGGGCGCCCGCAGCCAGGCTAGCCGGGAGATGCCGGTATGCAGCAGCGTCGTCATCTCGCGCAGCATCAGTTCGATCTCGTCGCCCTTCTGGACGAACTCAGCCGCGTCACCGCCCGCGCAGAACGCCCGCTCGCCCGTACCCGTCAGCACCACGGCGCGGACCGACGGATCGACGCTGCAGCGGTTGACGATGTCGTAGAACTCGCGGGTCGACTGGAGGTTGATCGCATTGAAAGCGGCCGGCCGGTTGAACGTGATCCAAGCCACGTTGTCGGACACTTCGAACTACATGAACTGGTAGCTCATGTCTGTATCGCTTCCGGTGGGTGTCGTGCGCCGTCAGTCAAGGCGTGAAAGCCAGGCCGCCACCGCCTGGCCGATGGACACGCCGGAGTCTTCCTGGATGAAATGCAGGCCGGGCACGGTGACCTCCTGCTGGTTCGGCCAACTGCGGCAGAACGCGCGCTGCGTGCCCACCAGGATGGAGCCGGGCTCGGCGTTGACGAAGAGCTTGGGCACGGGGCTGGTGCTCAACCACTGCGCGTACTGCTGCACCAGCGCCACCACATTCGGCGGCTCGCCGGCGATCGGAATCTGGCGAGGCCAGTTCAGCATCGGCTGGCGGTCTTCTTCCTGGGCGAACGGTGCGCGGTAGGCCGCCATCTCTTCGTCCGACAGCCTGCGCAGGATGGAGCTCGGCAGCACGCCTTCGATGAACAGGTTGCGCTTGAGCACCAGGTCTTCGCCCTTGGCCGAGCGAAAGCCCTGGAAGATGCCACGCGCCTTCTCCGGCCAGTCGTTCCACGACGGCAAGGGCATGACGATGGCCTCCATGTAGGCGATGCCGCGCACCTGCTGCGGGTGCAGCCGGGCCCAGTGGAAGCCCAGGGCGCTTCCCCAGTCATGCAGAACCAGCGTGACGCGCTGGTCCGCTCCCAGCGCGGCGAGTTGGGCGGCCAGCAGGTCGTAGGTGCCTTCCAGTGTGTAGCGGCCGGGTCCGTCGCTCGCCGGCAGCTTGTCGGAGTCGCCATGACCGATGAGGTCGGGCGCGATCACGCGGCCCAGGCCCGCCAGCTGCGGCATCACGTCTCGCCACAGGTAGCTCGAAGTGGGGTTGCCGTGCAGCAGCACGATGGGATCGCCCTGGCCCGACTCCGAATGGGCGAGCCGGCGGCCATGGACCTTGGTGAACTGCTTGGGCGGCAGGGATGTCGTCACGCGTTGGTGCTCCAGGTGGGGGGTGGGCCAGGCGCCATCACGGGGGCTTCGTACCCGGGTCAGGCAGCGGGGTTGCCCGCCGGGCTCGCAGGGCGCAGCGGCTCTTCTTGAATCGGCAGATGCACCAGCGCAGCGCCCACGGCGAGCAGGATGTCGACATACCAGATCCAGTCGTACGACCCGGTGGCCTCGAATACCGCTCCGCCCAGCCAGGCTCCCAGGAAGCCGCCGATCTGGTGCGAGAACATGACGATCCCGAACAGCGTGGCCATGTTGGCCGGTCCGAAGAACTTCGCCACCAGGCCCGCCGTGGGTGGCACGGTCGACAGGAAGGTCAGCCCCATCACCGCGGAGAAGGCCAGCACGACCGGGCCGGTCTTGTGCGCGAGCAGGAACACCAGCACGGCCAGCGCACGCGTGGCATAGACCAGCGACAGCAGCGACTTCATGCGCAAGCGGCCCATGGCCCAGCCCGCCGCCACACTGCCCAAGATGTTGAAGAGACCCAACAGGGCCAGAGACCAGCCGGCCCAAGCGGTGGGCAGTCCGCATGACGCGATGACACCCGGCAGGTGCGTGGCGAGAAAGGCCACGTGAAAGCCGCAGACAAAGAAGCCGGCGCCCAGCAGCAGATAGCTGCGGTTGCGAAACGCGTCGCGTATGGCTTCGCGCGTGCTCAAGACTTTTTGGCCGGCCGGCGCCGCCTGCAGCGAATTGCCGCGCAGCAGGAATGCCGCCGGCAGGCACAGCAGCACCAGCAAGCCCATCACCTGCATCGCGCTGGCCCAGCCCAGGCTCATCATCAGCGCGGCCGCGATGGGCGCCAAGGCGAACTGGCCGAAGGAGCCGCCCGCGTTGACGATGCCCGCTGCCAGGCCACGGCGTTCGGGCGGGATCAGCCGCGTGGTGGCGGCCATGAGCACGGCCGGCCCCGCCATGCCCGCGCCGCCCGCCGACAGCACGCCGATGGCCAGAATCAGCCCCCAGGTGCTGGTCATGTAGGGCGTGATGAAGGTGCCCACCGCCACCAGCAGCGCGCCGATGAACAGCACGCGCCCGGCACCGATCTTGTCGGCCATGGCGCCTGCGAACGGCTGGGTGAGCCCCCACCAGAGTTGTCCGAACGCGAAGGCCAGGCTGATGCTGGCCAGGCCCAGGCCGGTGGCGGTGTTGAGCGGCGACAGGAACAGGCCCATGGTCTGGCGCGTGCCCATCGTCAGTGCAAACGTGCCGGCCGCGGCCAGCAGCACCAGCCACAGGGCCGTGCCGTTGCGGTCAGTCATCGGTGCTCCGTACAGGGTCAGGCGGCGCTAGAGCGCGTGTTTCCAAGGCAGTCATGCGAGCGTGCCCCGGACGAGGCGAAAGGCGGTTGCGATGGATCGCAGATGCTGCGCCGCCGGCAAGCGGCGGCGGCTGGACACGCGGACGCCCTCGTTGAACACCATCAGCATGGCGGCCAGTTCCTCGGCACGCCCAGGCTCGACGCCTGCGTCCAGGAGGCAGGCCTGGAAGACGCGTTGCATCTCGCCCAGGTGGTGGCTGGCCCGGGCAGCGAGGTCGTCATCGACGCCGGCCGTCTCGAGCACGGTGTTCACCAGCATGCAGCCCCAGTTGACTCTCGCATCGCGCGCGACGAGGAAGCTGCGTTCGAAAAAGTCCTGCAGGGCATCCACCGGCGGCATCTCCGTGCGGGCACGCTGAAGCAGGTCCAGAGTACGCGCCGCCCACAGGTCCAGACACTCGATGAAGAAGCTGCGCTTGTCGGTGAATGCGGCATAGAAGCTGCTGCGGCAGATGCCCATGGCCACCAGCAGATCGGCCAGCGTGGTGGCCTGATAGCCCTGCCGCCAAAACAGCACCAGCGCGCGGTTGACGGCTTTGGGTCGATCGAATTCGATGGGGCGGGCCATATACGAATTCTGGACCGAATGGTTCACAATGGCAAGCCAGCCCGGCAGAGGACCCCTCCATGACCAAACCCGTTTGCCTGATCGTCGGCGCCGGCGCCGGCATCGGCGGCAACGTCGCCAAGCGCTTTGCCCGCGAGGGCCACCACGCCTGCCTGGCGCGCCGCAGCGACAGGGCGGGGCTCGACAGGCGGGTGGCCGAGATCGAACATAGGAAATTCAAACGCCCTATTCAAGTCCGACAGGCCCCGTGTAAACCGACACCACCTCTTGA
>JBMTXX010000305.1:0-4082 GCA_049453935.1 Rubrivivax sp.
TCCTGTCGGAGCGCATGCTCGACCGCGTGCAGGCCACTGACGAGCAGAAGACGCGCATCCGCGAGATCATGATGGCTGCGCGCAAGGATCTGCAGGCTCGACGCGACGAGGACAAGGCCTTGCGTGATCAGGGCGCGAAATTGTTCTCGCAAGCCGAGATCGATCCAAAGGCCATCGAATCACTGCGTGCCCAGGCCATGGCTCGGCGTGACGCCGCCAGCAAGCGCATGACCCAGGCCATGGTCGAGGCCAGCCAGGTGCTCACCCCGGCGCAGCGCCAGCAACTCGCACAGTACGCCGAACATCGGCGCGACATGATGCGCCGTCACCACGAGGAGCGGCGCACACTCGAGGCGCCTCGCTCCTGAGCAGGGATCGGGTGAGCGGTCCGCGCACATGACCAGGCAGTTGCTGCTGATCGACGACGATGCCCGTCTGGCGCAGATGGTGGGGGACTACCTGCGCGGGCACGGCTACGACATCGAGGTCGCCGGCTCACTGGCGGCAGGGCGTGAGCGGATCGCGGCCCAGGTGTTCGACGCGTTGATTCTGGACCTGATGCTGCCCGATGGCGACGGTCTGGACCTCACGCGGGAATTGCGGGCCGACGCGCGCACAAGGCGCCTGCCGCTGCTGATGCTGACCGCTCGAGGTGAGCCGATGGACCGCATCGTCGGGCTGGAGATCGGCGCTGACGACTACCTTCCCAAACCCTTCGAGCCGCGTGAACTGCTGGCGCGCGTCAAGGCGTTGCTCAGGCGGACGGGAGACGACAGCACCAGCGCAGAGCTGCTGACCTTCGGCCGTCTGACGCTCGACCTCGGCGCACGCCAGGCGCGGCTCGACGGGCGCTCCTGCGACCTCACTGCTCACCAGTTCGATCTGCTGGTTGTGCTTGCGCGCGCAGCCGGCCGTGTCTTGACACGCGACCAGATCATGGACGCGTTGAAGGGACACGCGCTGGAGGCTTTCGACCGCAGCATCGACGTGCACGTCTCGCGCATCCGTGCCGCCATCGAGGACGACCCTAAGAACCCGCAGCGGGTGCTGACCGTGCGCGGTGCGGGCTACCTGTTCGCGCGCAAGCAGGCCTGACGGCCACGCTGAACACGCCAGACCCTCACATGTCCAGGCAACGGTTGAGCGCCAGGTTGAAGGGCGCGTTCAAGGGGATGGGCTCGCTGTACCTGCGGATCTGGCTGACCGTGCTGCTCGCGCTGGGCTTGTTCACGCTGGCCTCGGGGTGGCTCGTACAGCGGCATCTGGCGAACGAGCGAGAGCGCATGCAGGAGCAGGTCCGCCAGCGGGTGGACGCCTGGGCCGATCTGGTGCAGCGCTCGCTGCCCGAAGCCGATGCGCCAGCGGACGAGCAGGCGCTGGCCTTGGCGGCATGGTCGATGCGACTTCGGCTGCCCCTGCTGCTGGAGGATGCCAGCGGTCGTCGGATCGGCGCGTCGGCGTCGTGGGAGCGACGCGAAGCGATGCTCGGCACGGTGCGCCGCGCCGTGGCCATTCCGCTGGACGACGGCCGTACGCTGTGGGTCGCGCGAGGCGCCGAGGACCGCGGCTTTCATGGGTCAGGGCCGCGCGCCGGCGCCGGGCCGATGAACGGGCAGGCGTCCATGCCGCACGCGTCTGCAAGCCCCGAGGCACTGGCGATGATGCGCCCCTTGTCGCCGGGAACTCCAGGGCTCCCCCGGGGCCTTTCGGCGTGGCCGGTGTTGCCTGGGGGCCTGGGGCTTGCCGCACTCGTGTTGCTGTTGTTCCTGGCGGTTGCGGCCGGGGCGTGGCCCGTGGTGCGGCGCCTGACGCGCCGGCTGGAGGCGCTGCAAAAAGGGGTCGAGACCTTTGGCGCTGGCGCGCTCGGTCACCGGGTCGACGACAGCGGCCGTGACGAGGTCGCGGCGGTGGCGGCCAGCTTCAACCAAGCGGCGGCACGTATCGAGACACTGGTGCGCTCCCACCAGACGCTGCTGGCCAACGCCAGCCATGAACTGCGCTCGCCGCTGGCTCGGCTGAAGATGGCGGTGTCGATGCTGGAGGACGCGCCACCCGCGCAGCGCCTGCGCCTGCGAGCCGAAATCGACGAGAACGTGCGCGAACTGGACGCGCTGGTAGAGGAGGTGCTGCTGGCCAGCCGGCTGGATGCCGGGCAGGGCGAGCCGGTACGCGAACCGGTCGATCTGCTCGCCGTTGCAGCGGAAGAAGCGGCCCGCGCCGGCGCAGACGTCACCGGGCTGAGCCCTGTTGATGGCGGCGCACCCGGCGATCCGCCTGCGCTGCCGCCGATCCCGGGTGACGAACGCCTGCTGCGCCGGGCCTTGCGCAACCTGCTCGAAAACGCGCGTCGCTATGGAGGCGGCCGGGAGGTGATCGTTCAGATCGGGCTGCTGGCCGGCGGTGGCGCGCAGTTGCGGGTGTGCGACCGAGGTCCGGGCGTGCCCGCAGCCTGGCGTGAGCGCATCTTCGAGCCCTTCCTGCGCCTGCCCGGACATGCCGAGCGCGAGGGTGGCGTGGGTCTCGGCCTGTCGCTGGTGCGGCAGATCGCGCAGCGCCATGGCGGGCAGGCGCGTTGCGAGGCGCGGCCGGGGGGCGGCAGCTGCTTCGTGCTGGAGTTGCCTGCCGGTGGGCCTGCGCAGACCTGACGGTTGGGGCGCTGTGCCAGCACAGCGCGCGCTTCGGCCCACCCGCGGATCTGTCCGCCGACCCGCACGTCACCGCCCGGCGGCGTCGCCCTGCGGGTTGCGCAGCTGCCTGCGCAGCACCCACCCGAGGAACAGACTCAGGGCCAGGGCTGCCACGGTCAGCCCCACCGTGGCGGCAAACCAGAAGCCAGGCGCACCACGCAGGCCCTCAGGCGTCGCGCCGGTCAGGTCGAAGGCCACGGCATAGCCCCCGCCCAGGCCCACCCCCCAGAGCGCGAAGACATAGATCAGCAGCGGTACCGTGGCGATCCGGAAGGCGCGCAGCACGAAGGCGGCGATGGTCTGGACCGCGTCAGCCAGGTGGAACATCGCCGCCCAGGCCATCAGCGGCAGCGCAGCCGCGGCCACCAGCGCATCGCGCGTGTACAGACCGACCAGACGATCGCCCAGCCAGGCCACGGCCAGCGCCAGCAGGGCCGAGATCATCCCGCCGATCAGCAGGCCGTGCGCAGCCAGGCGCCGCGCGCCCGACGGATCCCGGGCGCCCACGCGCTGGGCCACCAGCGTGGTCGAGGCGCTGGCCACCGCCAGCGGCACCATGAACAGCAGCGTCACGACGTTGACCGCGATCTGGTGCCCGGCCACGGCCGTCGTCCCCAGCCGTGCAATGAAGATCGCCATGAAGCTGAAGCCCGAGACCTCGATCAGGATCGATCCGCCCATGGGCAGCCCGAGCTTCAAGTGCGTCGCCAGCGCGCGCCGGTCGGGGCGGTCCAGGCCGCGGCCGCCGAGCTCGAACGGCCGGTAGAACACGTCGCGCCGCATCACCTGCCAGGCCACCAGCGCCTGCAGCCACATCGCAATCGCCGTGGCGATGCCGCAGCCGACAACGCCGAGCGCCGGGATGCCCAGGGCCGGTATGCCCCACACCAGCGCCACCGAGGCCGGCACCTTGACCGCCAGGCCACCCATCTGCAGCAGCATCACCGCCTTGGGGCGCGAGACGGCGGTGTTGAACCCCCGAAACACCGTGAACAGCAGCGCCGCCGGCAGCGAAAACGCCAGCGCCAGCAGGTAGCCGCGGACCTTGTCGGCCACCTCAGGCGTGGCGCGCGCCAACGCCAGGAAGGGCGCCGGGAAGGCCAGCAGTGCGCTGCCCAGCACCGACAGCCCCAGCGCCACCCACACCGCCTGGTGCACCTGCCGCCCGGCCTGCGCGTGCTGGCGCGCACCGAAGAGCTGTCCGGCGATCGGGCTGATCGCCAGCACCACACCCATGAAGCCGATGAAGATCGTGATGTAGGCCGCAGCACCCACTGCGAGCGCAGCCAGGTCGCTCTGGGAAAAGCGCGCGACGAGCACGGTGTCGACGGTGCCGAACGCCAGCACCGAGACCTGACCGATGAGCACCGGCCAGGTCAGCGGGGCCAGTTGTCG
>JBMTXX010000306.1:0-4073 GCA_049453935.1 Rubrivivax sp.
CGCTCGCCCAGGCCGATCCAGCAGATGCGCGCCGGCAGGCCCTGGAAGGCGATGCGCTCGCCGGCCATGTCGAGCCAGCGGTGCAGGTGCCCATCGTCGGGGAAGAGCTCCTTCATCTTCGCGTCGGTGCGCCGGATGTCCTCGGGGTCGCCCGACAGCGCCACCCAGCGGAAAGGCCCGGTTCCGCGGCAGAACAGTGGCCGTATATAGGCCGGCACGAAGCCGGGGTAGTCGAAGGCGTTCTTCACGCCAGCGTCCAGCGCCACCTGGCGGATGTTGTTGCCGTAGTCCACCGTGGGCACGCCCATGGTGTGGAAGTCGAGCATGGCCTGCACGTGCACCGCGCAGCTGCGGCGCGCGGCGTCGCGCAGCGCCGCGTGCTGCGCGTCATCAGCACGGGCGGCCTGCCACTGGGCCAGCGTCCAGCCCGCGGGCAGGTAGCCGTTGACGAGGTCGTGCGCGCTGGTCTGGTCGGTCACCAGGTCGGGCCGCGGGCCGCCGGCGCGGGCGCGCTGCACCATCTCGGGCAACACCTCGGCCGCGTTGCCCAGCAGCGCGATCGAGCGCGCCTGGCCGGCGGCGGTGTAGCGCGCGATGCGCGCCAGCGCGTCGTCCAGATCGGCGGCCTGCTCGTCCACATAACGCGTGCGCAGGCGGAAGTCGATGCGGCTCTGCTGGCATTCGATGTTCAGCGAGCAGGCCCCGGCAAAGGTGGCCGCCAGCGGCTGCGCGCCGCCCATGCCGCCCAGGCCGGCGGTGAGGATCCAGCGGCCTTCCAGGCTACCGCCGTAGTGCTGTCTGGCCGCCTCGGCGAAGGTCTCGTAGGTGCCCTGGACGATGCCCTGGGTGCCGATGTAGATCCACGAGCCCGCGGTCATCTGGCCGTACATCATCAGGCCGGCGCGGTCGAGCTCGTGGAAGTGCTCCCAGGTGGACCACTTGGGCACCAGGTTGGAGTTGGCGATCAGCACCCGCGGCGCGTCGGGGTGGGTGCGGAACACGCCCACCGGCTTGCCCGACTGCACCAGCAGCGACTCGTCGGGCTTCAGGCGGCGCAGCGTCGCCAGGATGGCCTCGAAGCAATCCCAGTTGCGCGCGGCCTTGCCGATGCCGCCGTAGACCACCAGTGCGTCCGGGTTCTCGGCCACCTCGGGGTCGAGGTTGTTCTGGATCATCCGGTAGGCGGCCTCGACGAGCCAGTTCGCGCAGTGCAGTTGCGTGCCGCGCGGCGCGCGCACCGGGCGGGGCTGGGCGATGCGATGCAGAGGTGACAGGTCGGTCATGGCGGTCGGGCTCCGGCGGCTTCAGGGGGCGGTCGTGGCGCGCCCCATCGGCAGGGTGGACGATCAGGGTTGGACTCTACTTGTCTAGACAGGTCTGTACAAGTAGAGTTCGCCTATGGTTTCCCCTGATGCCCAGGCCGCGGCAGCGGCCCTTGCATCCACCCCCCTATCTGCGCCGA
Source organism: Rubrivivax sp. (assembly GCA_049453935.1). Taxonomy (GTDB): domain Bacteria; phylum Pseudomonadota; class Gammaproteobacteria; order Burkholderiales; family Burkholderiaceae_C; genus Rubrivivax. Next base: position 1,463 of record JBMTXX010000306.1, read on the forward strand.
GCACGCCGCCGGCAGCACCGTTCGCGCGTGTCAAACAGCACCTCAAAGAGGGCCTGGCCCAAGGTCTGTGGCCGGCAGGCGCACCCATGCCGTCCGAGGCCGATCTGGTCGCCCGCTTCGGCGTCAGCCGGATGACGGTCAACCGCGCGATGCGCGAGCTGCAGGCCGAGGGGCTGGTGATGCGCACCCAGGGCGTGGGCACCTTTGCCGCGCCGTTGCACCGGGTGTCGAGCACCCTGACGATCCGCGACCTGCACGAGGAAATCACCGCCCGCGGTCACCGTCACGACGCGGTCGTCCACCTCCAGCAGGCCGAGGCCGCTTCCGACGCGCTGGCCGGACAACTCGGCGTGCCGCCCGGCACGCGCCTGTTCCACACCCTGATCGTCCACCTCGAGGATGGCGTGCCGCTGCAATGCGAGGACCGCTACGTCAACCCGGCCTGCGCGCCGGGCTACCTCGACGCCGATTTCACCCGTACAACCCCGACGCAATACCTCTTCGCGCACACGCAGCTGTGGCGCGCCCAGTACACCATCGAGTCCGCCCGCCCCACGCGCCAGGAAGCGCGGCTGCTCGGCATCGCCGCGGGGGCGCCCTGCCTGGTGGTGGTGCGACGCACGTACACGCGCGACGCCGCGATCACGCTCGCGCGGCTGGTGCACCCGGGCTCACGCTACCAGTTGTCGGGAGAATTCGCGCCATGAAGCACGCCGCAAGCCCCGCGCCCGCCGCCGCCTCGCGCGGCGCGCGCGCCGCGGCGCTGGTCGATCAGACGCTGCAGCAGGACTACGCCCGCGACGGCGCGGTCTGCCTGCGCGGCCTGCTCAGCGCCGACGAAGTGGCGCTGCTGCGACAGGGCATCGACGCCAACCTCGCCCGGCCCAGCCCGCGCGCCATCGTCGCCAGCCGGCCCGACGACCCCGGCTTCTTCATCGAGGATTTCTGCAACTGGCAGGACAACCCGGCCTACCGGCGCGTCATCGTCGAATCAGCACTGGCCCCGGTGGCCGCCCGGCTGATGGGCAGCGCCAGCGCGCGCCTGTACCACGACCACATGCTGACCAAGGAGCCCGGCACCCGCCAGCCCACGCCCTGGCACCAGGACCAGCCCTACTACAACGTCGACGGCGTGCAGAACGTCAGCTTCTGGATCCCAGTCGACCCTGTCAGCCGCGCGGCCACGCTCGAGTTCGCCGCCGGCACGCACCGGGGCCCCTGGCTGATGCCGCGCACCTTCATGACGAACGAGGCGCGGTGGTTCCCCGAAGGCTCCCTGGCCGAGCTGCCCGACATCGAGGCCACGCGCGGCCGCGCCGACGCGCCGCACCGCATCATCGGCTGGGCGCTCGAGCCCGGCGATGCGGTGGCCTTCCACATGCTGACGCTGCACGCCTCGGGCGGGGTCGAGCCCGGGCGGCGGCGGCGCGTGTTCTCGGTGCGCTTCCTCGGCGACGACATGCGCCACGCGCCGCGGCGCTGGAAGACCTCGCCCGATTTCCCGGGCCTGGCCGAGCGCCTGCCCGCCGGCGCACCGCTGGACGATCCGCTGTTCCCGTTGCTGTGGGGAGGGGCCGACGATGCCGCTGGTGCTGCTGTCTGAGTGCCCGCCCCAGCCCTGGCGCAACGGCGGCGGGCTGACTCGCGAGCTGCTGGCGTGGGCGGGCGGGGTCGGAGTTGCCAGACAGCCCTGCTCGGGGTCAGACGCGCGGGGTGCAGACGGTGACGCGGGCAGGGCGGGATCGCGAGAAGACTCGCCAGAAGACCCGCGGGGCGGCGCGACTGGTGCGACATCGGGCGACGCTTCGAGCCGACAGGGCAGCCCAGCCGGCGCGGACTGGCTGCTGCGCGTCAGCGTGGCGGACATCACGCAGGACGGCCCCTTCTCGCCCTACCCCGGCGTGCACCGGGCGTTCGCAGTGCTGGAAGGCGCGGGGGTGGTGCTGCAGTGGCCCGAGGGCGGGCGCATGCTCGGCCCCGAAGACGAAGCACTGCACTTCGCCGGCGAGGCCGCCCCAGGCTGCCGCCTTGTCAGCGGGCCCACGCGCGATCTCAACCTGATGGTGCGCACCAGCGCCGGGCCGGCGGCGATGCGCCGTGCCGCGCCCGGGCAGCAGGGGCCGACGCCGGCCAGCCCCTGGCGGGCGCTCTACACCCACGGCGGCGCCGTACTCCAGGCCGATGGCCAGGCGCTGACGCTCGCACCCGGAAGCCTGTGGTGGGACGACACCGGCCCCGCAGGCCCGCGCTGGGAGCTGCAATCGGGCCGGGGGGCCTGGTGGCTGGAGGTCTGCGGGCCTGGGACGATAGGGCTCTCGCCTGACGGGAAGCCTGGGGGAATGCAGACCTCCCCGCACGGAAAGCCTGGGGCGATTCAATTCGCCCCGCACGGGAAGCCTTGGGCGATGCCGTTCTCCCCGCACAGGAAGCTCGACGCCGCCGCGGGGCCTGGGGGTACCGATTCCGTTCGGGCTGAGCCTGTCGAAGCCCTGCAGGAGCGCCCGGGTTCTCGCACCCTTCGACAGGCTCAGGGCGAACGGTGGTTGACGGATCGCACTTCGACAGGCGCAGGGCGCGCAGTGCAGGACCGGCCTTTGCCCTTCCCGCTCCT
>JBMTXX010000307.1:0-4024 GCA_049453935.1 Rubrivivax sp.
GCGCCGGCGAGGAACATGTAGAACGCCGCGGTGGTGAGGCCCAGCACGGCCACGTGCAACAGGTACACCGGCATGCGCAGCAGTTGCCGGTAGGCGTGGCCCATGGCGACGAGCACCGACAGGGCGCCGGAGGCCGAGCCCGCACCAGGGGTTTGCCCGGCAGCCGGGGCCGTGCGCAAGGGCGAACCCGCTGCGGGCCCGGACGGCGCAGGGCGCCGGGGCAGCCGCCACCACCCAGCGCAGAACAGCACCACGCCCAGGCCGGCAACGAGGACGAAGTTGGCCTGCCAGCCCAGCCAATCGTGGATCTGCCCACCGACGATGGTGCCCGCGGGCGGGCACAGGCCCAGCGTCATGCCCACATAGGCCATGACCCGCGTGCGCTGCGGCCCGTGGAACAGGTCCTGCACGGCCGCGCGGCCCACCACCATGCCGGCAGCCGCACCCGCGCCCTGCAGCACCCGCGCCGCCACCAGCTGCGGCAGGCTGGCCGCCAGCGCCGCCATGATCGAGCCGGCCACGCACACCGCCAGCCCGATCAGGATCATGGCGCGCCGTCCGAAGCGGTCCGACAGCGGCCCATAGACCAACTGCATCGCCCCGTAGGCGAGCACGAAGCCGCTGAAGGTCAGCTGCACCTGATCCTGCGGGCGGCCGAACGCGCCCGCCCAGTCAGGCATGGACGGCAGGCACACCGTCATCGCCACCAGCCCGAAGGCGATCTGGGCGATGAGGTTGACGATCAGCGCGGTCGAAGGCACCTCAGCGCCGAGCGTCGGGCGGGTGTCAGACAAGCGGCATCACCTCGGCCGCCCGGAAGGCTTCGCGTCACAACGCTTCGGGGACATCGTCTGGCGGGTACAGCCGTGGAGATCTGCCTAAGCCGCATGTCCAGCGCGGCGGCCAGCGTCCGCCATCACCGCCGATGCGTGCCTGACCGATGGCTCGGCCTGCCCGTCCAAGGTCACGCGCGCCTGTGCGAAGCAGTCAACGCCTTCGGGCAGCGCGGTTCCCCCCTGTGCGGAACGCGTCCAGATGTGACTCGAGACGGTGACGGCGTCCGGATCGTCATAGCAGCCGCGAGCGATGCCCCTGATGTCAGGCCAGCGCTCGAAGGTAAGCGATACGGTCGTGCCGCAGTTCGCACAGAAATGGACCCAGACCTTCTTCCGACTTCCGTCCGAGACATGCTCGTAGCGCTTCATCTCCCCGCCGTTGAACTGCACCGCACTCATCGGGAACATCGATTCCGCAAAGTAGGCGGAGCCAGTGACCTTCTGGCAGAACGTGCAGTGGCATGCCAGCGTCCGCAGCGGCGCTTCGGTGGCGCGGAACCGGACGGCGCCGCACAGGCATCCGCCCTCGAGTGCTTCGGTCATGACGTGTTCGGTATGAGGCGCAGGCCTGCGGGTGGGTTGGCGATGGCTGGTCTCTGATCGGACCGGTTCGAGTGGGCAGGTGGCTCAGTTCCGGATGAAAAAATGTACTGCATGCCAGCCTGGTGCGCGGTCTGAGCTTCGAGTCAGAGGCTGAGAGTTGTTCCGCCGTACCCGATAGGCGCGCCAGAACACCTCGGATCTGGTCGGTTGGAAGGCCAGGGTTCGTACACCCCCAGTGGGCCACCTCGTTCCAGCCCCCGGCGCCGGCGCGCAGTCGGAACAACAGGTCCTGCACGGGCGCGCGGCCCACCACGATGCCGGCAGCCGAAACGGTCCGACAGTGGCCCCGTCTACCCGCTGTATCGTCTGCCGGCGTGGATTCAGGTCGCAGCGCGTCGAGGTTCAGACGGCCCTCGCGCCGGTTATTCAGAGCCTCGTCGCGACGGTCTCTGCCGATGGGTTGACGGGTGTCGAGCCCTGAATCGAGCACCCACCGCCCGCAGGCCCGTCGCACACCGCGACTGGATATCCGCGGTGCGGCCGTTTCCTTCGATCCAAGCGTGGTGCTGCGACAATTCGCCTGAGACGTCAAGATGAAGATGGTGGGATTTCGATGAGCCGTGCGCAGGTGCTGCAGCAACTCGCCGCAAGCAAGCCCGAACTGGCCCGCCGGTACGGCGTGACCGGGCTTGCGCTCTTCGGATCAGTCGTGCGAGATTCTTCTCGAGCCGACAGCGATGTCGACATTCTGGTGTCGTTCGACGGACCTGCGACCTCGAAGCGCTACTTCGGGGTGCAATTCTTCCTCGAAGATCTGCTCGGACGTCCGGTGGATCTGGTCACCGACAAGGCCTTGCGCGCTGAGTTGAGGCCGTTTGTCGAGCGCGAGGCCGTCCGTGTCTGACGCACAGCGGGAATGGCGCTTCTACATCGACGACATGATCGCCTTTGCGGAACGGGTGCAGACCTACACCGCGGGACTCGATCAGGAGAGCTTCGTCGCCGACACGCTGGTCTATGACGCCACGCTACGCAACCTCGAACTGATCGGCGAAGCGGCGACGCGCATACCTCAACACCTGCGGCAGGCCTATCCGCAGATCCCTTGGCGAATGATCATCGCGACTCGCAATCGCCTGATTCATGCCTATCTCGGAATCGATAACGACATCCTCTGGAGCATCGTCGATACCGAGATCGCCGCCTTGCTGACACTGCTGCGCACCGTTCGATCTGACATGTCTGGCTGACCGTTCGCCGCACCCTCGCCGCCGATCAAGTGCGTAAGCACCTTCACCCGCCGGGCGACGACAGCGGTCAGCACGCTTGGGGAGATCCCGGCGGCGGATGCAATCGTTCAGGTGAAGTCCGCCGGCGCGGGAGGGCTGAACGCGCGCCAGGTCACTCCACTGTCACGGCGCCCGCCCCGTCCTTCACCACGCGACCGCCCTGCACGACCATCGCCAGGCGCTCGCCCTGCCCGCACAGCACGCCGATGTCGGCCAGCGGGTTGCCGTCCACCAGCAGCAGGTCGGCGATCGCGCCGGGCGCCACCACGCCGAGCCGGCCGTCCATGCGCACCACATGGGCCGCGTGAACGGTGGCGGCTCGCAAGGCCTCGGCCGCGCCCAGCACGCCGGCGCGCAGCGTGAACTCGTCGGACTGGAAGCGGTGCGACTCACCGAGCAGGTCGGTGCCGAAGGCCATGCGCACGCCGGCACGGGCGAAGATCTCCAGCGAGCGCAGCGCGGCGCCGCGCACGTTCTCGATCTTGGCCACCGATTCAGGCGGCAGCCCCAGGCTCGCGCCCTCGGACGCCAGTGCCTCGTAGGTCACCACCGTCGGCACGGCGATCGTGCCGTGGTCGGCCATCAGGCGCGCGGTCTCGTCGTCGACCAGGTTGCCGTGCTCGATGGTGCGCACGCCCAGCCGCGCCGCGCGCGCAATGGCCCGCGGCGTGTAGGCGTGCGCCAGCACGTAGGTGTCGGCGTTGGCGGCCTCTTCGACCGCGGCGCGGATCTCGTCCTCGCTGAAGCCCAGGTAGTGGATCGGATCGGTGGGCGACGCCACCCCGCCGGAGGCCATGATCTTGATCTGCGTGGCACCCATCTGGATCTCTTCGCGCACGGCGCGCCGGACGGCATCCACGCCATCGACGACGCGACCAAGCGCGCCCACCTTGGGCGTGCACGGGCAAGGCTCGATGACATCGCTGCGCTCGCGGAAATCCCCGTGCCCCCCGGTCTGCGACAACGCACGGCCGGAGGGGAACAGCCTCGGGCCCTCGACCAGACCGGTGCGCACCGCCTCCGCCAGCGACCAGTCGGCGCCGGCCGCGTCACGCACCGTCGTGAAGCCCCGCATCAGCATGCCGCGCAGAATGGGCACGGCACGCAGCACCGTCAGCACGTTGGGCAGCCGCGCCAAGCGCCCGGCGTTCAGCATCGAGGCCAGGACGTGCACGTGGCAATCGATCAGCCCGGGCATCAGCACCTTGCCGCGCGCATCCACGACGCGGGCGCCGGCAGGCGCTTCGATCGGACGTTCGGAGACCTCGGCGATCAGGTCGCCTTCGACCCGCACGAAGCGGTCGCGCAGCAGGGTGCCGGAGGCGGCGTCGAGGATGTCGGCGTGTTGGAAGACGA
>JBMTXX010000308.1:0-4017 GCA_049453935.1 Rubrivivax sp.
GATCGTCGCGCCAGGCGCCCAGCAGCTTTTCAGCGCAGCACCGAAATCGCCAACGCCAGCATCGCTCGGACGGCTTCCGGGCTCTTGCCCGCCGCCCGCCGGCTCAGCGCCAGTGCCACCTGCTCATGCAGGTAACTGGCAGCCAGGTCGGGCGCAATGCCTCCTCGCCACTCACCACGGGCAGCGGCATCCGTGAAGAACCGCTCGAAGTGGGCCTGGACGTGCGCCTCCGTCGCAGCCAGTCGAGCTCGCGTTTGCGCGCCGAAGCGTGAGCGCGCAGCGCGCATCTTCACGAACAGACAACCCGCTTCCATTCGCGGATCGTCACTGGCAAAGGTGATCAGGGCATCGAGCTTGGCGCCGTACGCCTGCGGGCCCGACAGCAGCGCTTCGACGGACGCCAGGACTGTTTGTCCGTAGCGCTCCAGCACCGCATCGGTCAGGCCGTCTTCACTCCCGAAATCGCGGTACAGCGAAGGCTTGGACACACCCGCGAGCGCACACACGGCGTTGACCGAGACAGCGGCTCGGTCGTCCTGCCAGTAAGCGTTCATCGCCGTCTCGAGCACGTGTGCCCGGTTCCGGGTGATGGGGCGCCCGGGGCGGGCGCCCGAGTCAGGCTTGTTCATGTCGGCGGCATTCTACCGCTCGGTACGAAAAAAAGAAGATGAAACGTACTTGTCGGTACGTATTGCGATACCATGCGGTACGAAACCCGAGTCAGCGGGCTTCATACCCATCAACAGGAGGTTCTCGAGATGAACAGTTCAAGCAAGGTGGTCGTGATCACCGGCTGCAGCAGCGGCTTTGGCGAAGGCGCCGTCAAGGCGTTCGCGGACAAGGGCTGTCGCGTGTGGGGAACCCTGCGCGATGCGCAGGGGCGCAATGCGGCCAAGAAGGCGGTGCTCGAGGCGTACTCGAGCCGGGTGTCGATCATCGACATGGACGTGACCGATGACGCCTCGGTCGCGGCCGCATTTGCCCACATCCTGGCGCAAGGCCCGGTGGATGTGCTGATCAACAACGCCGGCGTCATGTACCTGGGCATCACCGAGGCCTTCAGCATCGCCCAGGCGAAGGAGCAGATGGAGACCAACTACTTCGGTGCCATCCGCACCATGCAGGCGGTGCTGCCGGCCATGCGCGCAGCCAAGTCGGGCTTGATCATCAACACGTCCTCTCTGGTCGGCCAGATCTCGCCGCCCTTCATGTCGACCTACAGCGCCACGAAGCACGCCCTCGAAGGTTACGTGCAAGGCCTGCGATACGAGGTTTCTCCTTTCGGCATCGATGTCGCACTGGTCGAGCCCGGCCCCTTTGGCACCGGTTTGCTGGCCGGTGGCAAGGCGCCCGCGCGCGCAGATGTGCTGGCCAGCTACGGCGACTTGGCAGGTGTGCCGAGCGCCATGGGGCAGCACTTTGCCGCGTTCTTGCAGAGCGATGCAGCGCCCAAGCCGCAGCTCGTAGTGGACGCCTACTTGGCGCTGGTTGACATGCCCGCTGGCAAACGCCCTACCCGCACGGTCGTGGGTATTACCTGGGGCGTGGACGAAATGAACGCCGCCAAGCAGCCGATTCAAGATCGCGTGTTGAAAGAAATGCAGCTTGAAGGCGTATTGGGTGGTGCGAACGTTTGAGCTTCCTTGTTCTCGGAGATCCTCATGAAGACATTGATTTTCACCTGCTTGGCAGCAGTAACCCTCGCTGCTTGCAGCACCAATCCCCCTCAATCCACAACCAAACCCGTACAGACCAAGGCGATCACAATGAGCAACAAGCAAACCGTCGGCGCATTCTTAGGTGCGGTCATGCAGCAGGACACGGCCAAGATGCGGGAGCTGGCCAACGCGGATTACATCCAGCACAACCCGTTCATTCCGACAGGGCTGGAGCCCTTCATTCAATTACTCCCCGTGCTGAAGCAAAACGGCACTACAGCGGAAAACGTGCGCATGTTCGAGGACGGCAACTTCGTCTTCATGCACAACATCTGGCGCAACGCCAAACCATTCGGTGCAGACACCATGGTCGCGTTTGACATTATTCGCATCGACGAAAACGGCAAAGTGGCCGAGCATTGGGACGCAATGATGGCCCAGACGCCGCCCAATCCCTCGGGTCGTACGCTGACCGATGGCCCTGTCGCCGCCATCGATTTGGATAAAACCGAAGCCAACAAAGCCCAGGTGAGAAAGTTGTTTGACGTGTTGATTCACGGCACACCAGAACAGGCTGGCGCTGCCGTTCAAGCCAACTTTGCCCCCGACTACAAACAGCACAACCCGGCCGCAGCGGACGGTCTCAAGGGCTTCATGGCCGCGATGCCCACGGAGCAATGGGTGTTCAAGAAGCAGCACAAGGTGCTGGGGCAGGGCAACTTTGTTCTCTCCGTTGCCGAAGGCACGCACAAAGGCAAGCCCGTCGCTTTCTATGACCTGCTTCGCCTCGAGAACGGCAGGATAGTTGAACATTGGGACGTCATTCAGGAGATTCCCACGCAAGGCCTGGCCAACAACAACGGCATGTTCGGCTTCAAGTAACCTGGAGCGACAGAGTCCGATGGTGATCCACGCAGGTCATCCTTGTCCGCGGCGGCTGCACTGCGCTGGCTAAGGCGGGCCCGGCTGCTCAGGCGTGGCGTCATCCCAGTTCAGGCTCTCGACCCTCTCGCGCGGGCCTTCTGCGTCCTGGGGCTCTGGCCTGGCGTGGCACGCGCGATTGCGTCACGCCCCGGGAATGGACGGCAGTCGCGATGGGGGGGCCGGTGGCCTCCGCCTCGACAGTCCGTCCACGAAGCCGCGACACCTCGGCTGCGAGGTGGCCTGAGCGAAGCCCCGCACAATTGGCAGCATGCACACGCCAGCCGCCACCGACCAGGTCAGCTTCCTCAACGGCCGAACACGCCTGTACGGCATCGTCGGCGACCCGATCGAGCAGGTGCGCTCACCCGAGATGATCACCTGGGAGCTGCAGCAGCGCGGCTGCAACGCCGTGCTGGTGCCGCTGCACGTGCGTGAGTCCGAGTTCGACACCGTCATGCCGGCGCTGCAACGTCTGGCCAACCTGGACGGGCTGGTCTTCACCATCCCGTTCAAGGCCCGCGCCTTCGGCATGGCGTCACACCTCGGCCCGCAGGCGCAGCAGGTAGGCGCGGTCAACGCGCTGAAGCGCGCTCCAGCGGGGGACTGGATCGGCGAGATATTCGACGGCGCCGGCTGTGTTGAGGCCTTCCGCCGCCGGGGGCTGCCGCTGGCCGGGCAGCGCGTGATGCTGATCGGCCTCGGGGGCGCCGGCTCGGCCATTGCGGCAGCGGTCGCGGGCCAGCACCCCGCCCGCCTGCGCCTGCACGATCTGGATGCCGCCCGCTGCGAGCGCGTGGCCGCGATCGCGCGCCGCGCGAGCCCCGCCACACAGGTGGAGATCGGCCCGCCGGTGGTCGACGGCATCGACGTGCTGATGAATGCGTCGCCGGTGGGGATGCTCGGCGATGTGCGGCTGCCGATCGCAGTGGACGCGCTGCCCGCCTCACTGATCGTCTTCGACGCCATCGTCAAGCCCGAGGTCACGCCGCTGCTGGCACTGGCGCAGCGCAGCGGCTGCCGCATCGTGCAAGGGCGCGAGATGATGCGCGGCCAGATCGCCCGGATGGTGGATTTCTTTCTGGAGCAAGGCTGAGAGCCTGAGAAGACGCTCGCGCTCGGCCCCCGCGCCGTGTGTCCGTGTGTGAATGCACAGCTCGAGCGCAGACCTGCCGGCAGGAAACCCCGGCCCAGGCCAGGCGTCACCAGCGCAGCACGCGCGGCCCGATCCAAGCGCCCACGGCGCCGGTCAGCGCGATGCCCAACGTGTACCAGACCGCCACGAAGGCCGGCGACACCTCGGGGCAGGACAGCGCGTAGCCAAAGGCCCCGACCGAGCCGGCCAGCAGCCCAGCCGCGAAGCCCGCCGCGCTCAGGCGGGTCGGCGCCAGGCCCCGCACAGCCCAGAACGCGGCCGCCAGCGCGGGCAGCGACAAGG
>JBMTXX010000309.1:0-4013 GCA_049453935.1 Rubrivivax sp.
GGCACCGACGAATGCATATCCGACGTTCTGGAGGCTGAGCGCGACCGACAGCCCCAGACCCAGGTTGCTGAACATCTCTTCCATGGTGGCCTCCTCAGCCGATGAAGGACGGCCACACCGGGATGATCAACCCCAGGCCCTTGATGAAGATGCCATAGCTCGCGACCATCAGCACTGCGCCGTTGGCCAGCGCCTCGCCGATGTGGAACTCGTCGCCCGCAAGCGCCGAAGTCAGCACCAGCAACGGCAGGGCGATCACCATGCCCAGCAGCGGCAGCGTGAAGCCGAAAAGCACCACCGAACCGACGATGATGCCCAGCGGCTTCCAGGCGATACCGCCGATACGGTCGCCGCCCTCGGTCTCGACGACGAGTGACTTGAACAGGATGATCGCGCCCAGGCCGGCCAAGATCACCCCGAGGCCAAAGGGAAAGTAGGCCGGCCCAGGCCGCGCCGCACTGCCGAAACTGTAATTCGTGGCGCCCCATGCGAACCCGACGCCGGCAACGACGAACATCAGGCCAGACCAGAAATCCTTCTCGCTCTTCACCTTCAAGCTGCACTCCTCGGGGCCCGCAGACCCGGAAAACCTTGCGTCTCCCTGACGAATCATCCCGATTCTAGGGACGCTGCCCGACGGTGCGACCTGTGGATTTCACGTAAGACCACCCCTCGGCGCCCTGCGCCTTCTCGGAGTTCAGGTCGGCCCCTCGATGGCGCATGGCCGCAGCATGCGAGGCCACTTGCGTGCCGGTACGCCGTGGCGCGCCGCCAACAGCGCCTCCCAGGCCGCGGCCCGATCCAACAGCTCGGCGTGCTGCGGCAGTTCCAGGGTACGGCTGGCCAGCAGGATCACGTTGCCTTCACGCGTGGGGCGCATCGTCCACACGCGCCCGGCACCGAAGGCCGCCTGGATACGCGCCGCGCTGCGCGCGAACTGCGCCTGGCGTCCGAACAGGTTGACCGACATCACGCCCTGCTCGTCCAGGGCGGCTCGACAGGCTCGGTAGAAATCCTCGTCGTCGAGCACCGGGGCGGCGGCTTCCTCGTCGTACAGGTCCACCGTCAGCCAGCGCGCCCCACCGTCGGCCGCTTGCGACCGCAGCCACGTGCCCGCGTCACCGAGATGAATGCGAAAGCGATCGGACGGCGCCGGCAGCCGGAACCAGGCGCGGCACGCGGCCACCACCTGCGGGTTGATCTCGACGACAGTCGTGTCCATGCGCAGCGCCTGCAGCGTGAACCGCGCCAGGGTGCCGGCGCCCAGGCCCAGGTGCACCGCCCGCGCGCCCGCCACCGCTTCGGGCGGCCACCACAGCAGGGCGGCGGTCATGCGCTGGACGTACTCGAGCTCGATGCGCGCCGGCGCCGACAGCCGCATCGCGCCTTGCACCCAGGGGGACCCGAGGTGCAGGTAGCGCACGCCATCGTGCTCGGACATCCCGGCCGCGGGCAGGAGGTCCTCCTGGCGGCTCATCGATCCGCTCCGGACGCGGGCCAGCCCCGCCGGCAACGGCATGAGGCCCCAGACCTCATGCCACACCCGCCGCGCGGAAGGCCTCGGCCCAGGCGAGGCGCTTTCGTTCGAAGCTCCAGCTCGCGTGCGCCGGGCTGGTGGACGGCAGCACATGGACCGACAGGCCCAGCGCCCGTGTCACATCTGCCGCGCGCGCCGATGTCGCGCCGTTGTGGGCGATCGCGCACAGCCCGGGGGCCACGCGGCGCAGGGCGCCGAGATCGTTGGGCTGCGCGTCCCGGATCGCACTGTCGAGGCTGCCCGGCCGGCGGCAGTGCGCGTAGACGTCCCACAGTCCGACCCGCCGCTCCATCAGGATGCGCCGCCGCTGCGCGTCGTTTGCAGCCACCAGGTCGATCCCCCAGATGGCCGACAGCATGGGCCAGAACTGGTTGCGTGGGTGCGCGTAGTAGGCCCCCGCCTGCAGCGACGCGACGCCGGGGAAGCTGCCGAGCACCACCAGGCGTGCGTCGGGCGCCAGGACCGGAGGCAGGCCCGCCAGCAGCGGCAAAGGCACCTGGGCCGCGGCAGCAACAACCGCATCCCGCCCCGTCATGGCAAGAACCTGATGGACCGGGAGGCCGCCTCCGAGCCGCGGGGCAGGCCCTGCAGCATCTGCTCCGGCGATTGGGGATCGGGTGATGGGCTGCGGTCGAGCAGGCCGGCCAGCCTGGGCAGCGCCGCACACGCATTGGACGCCGTTCGCTCACGGGTCTCCCGCAAGGTCCAGCCCCGCAGCGCCGCCAGCTCCGCGGCGATCCGAGGCAATTCCGCGGGTTCGTTGCGGCCCTGGGGCAGCCCGCTGGCGCGGGCGTGGGCGGTGCGGTACAGCCATTGCGGCGGGATGTCGGGCGCATCGGTCTCGAGCACCGGGACATTGTCGGCCACGCTGGCCGCCAGGCGACGGATCTGCAGCGCGCGCTCGTGGGTGACGGTGCCGCCGAAACCGAGCTTGAAGCCCAGATGTGCAAAGGCCTGCGCCTGCTGCAAACTGCCGTTGAAGGCATGGGCGATGCCGCCGGGCACTGCGATGCGGCGCAGGCCGTGCAGCAGCGCGTCGGCACTGCGCCGCACGTGCAGGATCACGGGCAAGCCGTGGGCCCGGGCCAGTCGCAACTGCGCGTGGAAGAAAGCGGCCTGCCGATCCCGGTCGCCATCGGGCACGAAGTGGTCCAGCCCGATTTCGCCCACCGCCACCAGCCGCGGGTCGTCGCGGTGCGCCCGCAAGGCCTCGTCCAGCACCTCCAGGTCGGCCTCGTTCGACCCAAGCACGCGCAGTGGATGAATCCCCAGCGCGTAGGCACCGTCGATGCGGTGGGCCAGCGCCCGCACGGCGGCGAAATCGGCGGCCTGCACGGCCGGCAGCACCATCATCCCGACGCCAGCCTGGCGGGCACGGGCCACGACATCGTCGCGGTCGGGGTCGAATTCGGGCGCGTCCAGGTGGCAATGGGTGTCGATCCACATGGGCCCGGATCATGCATCCGATCGGCGACCGTGATACCGTCGTCCTGTCGTGCATGGAGGCCGCCCCAGATGCCCAAGACCCCTCTGTACAGCCGGTCCACCCGGCGTCCCGGCGCCGAGGGGCCGCCGGGGCGCGCTCGGCCGGCCCATGCGCCAGCGGCCCCGCCCTCCCTGGGTCGGGCGCCCGCCCTCGCACCTGCCGGCGCACGGCCATCCGCGACGCCTCACGCCTCGGTGGCCGCCGAGGCGCCCGCAACCACCGCCAAGCGCACCCGCTGGGTGCGGCTGCGTCAGGCCGCCAGCCGCCAGCCTGCGGCCATCGGCGGTGTGGTCGGCGCGCTCGTGGCCAGCCTGGCGATGGCGCTCGTCCTGGGTGGCATCGACGCCCCCCGGCCCCTGACGCAGGACGACATCGACGGCGCCGTGCGCGCCTCGCTCGAGAAGGAGCCGCTGCCTTCGCCCTACACGCGCGCCGCCCTGACGGTCGCGCCTTCGGTGGTACGGGTCTTCGGCCTGATGGACGAGAAGGACGACGGCGCCGACAACCCGGAGCAGCGCGCGCTCGATCGCAGCCTGGGCACCGGCGTGGTCATCGTCGACAACGGCACCATCCTGACCAACCTGCACGTGGTGGCCGGCGCCAGAAGGATCAAAGTACGTTTCTTCGACGGGCACGAGTCCGAGGCGCAACTGATCAACACGCAACCCGAGAATGACTTGGCCGTGCTCAAGGCGCTGTCACTGCCCGACGACCTGCAGGCCGCGACGATGCGCTCGACCGCCGATCTGATGCCGGGCGACCAGGTCGTCGCGGTCGGCCACCCCTTCGGCATCGGCCCGAGCGTGAGCGCGGGCGTGGTGTCCGGGCTGAAGCGCGAGTTCCGCGACCCCGAAGGCAAGAAGGCGCTGACCAACCTGATCCAGTTCGACGCCGCAGCCAACCCGGGCAACTCCGGCGGGCCGCTCGTGACCATGGACGGCAACGTCGTCGGCATCGTCACCGCCATCCTCAATCCCACGGATGCGCGCA
>JBMTXX010000310.1:0-3982 GCA_049453935.1 Rubrivivax sp.
TCAGCGTCTGGCACCGATGTCGCGCTGGGCCTGGTCCACCATCTGCGCGGCCTGTTCGGCCGACAGGTTGAAGGACTGTCGCAACTTCTCCAGCGTCTCGGCATCGGCAGCCGACAAGTTCCCGTCGGCCATCGCGCGGCGCAGTTCCACTTCGTAGATCACGCGTCGGCGCGCCATCTGGTTGGCGAAGGCCGAGGCCACGATGCCGGTCAACAGGGCCACCGTGCACACGCCCAGAAAAGCCGTGGCGATCGAGATCACCCGGCCGGCCCAGGTCACGGGCGACAGGTCGCCGTAGCCGACCGTGGTGAGGGTGATCACCGACCAGTACAGCGCATCGGGGATCGAGCCGATGCGCTCCGGCTGGGCCTCGTGCTCGGCGAAGTACAGCAGTGTCGACGACATCAGCGTGGCGATCAGCAGCAGGTACAGCGCGGCGGCGAAGGAACGCCGCTCCTGGTAGACGGCCTGGAACAGGTCCTCGATGGCGGTGCTGTAGTGCGACAGCTTGAACACCCGCACCAGCCGGACGATGCGCAGCACCCGCAAGTCCAGCCCCGGGACCAGCCACTGCAGGTAGAAGGGCAGGATGGCCATCAGGTCGATCAGCCCGTAGGTGCTGAACAGGTAGCGACGTCGCCCCCGCCAGGCGCTGCCCGGGCCGTGCCGGTAGCGCGCGCCACTGGCCCACAGGCGCAAGGCGAACTCGGCGCTGAACACGGCGACGCTGAAGGTTTCGAAGGTCTCGAAGGCCGGGCCCCACTGCCGATGGATCGACGGCAGCGAGTCCAGCACGATGGCGCCGACGTTGAGCAGCACGAGCGTGGCGATCGCCAGGTCGCACCAGCGGCTGGCACGGTCTCGGGGCGCGCTGCGTTCCAGCACCTGCAGCAGTCGGCGTTGGAGGGTGGTAGGGGTCATGGGCGTGGGTGCGTCGGCGCGGGTCGGGGCGTTGGCCCATTGTTGCCCGATGGCCGCGCCCAGGGCAATCGACGCCCGGGCCTGCTCGGCGCTTGCCGAGCATGGAAGCCCGTGGCCAGGCGGCGCGGCGTCGCCTTGTAGCCCGGGGGGCGCGGCGTTCCAGCCGGTGGCTCGGCGGCGGTCAGGGCCCGTCCCGGTCGCACATCGCCATCGCCTGCGCGACCGTCGGCGCCAGGCCGTCCACGCCCAGATCCTGCGCGAAGCCGGAGCGCCGGATCAGCGACAGCGGCTGCTCTTCGGCCTCGGCCAGTCGCAGTCCGATGCCGCGTCTTTTCAGGGTGCGGTGGACTTGACGCAGGGATTCGAGGCCCGAGGTGTCCATGAGCACCAGCCGATGCAGGCCCAGCACCACGCAGCGTGTGCCTGTGTGCACGCGCTCCGGCAGGCTTTCGACCTGGGCCACGGCGCCGAAGAACAGGGCACCCTGGAGGTCGAACACCTGCAGGCCGTCTGCCGGCGGTGCCTGCCCGTCGAGCGCGGTGCGCTCGCTGACACGGAACATCCGGCCCATGCGCCAGATGAAGGTCAGGCAGGCCAGGATCAGCCCGACCTCCACCGCCACGGTCAGGTCGAACACGACGGTCAATGCAAAAGTGCCGAACAAGATGGCGCGGTAGGGCAGCTTGAAGCGCCGCGCATGGGCGAACTCGCGCCATTCGCCCATGTTCCAGGCCACGAACAGCAGGATGCCGGCCAGCGCCGCCAGCGGCACGTGGACCGCCAGCGGTGCGGCCACCAGCACGATCAGCAGCAGCGTCAGCGCATGCACCATGCCGGACACCGGGCTCGTCGCGCCGGCGCGCACATTGGTCACGGTGCGTGCAATCGTTCCGGTGGCGGGAATGCCGCCGAACAGCGGCGCCACCACATTGGCCACGCCCTGCGCCATGAGTTCCTGGTTCGGGTCGTGCCGGGGCCATTCGGTCATGTTGTCGGCCACCCGTGCGCACAGCAGCGACTCGATCGCACCCAGCAGCGCGATGGTGACCGTCGGGATCAGCAACTGCTTGGCCGTGGCCCAGCTGACGTCTGGCCACTCGAAACGCGGCAGCGCCTGCGGGATGCCACCGAAGCGCGAGCCGATGGTCTCCACCGGCAGCGCCAGGGCCAGCGTGGCCAGCGTGGCCAGCGCGAGGGCAACGATGGTGCCGGGCACGTGCGCGGCCCGGCGCTTCAGCGCGGCCCACGGTGTGACCGGTGCGGTTTCCATCCGGTAGGACTTCGGCCACAGCACGACGATCACCAGGCAGGCCAGCCCCAGCACCAGCGCCACCGGGTTGAAACTGTCGAGGTGGTCGGCCAGCACGCGGATCTGCGTGAAGAAGTCCGCAGGCAGTTTGTCGATCTGCAGGCCCAGCAGGTCCTTGACCTGCGACAGCGCGATCAGCACCGCGATGCCATTGGTGAAACCGATGACGATGGACACCGGGATGTAGCGGATCAGCGCGCCCACGCGCAGCCAGCCCATCAGGAACAGCAGCACGCCGGCCAGGCAGGTGGAGATCAGCAGGTTCGCCAGACCGTAGCGCTCGACGATGCCGTAGACGATGACGATGAAGGCGCCGGCCGGCCCGCCGATCTGCACATGCGAGCCGCCCAGCGCCGAGATCAGGAAGCCGGCGATGATGGCGGTGAACAGGCCGGCTTCCGGCTTGACGCCCGAAGCGATGGCGAACGCCATGGCCAGCGGCAGCGCCACGATGCCGACGGTGACGCCCGCGCCGACGTCGGCCGCCAGTCGTTGGCGGTCGTAGCCCTGCAGGCTGCTCAGCAGTCGCGGGCGGAAAGGGTGCAGGGGCAGGGACATGGTGCGGTTTCCTCGTGCATGCGTGTCATCAGGGTGTGACGACGCAGGCCAGGAGGTCCGCAGTGGTGGTGCCTTGCCATGAAGCGGCGGCGGCGGGAGAGTCCGGGCGGGCTCATCGCAAAGCGTCCAGCCCGCCCCGGCGCTCAGCGCACCCGCATCCCCGGCTGGGCGCCGGGGGCCGGGTCGAGCAGGAAGATGCCCGGGTGGGCCTTCTCGTCGGCGTGGCTGGCGGCCAGCACCATGCCTTCGGAGACGCCGAACTTCATCTTGCGTGGCGCCAGGTTGGCCACCAGCACCGTCAGCCGGCCCTTCAGGTCTTCGGGCGCGTAGGCGCTGCGGATGCCGGAGAACACGTTGCGCAGCCGGCCCTCGCCGGCGTCCAGCGTCAAGCGCAGCAGCTTGTCGCTGCCTTCCACCAGTGCGGCGTCGACGATGCGGGCGATGCGCAGGTCCACCTTGGCGAAGTCGGCGATGCCGATCTCGGCCGCGATGTCCTCACCGCCGGGCAGGGCCTTCGGCGGCTCGGCCGGGGCGGGCGGCTCGAAGAGCTTGTCCACCTGCGCGGCCTCGGCGCGCTGCATCAGGTGGCGATACGGCGCGATGGTGTGCCGGCCGAGCGCGCGCTGCGCGTCGGCCCACTGCAGCGGACCCACCTGCAGGAAGGCCTCGACCTCGGCGGCCAGCGCCGGGAGCACCGGTTTCAGGTAGATGGTCAGCAGGCGGAAGGCCTCGATGCAGACCGAGCAGACGTCGTGCAGCGCCGCATCCTGCCCCGGCTGCTTGGCGATCTCCCAGGGCTTGTGCTGATCGACATACTCGTTGACGCGGTCGGCCAAGGCCATGACTTCGCGCAGCGCCTTGCCGTACTCGCGCTCCTCGAACAGCTGCGCCACGGTGTCGGCGTGCCCGCGCAGCGCATCCAGCAGCATCCGGCCCTCGACACCCAGGTCGGCCGACAGCAGCCCGCCGAAGCGCTTGGCCAGGAAGCCGGCGGCGCGGCTGGCGATGTTGACGTACTTGCCCACCAGGTCGGCGTTGACGCGGGCGACGAAGTCCTCGGGGTTGAAGTCGATGTCCTCGACGCGCGCGTTCAGCTTGGCGGCGATGTAGTAGCGCAGCCACTGCGCGTTCAGCCCGAGCTCCAGGTAGCGCAGCGGCGAGATGCCGGTGCCGCGGCTCTTGCTCATCTTCTCG
>JBMTXX010000311.1:0-3960 GCA_049453935.1 Rubrivivax sp.
GATCCCGATGGCAACCCACTCGTTCCTGGACGGCATGCAGTTCTTACGCCGTTTCATCGACAACCCGCGCGAGGTGGGCGCCCTGTG
Organism: Rubrivivax sp.; assembly: GCA_049453935.1. Classification (GTDB taxonomy): domain Bacteria; phylum Pseudomonadota; class Gammaproteobacteria; order Burkholderiales; family Burkholderiaceae_C; genus Rubrivivax. The sequence continues at coordinate 88 of JBMTXX010000311.1, forward strand.
GCCGAGTTCGAGCCGGCTGGCAAAGGAGATGGTGCGGGATCTCGCTCTGCACCCCGGCGATCTGGTGATCGAGTACGGGGCGGGCACGGGTGCCCTCACGTCGGCGATCGCCGCGCGGCTCGCCATGACGCCCGGGGCGCGCTATCTGGGCATCGAGCAGGACGGCGAATTCTGCGACCGGCTGCGCCAGCGCTTTCCCCGGCTCGATTTCGTCCGAGACCGGGTCGAGAACGTTCAGGCCCTGCGCCGGGAGCGGGGCCTGCCAGCGCCCCGCGCCATCCTGTCCGGGCTGCCGCTGGTGCTGATGCCGACGCTGCGCGACGTCGTCCTGGAGGCCGAGCGTTCCTTGCGGCCCGGCGGCGAGTTCCGCCAGTTCAGCTACCTGCTGTCCTGGCCGACGCCACGCGCCTTCGAATTGCGCCGGTTGATGCGCGAGACCTTCGCCGTCTCGTCGTGCAGCGCCCTTGTGCTTTGCAACCTCCCGCCGGCGTGGGTATTGAAGGGCCGCAAGGCGCTCGTCGGTGAAGCAACCGTTCGCCGATCGGGCTCGTGCCCGTGAGGGCCTGCCGTCTGGCGGACGGTGCGACCGCCGGGTTGAATTTGTCTTCTTTCAGCCGGTCTGAACGTGCGTGTTCTTCCTCATCCGTCTTGTTCTGATCACTGTCTCTGACGTTGGGCATCGCCCGTCCTGGCCCCCAAGACGACACAAGAAGACCTGAGGCGGCCAAGCGTCTTCCCGAGAGGGCCCCCGCCTCGAGGAATTGACAGTCGTCTTGTGCCTCAAGCCAGGAAGGGGTTCTCGATGCGCAGCCCTTCGATGCGCTGGCCGTGCTGCAGAACCTCGGTAAGAAGGCGCCTGCAACCGCTCTCCAAGGCGGACGCCACGATCAGGCTGTCGTAGAAGGAGAAGCCCTGCCCCGACTGGATACGCAGCGCCCGGGCGTAGATCGCGACGCTCGGGCGTACCTTCCACAGCGGCGTCAGGACCTTCTCCAGGAAATCTTCGGCGTCTGCCGCGCTGGCCACCACACGGCTTCTGCGCGTCAAGGCTTGCAAGGTTTCCTGAACCACCTGGAAGCTGATCACGCCCGTCTGACGGGAGAGTGCGGTCGCCACGAGTGTCTGGGCAATACCCCGCTTGGCGGGGCTGTCCCGGTCGACGGCGTAGACCAGGATGTTGGTGTCGAGGAAATCAGCGCCGTTCATTGAGTTCATCTCGCGTCGGCGCGTGGCCCCCGGTCGCGACGTACTGGCCCATACGGTCCATCACCTCGACAGCCCGTGCTGCCTGGCGCTTGCGCGCGTACTGCTCCAGCCACTGGCGGAACTGCTCGTTCAGAGTGGTCTGCTCCGCGCGCGCCTGCTCACGCGCTTCCTCTATCAGGCTTTCCTCGGCAGTGAAGGTGATGTTCTTCATCGTGGACTCTGACTCGTGTGGTTTGGTCAGTGAAGCCATTCGCGTGTCATTGCAGGTGTCCGGAGATGGGGCCTTCGGGGCACGAGTTGAGGAGCACGATGACGCTTCGTCGACCCGCGCCGGCAGGCGCCCCGAGCGGCAAGCCCGGCAGACTTCGACGACTTCACAGCACCAGCGCCACCACGAACAGACCCACCATGACGAAGGCAATCGCCACCTTGGCGAGCATGCCCGCCATGATGCCCAGCCAGGTGGCCACGCCCACGTGCACGGCCTGGCGCTGGTCTCGACGAGCGAGGTATTCGCCCACGGCCGCGCCGACCAAGGGCATGAAGAGCACGCCGACCAGACCCATGAACAGCCCCGCCACGGTGCCCAGCGCCGCGCCGATGATGGCCTGACGGCTGGCGCCCGCCTTCTTCGCGCCGAGCAGCCCGGCAACGTAGTCCAGCACCCAGGCGATGACGGCGAGCACCGCGACGATGCCGATGGTGACCCCCCCGATGCGATTGAAGTCGTCGATCCAGGCCGCCAGCACGATGCCGGCCAGCACGAAGGCCGTGCCCGGCAGCGCCGGCAGCACCGTGCCGGCCAGCCCGAGGAGGATGAGTGCCACGGCCAGCACCCACAGCAGCACGACGGTCACGGCGTCGCCACGGCCCCGATCACCTTGGCCCGGTCCCGCGCCAGCGCCTCCCGCGTGGTGATGCGGCGGAACCACACCGTCACGGCGCTGGAGGTCAGCACGATGAACAGCGAGTACAGCACCGGGATCAGCAGCACCTGCTGCTGCAGGTCGCCCTGGAAGGTCAGCAGCACGATCAGCACCGCCAGCGGCCCGTTCTGGATGCCGGTCTCCAGCGCGATGGTGCGGCTGCGCAGGGCATCCTGGCGCAGCAGGCGGCTCAGGCCCCAGCCCAGGGCCATGCCGATCAACCCCAGGCCGATCGAGGCCGCGTAGACCGCCGCGGGGGTGGTGGCGAGCAGCTGGTGGTTGCGCGGCACCCAGGTCAGGATCAGGAACAGGATGACGACGATGCCGAGGAAGCCGCCGATCAGCTCGATGGTGGCGCCGACGTTGGGGTTCCACTTGCGCAGCAGCATCCCCAGCACCGTGGGCACGATCAGCACCACCAGCACCTGCGCGACGTTGCCGGCCGGCACGCGGTACTCACTGGGCAGGCCCAGCCACTGAGAGTAGGTCGTCAGCAGCACCGGCACCATGGCCACGGCCACCAGCGTCGAGCACACCGTCATCATGATCGACAGTGCCAGCGCGCCCTTGCTGAAGTAGGCAAAGATGTTGGACGTGGTCCCCCCGGGCATGCAGCCCATCAGGATCAGGCCGATGGCCAGCGCCGGCGGCAGCCCCAGTGTCAGGGCCAGCAGGTAGCCCAGCATGGGCATGATCCCGTACTGGCACACCAGCCCGACGAGGATGCCCTGGGGCTTGCGGAAGGCGATGCGGAAATCCTTGAAGGTCAGCGAAGCGCCCATGCCCAGCATGATGACCATCATCATCACGCCCAGCAGTCGGGTTTCGAGGTCGGTCAGCATGTCTGGCGTTCCTGTCGGTGGCGTTCAGGCCTGCGTGGCCTGAAGCGGTGCGGTCGTCGGGTGGGCTTCGGCCCGGAGTTCCTTGCGCAGGATCTTGCCGATCGGTGTCTTGGGCAATTCCTTGCGCAGCACGACGCTTCGCGGCAGCTTGTAGTCGGCCAGACGACGCTTGCAGTGCGCGCGCACGGCCTCTTCCGTCAGGCCGTCGCGCTGCGGCACGATGTAGGCGCGCACGGCCTCGCCGGTCTTGTCGTCGGGCACGCCGATGACCGCCACCTCCAGCACTTCGTCCATGGTGGCGATGACGTCCTCGACCTCGTTCGGGTAGACGTTGAAGCCCGACACCAGGATCATGTCCTTCTTGCGGTCGACGATGCGGAAGTAGCCGTCGGCGTCCATCACCGCCACGTCACCGGTGCGCAGCCAGCCGTCGCGCAGCGTCCGCGCCGTCTCCTCGGGCTGCTGCCAGTAGCCCTGCATCACCTGCGGGCCACGCACCGCCAACTCGCCGGGCGATCCTGGCTGTACGGGGTGGCCGTCGTCGTCGACCAGGCGCACGTCGGTGCCCGGTGCCGGGATGCCGATCGAATCCGGCTTCAGTGTGCCGCCGATGGGGTTGAAGCACACCACGGGCGAGGTCTCGGTGAGGCCGTAGCCTTCGGCGATGCGGGTGCCGGTCACCTGGTGCCAGCGCGTGGCCACGGCGCTTTGCAGCGCCGCACCGCCCGCCACCGCCGCCTTCAGGTGCCGTGGCGGAAAGGCGGTGAACCACTCCTCGTTCATCAGCGCGTTGAACAGCGTGTTCACCCCGCTGACCCAGGTGATGCGGTAGTTGTCGAAGGCCCGCTGCAGGTTCTGGATCGGCCGTGGGCTGGGCACCAGCACGTTGCGCGCGCCGG
>JBMTXX010000312.1:0-3944 GCA_049453935.1 Rubrivivax sp.
CGCAGGGTGTGGGGCTGGCGCGCCGGGGCGCTGGCCGCGACCACGGCGCGCACCTCGTCCTCGGTGCGCGGACGCGCCACCGCATCGGCGCGCAAGCCCTCGAGCTGGCGCTTGAGCACCGGGCTGAACCAGTAGAAATCCTGGCTCAGGCGCTCGACGCGGTTGTCGGTGATCCATTCCACCGCGGGCAAGGCAGCGGCGACCTCGGCGGTGCGGGTGCGAACTTCGGCGGTGTCGAACAGGGTGTCTGTGCTCATGGCAGGAAGGGACGGATCAGGAAGTGGTGTGTGGCGCGGCCGGGAGCGCCGTCTGCAACTGGCGCACGAAGCGCTGCGCATCGTGGCGCAACTGCGCCAGGTCCAGGCCGGGGATGGTGTCGTCCTCGACGACGATCCGGCCCTGCACGAGCACGGCTCGCAGCGTGGGCCGCCCGCCGCTGGCCACCGGGGCGACGGCCGGGTCGTGCAGGCCGAAGTGGCGCGGCTGGTCCAGCGCCTGCACGACGAGGTCGGCGGCCTGCCCCACCTGCAGGGTGCCGACGCCGTCCAGGCCCAGCAACCGCGCGCCACCGGCGGTGCCGATGTGCATCACATCGGCCACGCGCAAGGCAGCCGCGTGACCACCGGGCTGCGTGACGCGACCGGCCGGGGCGCGCGCATCGGGCCGGGTGCCGCTGCGCGGATCGGCGCGGTGCAGCAGCCAGCAGGCATGCGCCTCGCTGGCCATGTCGGCCGCCTCGTTGGAGGCCGCGCCGTCCACCGCCAGCCCCACCGGGATGCCGAGCGCCAGCGCCTCGGGGATGCGGGCGATGCCCGAGCCCAGGCGGCCGTTGCTCTGCGGGCAGTGGGCGATGCCGGTGCCGGTGCTGGCGCACAGCTGCAGGTCGCCGTCGTCCAGGTGCACCATGTGGGCATACCAGATGTCGGGGCCGACCCAGCCGTGTTCTGCGACGAACTGCATCGGCGTGCAGTGGTGCACCTCTCGCGCCCAGCGGACGTAGTCGTGGGTCTCGCAGAAGTGGCTGTGCAGCCGGATGCCCAGACGCCTGGCCTGCTCGGCCAACGGCGCCAGGTCGGTGACGGGGCAGCTCCAGTTCGGCGTGGTGATGGCGCTCACCACGCGTCGCATCGCCTGGGGCGACGGGTCGTGGTAGCGGCCGACGTCACGCTCCACGCCCGCCATGAAGCCGTCCAGCGTCTCGGGCGCGCTCTGCGGCGGGGCGGCCTGGTCGGTCATCGCGCGCGGCTGCGTGGCACCGCCACGGCACAGCACGAAGCGCAGGCCCAGGCGTGCCGCCTCGTCGAACACCGCTTCAGACGCGTCGAAGGGCATGCCCGGGTAGTAGTGGTACTGGTGATCGGCCACCGTGGTGCAGCCCGACAGCAGCAGCTCGACCAGGCCCACGCGGGCGGCCAGGCGCAGCGCTTCTTCGTGGTCGAAGTGGCGCCGGTAGGCCACCGGCACGGCTGCGAGCCAGGGCACCAGCGCCAGGTCGATGCCGGCCGGGATGCCCTTGAGCAGACTCTGGAACAGGTGGTGGTGGGTGTTGACCCAACCGGGGTGGACGACACAGCCGCCGGCGTCCAGCACGCGCTCACCCGGTTCAGGCGTCAGACGGCCGATCTCGGCGATGCAGCCGTCGCGGATGCGCAGGTCGCAGCCGTCTGCGCGTGCGGCCTCGCCGCTCAAACCCGTCCAGACGTGTTCCGCGCCGCGGATCAGCAGCCCGGTCGGGCCCGATGAGAGAAGGTTCATGCTCATTCCTGGGACGTTTCGCTCTCGTGCCAGCCCGCCAGCGCCCACTTCGACAGCACCGACATCAGCGCGAACAGCAGCACGCCCGTGACCGTGATGAGCAGCAGCGCGGCGAACATGCGCGGGATGTTGAGTTCGTAGCCGGCCTGCAGGATCTGGTACGCCAGCCCGGTGCCGGTGCCGCCCGTCCCGGCGACGAACTCCGCCACCACGGCGCCGATCAAGGCCAGGCCCGAGCTGATGCGCAGGCCGCCAAAGAAGTACGGCAGGGCCGAAGGGATGCGCAGGCGCACCAGCGTCTGCATCCGCGTGGCGCGGTTGAGCTTGAAGTAGCTCTGCAGCCCGGTGTTCACGCTGCGCAGACCGAGCGTGGTGTTGGCGATGATGGGGAACAGGGCCACCAGCGTGGCACAGATCACCAGCGACGGCAGCGGCTCCTTGACCCAGATGATGATCAGCGGGGCGATGGCCACCACCGGCGTGACCTGCAGCAGCACCGCGTAAGGGAACAGCGCCGTCTCGATCAGCCGGCTCTGCACGAACAGAAAGGCCACCAGCAGCCCGATGACCACGGCCAGGCCGAAGGACAGCAGCGTCACCTTCAGCGTGTTGAGCAGCGCGCCGAAGAGCAGGCCGGCGTCGGCCACCATCACCTGCGCGACGTGCAGCGGCGACGGCACCAGGAAGTGCGGGATCTGGAAGCCCACCACCAGCCCTTGCCAGGCCAGCAGCAGCACCACGGCCACGCCGGCCGGGAAGACGATGCGTTGGATTTCAGGCTTCATGGAACGATGCAGTGTCGGTCAGGGAGCCAGGAAGGCGCGAGAGCAGTCGACGCACCACACCGGTGCGTCATGCGCCTGTCCTTGGTGCATGGGGATGGAGAAGGGCCGCAAGCGCCGGCGACTTCACGCCAGCGCGCGGTCGGGCTGCTCGCCGCTGGCGCGCATCAGGCTGTCCTGCAGGCGCTTGGCGTGCTGGCTGAAAGCCTGCGAGACGCGGAAGTCGGGCCCGCGCGGGTAAGGCTCGTCGATCAGCACCTCCTCGACGATGCGCCCGGGCCGCGCCGCCATCACGATGACGCGCTGCGACAGGTAGACCGCCTCGTGGATCGAGTGCGTGACGAAGATCACCGTGAGCTTCTTCTGGCGCCACAGCTCCAGCAGCTCGGCATCGAGCCGATTGCGTGTGATCTCGTCGAGCGCGCCGAAGGGCTCGTCCATCAGCAGCAGCGTGGGCTCGGTGACCAAGCCGCGGGCGATGGACACCCGCATCTGCATGCCGCCAGAGAGCTCGCGCGGGCGCTGGCGCTCGAAGGCGGCCAGCCCGACGAGCTCGAGCGCCGCGCGCACGCGCGCCTCCGACTGCGCGCGCGGCACGCCCGCCAGGTCCAGCGGCAGGCGCACATTGCCCATCACGCTGGCCCAGGGCATCAGCGTGGCCTCCTGGAACACGAAGCTCAAGCGGTGGCCGGTGGATTCCACCTCGTCCACCGGCTTGCGCCACAGCAGCAGGCGGCCGTCGCTGGGCCCCAGCAGGCCGGCCACCATCTTCAGCAACGTGCTCTTGCCGCAGCCCGAGGGCCCGAGGAGCGTCACGAACTCGCCCTCGCGCACCGTCAGGTTGACGGGCAGCAGAGCGCGTGTGCCGTTGGGATAGGTCTTCTCGACCGACAGCGCCTCGACGGCGGGGATCTCGTTCATGCGGCGCGCACCTTCGGCTGCTTCAGGGCATGACCTTCAGGTCCTTCACGAACTGGGTCGTGTAGGTCTTCTTCAGGTCGACCTTGGCGGGATCGAGCAGCTTCATCTCGACCATCATGTCGTAGGTCTGCTTCATCCGCGCGTCGGTGATCACGCCCACGCCCATCGTCGCGGCGTCGCCACCGAAGACCATGCCGGTCGCGTTCAACAGCTTGATGCCGTTGGCGATCTTGTCGTCGGTCATGTTCGGGTTGTCCTTCTTGATCAGCGCGTTGGCCGGCGAAGGGTCGCCCTTGAGGTAGCTCTTCCAGCCTTCCATCGTCGCCTTGACGAAGGCCGCCACCGCCTTCGGGCGCTCACGCACGGTCTTTTCCATGCACACGACCGTGGTCGAGTACGGGGGCCAGCCGTTGTCGGACAGCAGGAAGACATTGGGCTTGAACTTGGCCTCCTTCTCGATCGAGTAGGGCTCGCTCGAGAGGTAGC
>JBMTXX010000313.1:0-3927 GCA_049453935.1 Rubrivivax sp.
GCTTGTCGGTGACGCGGGTCAGGCCGCCGGTGCCGGGCAGCACGCCCAGCAGCGGCACCTCGGGCAGGCTGACGGCGCTGGAGCGGTCGTCGACCAGCAGGATCTCGTCGCAGGCCAGCGCGAGCTCGTAGCCGCCGCCGGCGCAGGCACCGTTGACGGCGGCCAGGAACTTCAGGCCGCTGTGGGCCGACGAATCCTCCAGGCCGTTGCGCGTCTCGTTGGTGAACTTGCAGAAGTTCACCTTCCAGGCGTGGCTCGAGACGCCCAGCATGAAGATGTTGGCGCCAGAGCAGAACACCTTGTCCTTGGCGCTGGTGACGACCACGGTACGCACCTCGGGATGCTCGAAACGGATGCGGTTGACGGCGTCGTTCAGCTCGATGTCCACACCCAGGTCGTAGCTGTTGAGCTTGAGCTTGTAGCCCGGACGCAGGCCGCCGTTCTCGTCGAAATCGGCCTTCAGCGTGGCCACGGGACCGTCAAAGCTCAGCTTCCAGTGGCGGTACTGGGAGGGATGGGTCTGGTAGTCGACGCGGGGGGCGGTGCTCATGGCTGTCTCCTGAGGCGGGCGGGCGGTAATGGATCAGAGGCTTCGGTATTCGACTGCATGTCTCGCGAGCCGATGACAAGCATCATATTGCATCTTTAGAAGATGCGTCAAGCGGAAGATGCATTTTTTTTCTCATTACCCCAAATCATGCACAACAGTGCATTCACACGGCATCGGCGCTGCCGGGAGCGATCCACTCGCGCACGCGGGCCCGAAGCAGCTCGAAGGTCTCGTCCAGTGCCTGCGCGCTGGTGTCGACGTGGATGTCGGCCTTGGAATAGAACGCGGTGCGGCCGGCGAGGATGCTGCGCAGGTCATCCATGGCTTCCTTGCTGGCGGCCATCGGGCGCATGTCGCCCTGGGCGATGACGCGGCCCATGTGGTCTTCGGCGCGCGCCTGGAGCCAGACCGTGGTGCAGTGCGACAGCAACTGGTTGAACGTGGCCGGGTCGGACACCAGACCGCCAGGCGTCGCGATCACGGCTTCGGGGTAGATCTGGATGGCCTCCTCCAGCGCGCGCCGCTCGTAGCGGCGGTAGGCGTTCTGACCGTACAGCGCCTGGATCTCGGCCACGCTGCAGCCGGCGAACTTCTCGATCTCGCCGCTGAGCTCGACGAAGGGGTAGCTCAGCGCTTCGGCCAGCATGCGGCCGAGCGTGGTCTTGCCGGCGCCCCGCAGCCCGATCAGCGCGATGCGCTGACTGCGGCGCGCCGGACCCGCGCCCGCGTTGCCGTGCAGCAGGTCGGAGATCGCGCTGCGCGCGCGGTGCAACGTGGCCTCGTCACGGCCGACCAGCAGTTCCCTCAGCATCAGCCATTCGGGCGAAGTCGTGGTCGGATCGCCGATGAGTTCGGCCACCGCGCACTGCAGCGCCTGCGCCACCTGCACCAGGATCAGGATGGAGGCGTTGCCGACCCCGTACTCCAGATTGGCCAGATGGCGCTCGGAGATGTCGGCGGCATGCGCCAGCGCCTTGCGCGTCATGCCACGCCGCGCCCGCAGCGCACGCACACGCTCGCCGAGCGCGACGAGGAAGACGTTCTTTGCCTCCGTTGCCAAGGACGGCGTCGGCGCGTCGCCCGAGACCTGCACTTCAGATCTTGAGGCGCCCTCCAATTTATGCAATATAGTGCTTGACACGATTTCCAATCGGCTCTAAAGTTCAGGTCTGCACAATACTGCATCTTTGCCGCCGGAGCAAGCCCGAAACACAAAGGGACCGCTCTCGCCCCCTTCAGGAGACCTCGCGATGACCCCTTCCGACTTCCGCCAGCAAGTGGCCGCGCTGACCGCCGAGATCGCAGGCCGCCCGGTCGACAGTGCACTCGACGCCTGGCTGAACACCCACCACGGCGCCGGCAGTTCCACCTACGCCGCGCTGAAGGCCGCGTGCGAGGCCGGCGTGGCCGAAGGCTGGCTGTGCGACCGCGAGGGTGCTGGCATCCGCTACGGGCGCATCTTCAAGCCGGCCGACGACCTGCACGGCTATTCCGTCGACGTCGTCGACATGAACGACATCGCCGGGCCGCACCACAGCCATCCCCTGGGCGAGATCGACCTCGTCATGCCGCAGCAGGACGGGGCCACTTTCGACGGCCGGCCAGCGGGCTGGGTGGTCTACCCGCCCGGCAGCGCGCACCGTCCGACCGTGCGCCAGGGCCGCGCCCTCGTGCTCTACCTGCTGCCACAGGGTCAGATCCAGTTCACGAAGTGAGGAGGAGGCCGGCGCGACCAGGGCGGCCAGGCCGCCCCGGTCGACAGTCGACCCCCCTCGAAGGTCACACCCCCACAGGAGACAAGCCATGACCGACACCTCACCCCTGCCCGACGTCGCCCACCTGCCGGCGCGCTTCAACTTCGCCCAGCACCTGATCGAGCTGAACACCGGCCGCATCGGCAAGACCGCCTTCGTCGACGACCTGGGCGAACTGAGCTACGGCGCCCTGGCCGAGCGGGTGCGCCGGCTGTCGGCCGCGCTGCGCGCGCTCGGGATCCGGCGCGAGGAGCGCGTGCTGCTGCTGATGCAGGACGGTAACGACTGGCCGGTGAGCTTCCTCGGGGCGATGCACGCCGGGCTGGTGCCGGTGGCCGTCAACACGCTGCTGACCGCCGACGACTACGCCTACATGCTGGAGAACTCGCGCGCCCAGGCCGTGCTGGTGTCGGGCGCGCTGCTGCCCACGCTGACCGCGGCGATGACGCGCAGCGACCACGAAGTGCGCAAGGTCGTCGTCTCGCGCCCGGCGGCCCCGCTGCACCCGTCCGAGGTCGAGTTCGAGGCCTTCCTGCAGGGCAGCGAGCCGGCGCCGCGCGCGGCCGCCACCGGCCCCGACGACCCTGCCTTCTGGCTTTACTCCTCCGGCTCCACCGGCCGGCCCAAGGGCACGGTGCACTCGCACGCCAACCCCTACTGGACGGCCGAGCTCTACGGCCGGCGCCTGCTGAAGCTGCGCGAGGACGACGTCTGCTTCTCGGCCGCCAAGCTCTTCTTCGCCTACGGCCTGGGCAACGGGCTGAGCTTTCCGCTGAGCGTGGGCGCGACCACGGTGCTGATGGCCGAGCGGCCCACGCCCGAGGCCACCTTCCGCCGCATGCTCGGCGAGGTGGGTGGCGCCAGGCCGACGGTGTTCTACGGTGCGCCCACCGGCTTTGCCGGCATGCTGGCGCACCCCGCGCTGCCGGCACGCGATGCGCTGGCGCTGCGCCTGGTGTCCTCGGCCGGCGAGGCGCTGCCGGCCGAGCTGGGCGAGCGCTTCAAGGCCCACTTCGGCGTGGACATCGTCGACGGCATCGGCTCGACCGAGATGCTGCACATCTTCCTGAGCAACACGCCCGAGCAGGTGCGCTACGGCACCACCGGCTGGCCGGTGCCGGGCTACCGGGTCGAGCTGCGCGGCGAGGGCGGCGAGGCCGTGCCCGACGGCGAGCCGGGCGACCTGTACATCCACGGCCCCTCGGCGGCGCTGATGTACTGGGGCAACCGCGCGAAATCGCGCGAGACCTTCCAGGGCGAGTGGACCAAGAGCGGCGACAAGTACATCCGCAACGCCGACGGCACCTACACCTACGCCGGCCGCAGCGACGACATGCTCAAGGTCAGCGGCATCTACGTCAGCCCCTTCGAGGTGGAGGCCACGCTGGTGCAGCACCCGGCCGTGCTGGAGGCCGCCGTCATCGGCAAGGAAGACGCCGACGGCCTGACCAAGACCAAGGCCTTCGTCGTGCTCAAGCCCGGCGCGCAGACCGACGAGGCCACGCTGAAGGCCTTCGTCAAGGACCGGCTGGCGCCCTACAAGTACCCGCGCTTCATCGAGTTCGTGGCCGACCTGCCCAAGACGGCCACCGGCAAGATCCAGCGCTTCAAGCTGCGCGCGCT
>JBMTXX010000314.1:0-3921 GCA_049453935.1 Rubrivivax sp.
GGCTGGTGCTGCCGGCCGAGGTGCGCCCGCGCCACGAGCACCGCTACGGCTTCCGCATCGGCGGGAAGATCGCGCAACGTGCGGTCGAGGTCGGGCAGGCGGTGTCGGCGGGCCAGGTCCTCGCCGTGCTGGACCCGGCCGACGTGACGCCGGCCATCGCGGCCCAGCAGGCGCAGGTCGAGGCCGCGCAGGCGGATGCAGCCTTGCAGCGCGCGGAGCTCGTACGCCAGCGCACACTCAGCGCACAGGGTTTCCTGTCGGGCGCGGCGCTGGAACGCCACCAGGCCCTGGCCGACGCCGCCGACGCGCGGCTGGCCGCCGCCCAGGCCGCGCTGGCGCAGGCCCGCAACGCGCTGACCTTCCAGACCTTGCGCGCCGACCGCAGCGGCATCGTCATCGCCGTCGAGGCCGAGGCGGGCAGCGTCGTCGCCCCCGGGCAGACGGTGGTGCGCCTGGCCCCTACCGGCCAGAACGAGTTGGCGGTGGCCGTGCCGGAGCGGGCGGTCAACGCCCTGCGCGGGGCCGCTTCCATGCGCGCCACGCTGGACGCCGTGCCGGGCAAGACCTTCGAGCTGACGCTGCGCGAGCTCGCGCCGAGCGCCGACCCGTCCAGCCGCACCTACGCGGCGCGGCTGGGATTCACGCAGCCCGACCCCGCCATACGGTGGGGCATGAGCGGCACGGTCAGCATCGCACTGGACGTCGTACCGGCCATCGTCGTGCCCCTGTCGGCGCTGCAGAGCCGCGACGCCACGACCAAGGTGTGGGTCGTCGACACCGCCACCCAGACCGTTCAACCCCTGCCCGTGACGCTGGGCGAGGGGCGCGACGACGGTGTGGTGGTCCGCGGCGGCCTGCGCGGCGGCGAGTGGGTCGTCACCGCCGGCGCCCATCTGCTGCGGGCGGGCCAGGCCGTACGCCTGCCGGAGGCGACGCCGCCGGCCCCCGACGCCACGCGCCGGGGCACGCCATGAGCGCACAGCCCCGCCACCGGTCGCCGACCCGACCTCCTGCCCACCGGAGGGCTGCCGCATGAGCCCACTGGACACCGATCGACCCGCCAGCGCCGGGTCGGCACGCACCGGCATCAACCTGTCGGCCGCCGCGATCCGGCATCAGCAGCTGACGCTGTTCTTCATCCTGGCCATTGCCATCGCCGGTCTGGCCGCGTATTTCCAGCTCGGACAGCGCGAAGATCCCGACTTCACCTTCCGCGGCCTGACCGTGCGCACCCTCTGGCCGGGCGCGACGCCGGCGCAGGTGGACGAGCAGATCACCAGCCGCATCGAGAAGAAGCTGCAGGAGATCCCGCACTTCAAGCGCACGCAGAGCTACTCCAAGGCGGGCGAGTCGCTGATCGTCCTGGAGCTGAAGGACTCGGCGCCGCGCCGCGACGTGCCGCAGCTGTGGTACCAGGTGCGCAAGAAGCTCGGCGACATCCGCCACACCCTGCCCACCGAAGCGATCGGGCCCTTCTTCAACGACGAATTCGGCGACGTCTTCGGCTCCATCTACGCCTTCACGGCCGACGGCTTCACGATGTTCGAGCTGCGCGACCGGCTCGAGGCGGTGCGCCAGGAGGTGCTGCGCCTGCCCGACGTCGCCAAGGTGGAGCTGGTCGGCGTGCCGCAGGAGCGCCTGTACGTCGAGATCTCCAGCACGACGCTGGCCTCGCTGGGGCTGGACGCCGCCCAGATCGCCGCGCAGTTGCAGGCGCAGAACGCGATCGTTCCGGCCGGCGCGCTGGAACTGCCCACGCACGCCGTTCCGCTGCGCGTGGCCAGCGGGCTCGATTCGCTGCAGGCCTTGCGCGACCTGCCGCTGACCGCCCCCGGGTCGGGTCGGATGCTGCGCCTGGGCGACATCGCACGCATCGAGCGCGGCAGCGCGGACCCGCCGGTGCAGACGCTGCGCTTCCAGGGGCGCCCGGCGATCGCGCTGGCGGTGTCGATGAAGCGCGACGGTGATGTGCTGGAACTCGGGCGCCAGTTGTCGGCCACGATGGCCCGCGTGCGCGCCGACCTGCCGATCGGGATCGAGTTCCAGCAGGTCAGCGACCAGCCCCGCATCGTCGAGCAGGCTGTGGGCACCTTCATGACGGCGCTGGCCGAGGCCATCGTCATCGTGCTGCTGGTCAGCTTCGTGACCCTGGGCTGGCGCGCCGGCACGGTGGTGGCGCTGACCATCCCCTTCGTGCTGCTGGCCACCTTCCTGGTGATGTCGTGGCTGCGCATCGACCTGCACCGCATCTCCACCGGGGCGCTGATCATCGCGCTGGGCCTGCTGGTGGACGACGCCATGATCGTGGTGGAGATGATGGTGCGCAAGCTCGAGGAAGGGCTGGACAAGTTCGCCGCCGCGACCTACGCCTACGCCACGACCGCCTGGCCCATGCTCAGCGGCACGCTCGTCACGGCCGCCGGCTTCCTGCCGATCGCGCTGGCGCGGTCGTCCACCGGGGAGTACACCTTCGACATGTTCAGCGTGACGACGCTGGCGCTGGTGCTGTCGTGGTTCGCGGCCGTGCTGGCCACGCCCTTGTTCGGCTGGTGGCTGCTGCGTGGGCCGGCTTCGTCGGCTGCCGGCGCACCGTCAAGTCCGCACGACAGCCATGACACACCCTTCTATCGCCGGCTGCGGCGGCTGATCGACACCTGCATCGTCCACCGCTGGACCACGATCGCCCTGACCGCCGCGACGCTGGTGGCCGGCGGCATCGGCATGGGATTGACGGAAAAGCAGTTCTTCCCGACGAGCGATCGGGCTGAGGTGATGGTGGAGCTGTGGCTGCCCGAGGGCGCGAGCTTCCGCGCGACGCAGACCGAGGTGGAGCGTCTGGAGACCTGGCTGCGCGACGACGCGGACGTGGGCACCTATGTGATCAGCGTGGGCAACTCGCTGCCGCGCTTCTTCCTGTCGCTGACGCAGGAGCTGTTCCGGCCCAACTACGCGCACGGGCTGATCCTGACAGCCGATGTGGCCGCGCGCGACCGGCTGGTGCAGCGGCTGCAAGCGCATCTGGACGCGAACTTCCCAGGCGTGCGCGCACGGGCCATCCTGACGCCGCTGGGCCCGCCGGTGGCCTACCCCGTGGTGTTCCGCGTCAGCGGCCCCGACGTGGCGCGTCTGAAGACGCTGGGCGAAGAGGTGGCGGCGGTGGTCCGGGCACACGACAAGACGCGCGACGTGCACACCGACTGGGGCGAGCGCGCGCCCGCGGTGCAGGTCACGGTCGACGCCGACCGCGCGCGGGCACTGGGGCTGTCGGCCGCCAGCGTGATGCGCACGCTGGGCACGACCGTCTCCGGCCTGACGATCGGCCAGTGGCGCGAGCGCGACCAGCTCATCGACATCGTGCTGCGCGCACCGGACGACGAGCGCGTGGCGCGCGCCCGGCTGGCCGACCTGCAGGTGCCGGTGGCGCCCGGGCGCACGGTGCCGCTGTCGCAGGTGGCCGAGGTGCGCGACGTGATGGAAGAGCCGATCATCCGGCGCTACTCGCGCATGCCGACACTTTCGGTGCGCGCCGATCTGGCGCCGGGCGTGCAGGCGCCGGACGCCACCGCGCAGATCCTGCCGAAGCTGAGCGCGCTGCAGGCACAGCTGCCGCCGGGCTACCGCATCGAGCCGGGCGGTCCTTTTGAAGAGAACACGGCCGCGCAGGCCTCGATCGCTGCAGGCGCGCCGCTGATGCTCTTTGCCTGGCTGGCCCTGCTGATGCTGCAGCTGCGCAGCTTCTCGCTCAGCGCCATGGTGCTGATCACGGCGCCGTTCGGTCTGGTGGGCGTGGCCGTGGGCCTGCTCGGCGCGCGTCTGCCCTTCGGCTTCGTGGCGATGCTCGGCATGATCGCGCTGATGGGCATCATCATGCGCAACACCATCATCCTGATCGACCAGATCCGTCAGGACCGCGAGGCCGGC
>JBMTXX010000315.1:0-3918 GCA_049453935.1 Rubrivivax sp.
GCCCGCGATGTGGTTCACGCGCGTGTCGATCGGCAACCCGGTCATGGCGGTGATGGTGATGCTCGCCTTCATCGTCCTCGGCGTTTTCGCCGTCCAGCGGCTGAAGGTCGATCAGTTCCCGAACATCGAATTCCCCACCGTGGTCGTCTCCACCGACTACCCCGGTGCGTCGCCCGAGATCGTCGAGATCGAAGTCACCCAGCGCATCGAGGAGACGATCAACACCATCGGCGGCATCAGCCAGGTGTTCTCGCGCAGCTACGAAGGCGTCTCGGTCGTCATCGTGCAGTTCAACCTCGACGTCGACAGCCGCAAGGCGGCCGACGACGTGCGGGAAAAGGTGGCGCTGGTGCGGCCGCGTCTGCGTGCGGAGGTCAACGAGTCGCGCATCCAGCGCTTCGACCCCGCCTCGCGCCCGGTGTTCACACTGGCGCTGACCTCGCCCGACGGCAGCCGCAGCCCCACGGAACTCAGCGCCACCGCGGAGCAGCTCGTCAAGAAGCGGCTCGAGAACGTGCGCGGTGTGGGTTCGGTCACGATCGCCGGGGCGCGCAAGCGCGAGATCAACGTGTACCTGCGACCGGCCGCCATGGAAGCGCTGGGCGTGAGCGTCGATCAGGTCGTCAACGCCCTGCGCACCGAGAACCGCGATCTGCCGGCCGGCACCTTGCGCGCCCGGGAACAGGAGCGCGTCATCCAGATCGAGGCGGCCATCCAGGCCCCGGAGGAACTTCGCGACATCATCGTCGCGCGGCGCGGCGCGGCCCAGCAGCCGGTGCGGCTTTGGCAGGTCGCCGACGTGGTCGACGGGCCGGAGGAAGTCGAGTCGCTGGCGCTCTACAACGGCGAGCGCATGGTGGCGCTCGAGGTCGTGAAGAACCAGGGCGAGAACACCATCGAGGTGGTCGAGGGGTTGACGCGGGCCGTGGGCGCGTTGCAGGCCGAACTGCCCCCTGGCATGGCCGCGCAGGTCGTGCGCGACACCTCGAGGCCGATCCGCGTGGCGGTCGACAACGTGCGACGCACGCTCATCGAGGGTGCGATCCTGACGGTGCTCATCGTCTTCCTGTTCCTGAACTCCTGGCGCTCGACGGTGATCACCGGGCTGACGCTGCCGATCGCGCTGGTGGGCACCTTCTTCTTCATGGAGTTGTTCGGCTTCTCGCTGAACATGGTGACGCTGATGGCGCTGAGCCTGTGCGTGGGCCTGCTCATCGACGACGCCATCGTCGTGCGGGAGAACATCGTGCGCCACGTGCAGATGGGCAAGACGCCGCATGCGGCAGCCCTGGACGGCACCAACGAGATCGGCTTGGCCGTGCTGGCCACCACGCTGTCCATCGTCGCGGTCTTCCTGCCCATCGGTTTCATGGGTGGGATCATCGGCAAGTTCTTCCACGAGTTCGGCATCACCATCGTCGCCGCGGTGCTGATCTCGATGTTCGTGAGCTTCACGCTCGACCCGATGCTGAGCTCGGTATGGCACGACCCGGCCATCGACCGCGAGGGCCAGCCTTTCCAGCCGCGCAACTGGTACGACCACAGCTTCGGTCGCCTGACCCACGCGATGGACCGGTTCCAGCACCGGCTCGGGGCCGGCTACGTCGGCGTGTTGGCGTGGTCGTTGAGACACCGGCTGGCCACGCTGGGCATTGCGCTGGCGACGATGCTGGGCAGCATCGGACTGGTGCCGATGCTGGGCACCGAGTTCGTGCCGCGTGCGGATTTCTCCGAGACGACGGTGAGCTTCTACACGCCGGTCGGCTCGTCCATCGAAGTGACCGAAGCGCGCGCGCGTCAGGTCGACGCGATGCTGCGCGAACTGCCCGAGGTGCGCTACACCGTGGTCACGATCAACAGCGGGCAGGCGCAGGGCCGCATCTACGCCAGTGTCTATGCCCGCCTGGTCGATCGCAAGGACCGCCAGCGCAGCGTCGATGACTTGTCCGCCATGCTGCGCCAGCGACTGGCCTCGGTGCCGGGCATCACGGTCACCCATGTCGGACTGCTCGATGGCGTCAGTGGCTCCAAGCCGATCTCGCTGTCGATCCAGGGGCCTGACCTCGGGGAGTTGCAGCGATTGACGGATCGTCTGATGGGGCAACTGCAGCAGATCCCTGGGATGACCGATCTCGACTCGAGCATGAAGGCCAGCAAGCCGGTCGTCAGCGTGGTGGTGCGGCGCGAGGCCGCCGCCGACGCCGGCCTGTCCGTCGGCGCGATCACCACCACCTTGCGCAGCCTGGTGGCGGGTGAGACGGTGGGACAGTGGCGCTCGGGCAACGATCTGGCGCACGACATCAAGGTGCGCCTGGCGCCATCGGACCGCGAATCCCTCGACCAGATCGCATCGCTCGGCCTGGCCACGGGCACGCTGGCCGACGGCTCTGCGCGCATCGTGCGGTTGTCGCAGGTCGCCGACCTGCAGCCCGG
This sequence comes from Rubrivivax sp., assembly GCA_049453935.1. Taxonomy (GTDB): domain Bacteria; phylum Pseudomonadota; class Gammaproteobacteria; order Burkholderiales; family Burkholderiaceae_C; genus Rubrivivax. The sequence continues at coordinate 2,434 of JBMTXX010000315.1, forward strand.
CCTCGGCCCCAACCAGATCAACCGGCGAGACCTCAACCGCGAGGTCGAGATCACGGCCAACACCTCGGGCCGTGCGCTGGGCGAGGTGTCGGCCGCCGCGCGCCAGGTCCTCGAATCAACCCCCCTGCCCCCAGGCTACAGCTATCGCTTCGGCGGATCGTCCAAGGACATGCAGGAGAGCTTCGCCTACGCCTTGTCGGCGCTGGCGCTGGCGGTGATCTTCATCTACATGATCCTTGCGTCGCAGTTCCGCAGTTTTCTGCAGCCCGTCGCGCTGATGGCTTCGCTGCCACTGACCCTGATCGGTGTGGTGCTGGCGCTGCTGCTGTGGCGCAGCACGCTGAACATGTTCTCGGTGATCGGCGTCATCATGCTGATGGGTCTGGTGACCAAGAACGCCATCCTGCTGGTGGATTTTGCGAACCGGGCGCGCGCTGAAGGAATGGAACGGTCCCAGGCCCTGCTCGAGGCGGCACGTGTGCGGCTTCGCCCGATCCTGATGACGACACTGGCCATGATCTTCGGCATGGTCCCCCTGGCGTTCGCGCTGACCGAAGGCAGCGAGCAGCGCGCGCCCATGGGTCAGGCCGTGATCGGGGGGTTGATCACCTCGTCGTTGCTGACCCTGGTGGTGGTGCCGGTCGTTTATCTCTATCTGGACGACTTCGCAAGCTGGGCCCGGGGCCGCATGGGACTGCCCACAACGGCCGCGAGCACGGGGCGCCCCTAGAATCCCTGCCCGGGCTGGGGTGGTCAGATCGAATGACCTTTTGACCGGCCCGGTCTGCACCTGAACCAAGGACTGAGTTTCTGTCGCCATGGACGTCGAACACGCACGCTTCAACATGATCGAGCAGCAGATCCGCCCCTGGGATGTGCTCGACCCCGCCGTCCTGGAAGCGTTGGGAAAACTGCGTCGGGAAGATTTCGTGCCGCCCGCCCACCGGGCCATGGCCTTTGTCGACACCCGGATCCCGCTGCGCGAGGGCGCAGACGCCGGCGCCTGCATGCTCGAGCCCCGCGTGGAAGCGCGCATGGCACAGGAACTGCGGCTGCGCGACACCGATCGCGTCCTGGAAATCGGCACAGGATCAGGCTACATGGCCGCCCTGCTCGCCCAGTTGGCAGCCGATGTGACCAGTTTGGAGATCGACGCCGCACAAGCGCTGACCGCGGAGAAGAACCTCTGTCAAGCCGGGGTCACCCATGCACGTGTGATCCACGCCGACGGCCGCCAGGGGTGGTCAGCCCGCGCGCCGTACGACGCCATCGTGCTGTCCGGCTCGGTGGCTGAGGTGCCGCAGGTGCTGCTGGATCAATTGAAGCCAGGCGGCAGGTTGATCGCCATCGTCGGGCAGTTGCCGATCATGCGGGCTCGTCTGTACACGCGCAGCGCCAGCGGCGCCTGCGCGCACGAAGATCTGTTCGATACGGTGGCGCCACGGCTGCAGGGCTTTCCGGAGCCCAGCCACTTCCGCTTTTGAA
>JBMTXX010000316.1:0-3902 GCA_049453935.1 Rubrivivax sp.
CCGTTGCGGCAGAGCTGTTCGGGGGACTCGGGAAAACCATCATCGACCTCGAAGACAAGGCAGCTATCCTTATCCGTAATTACACATTACCAATCACAGTGGGGCCATGCGGCCTGCGTCCGTCCTGGCCATGACCGTTCGACGAAGAGCCCGATTGGAACTCCGAAACGCCATGAAACCCACCATTGCCCTGTTCACCGGCGACCCTGCCGGCATCGGCCCGGAACTCGTCGAGAAACTGCTGGCCGACCCGGCCACCCGGGCCAAGGCCGACATCGTGCTGATCGCCCAGCGTGGCGCACTGCACGTGCCCGAAGGCGTGCGTTGGCACGCCTGGGAAGGGCTGGACGCCCCGGCCTTCGAGCGCGCCCAGGCCCGTCAGGACAACGGCCGCTTCATGCTGCAAGGGCTGGCTGCAGGCGCTGCGCTGACGCACAGCGGTGAAACCGACGCATTCTGCTTCGCACCGCTGAACAAGGGCGCGCTGCGCGCGGGCGGCATGCACCAGGAGGACGAATTGCGCTGGTTCGCCGAATTCCTGGGCTACGACGGGGTGTGCGGCGAACTCAACGTGCTGGAGAAGCTGTGGACGGCGCGCGTGACCTCTCACGTGGCGCTGCGCGAGGTCAGCGCACTGCTGACGCCACAGAAGGTGGCCGAGGCCATCGCGATGATCCACCGCTCGCTCGCCGCCGCCGGCAAAGCCCAACCACGCGTGGCCGTGTGCGGCCTGAACCCGCACAACGGCGACAACGGCAACTACGGCGACGAGGAAGGACGAATCATCGAGCCTGGGGTGCGGCTGGCCGCCGCCCAGGGCCACGTGGCCGATGGCCCCTTCCCGGCAGACACCGCCTTCGTGCGCGCCATCCGCCAGGACGGCGGCTACGACGGCGTGGTGACCATGTACCACGACCAGGGCCAGATCGCGATGAAGCTCATGGGCTTCGAACGCGGCGTCACGGTCCACGGCGGGTTGCCCATTCCCATCACCACCCCAGCACACGGCACGGCCTACGACATCGCCGGGCAGGGCCGCGCCAACCCTGGCGCCATGGTCAACGCCTTCGACCTGGCCTGCCGGATGGGCTCGAGCCGGCGCTCGACGCGGCCTGTCGCCGGGTGAGCCACCACGTCCGCGCGACAAGCACCGGCCCGCAGGAAGTTGCCCACGCGCCATCACGCCGCATCCCCCCACCCAAAGGAGACCTCCCGATGAAACGACGCATCCTCACTGCCGCCCTGATCGCCGGCGCGTTGCTGGCGCCGCTGGCCGCCGCGGCGCAGACCGCCTACCCCACGAAGACCGTGCGTCTGATGGTCGGCGCCAACGCCGGCGGGGGCACGGACATCATCGCGCGGATGCTGGCCGAGAAGTTCGCCGACGGCCTGAAGGGCAACTTCATCGTCGAGAACCGTCCCGGGGCGTCCAACACCATCGCGGCCGACCTCGCCGCCAAGGCGCCAGCCGACGGCCACACCCTGCTGGTGGCCACGAACACCGGCCAGGCGATTGCACCGCACCTGCTCAAGCTCAGCTTCGACCCCCTCAAGGACCTGGCGCCGGTGGGCCTGATCGTGACGGTGCCCAACGTGCTCGTCGTCGGCGCGCAGGTGCCCGCGAACAACGTGGCCGAGCTGGTCACCGCGATGAAGACGCGCCCCGGCGAATTCAAGTACGCGTCCTCCGGCATCGGCAGCACCCAGCACATTGCGGGCGAGGCCTTCGACGCCGCCGCCGGCACCAAGGGCGTGCACATCCCCTACCGCGGCAGCAGCCAGGCGCACCTGGACATCATCGGCGGCAATGTGCAGATGATGTTCGACACCACCTCGTCGGCGATGGGTCAGATCAAGGCGGGCAAGTTCCGCGCGCTGGCCGTCACCACGCCGCAGCGGTCACCGCAGCTGCCCGACGTCCCGACGCTGGCCGAAGCCGGCGTGAAGGGCGCGGAGATGAGCACCTGGTACGCGCTGTACGTGACCGGCGGCACACCGGCGGATGTCGTGGCCAAGTTGCAGACCGAACTCAAGCGCGTGCTCGAGCTGCCGGACGTGCAGGCGCGACTCAAGGGCCTGGGTGGCGAGCCAGGCAACATCACCCCGGCACAGTTCGCCGACCTGAACCGCCAGGAGTTCGAGCGCTTCGGCAAGCTGATCCGCGACGCCGGCATCAAGCTGCAGTGACAGGCTGGCGGGAGACCTGGCGTCTCTTGTCAGGCCGGGCTGCGATGATCACAGGGTGACGATCAAGCAGCCACCCGACCCGGCCAGTGCCTCGGCATCCGCAACGGGTCTGACGCACGCCCGGGTGCTGCGCATCGCCGGGCCCATCGTGCTGTCCAACGCCACCGTGCCCCTGCTGGGTGCGGTGGACACCGGCGTGGTCGGGCAGCTCGGCCAGGCCGCGCCCATCGGCGCGGTCGGGCTGGGCGCGATCATCCTGTCGTCGGTCTACTGGGTCTTCGGCTTCCTGCGCATGGGCACCTCGGGCCTGGCCGCGCAGGCGCATGGCGCGGGCGACGCCGCCGAGCGCGGGGCCATTCTGATCCGCGCGCTGGCCATCGGGCTGGCGGCCGGGCTGGTGATGATCGTCGGGCAGGCCGTCATCTTCCGCACCGCGTTCTGGCTCGCGCCCGCATCGGCCGAGGTCGAGTCGCTGGCGCAGCAGTACCTCGCGATCCGGGTCTGGGGGGCGCCCGCCACCATCGCGCTGTACGCGGTCACGGGCTGGCTGATCGCGGTGGAGCGCGCACGCGCCGTCCTGGGGCTGCAGTTGTGGATCAACGGCCTGAACATCGCACTGGACCTGCTGTTCGTCCTCGGCCTGGGCTGGGGCGTGCAGGGCGTGGCGGTGGCCACGCTGATGGCCGAGGCCAGCGGGCTCGCGCTGGGGCTGTGGTTGTGCCGCAGCGCCTTCTCCGCCACCGCCCTCGCCGACCGCGCGCGGCTGCTGGCAGCGGCGCCGCTGAAGCGCATGCTGTCGGTCAACACCGACATCATGGTCCGCTCGGTGCTGCTGCAAGCCGCCTTCACCACCTTCACCTTTCTCGGGGCCGGCCAGGGTGACGTGACACTGGCGGCCAACCAGGTGCTGATGCAGTTCCTGGCGATCACCGCCTACGCGCTGGACGGCTACGCCTTCGCCGCGGAGTCCCTGGTGGGTCAGGCCGTGGGCGCACGCGACAGGCGCGGCGTGCGGCGCGCCGCCCTGCTCGCCTCGGCCTGGGCGGCAGGGACCGCGGTGCTGCTGGGGGCCGCGTTCGCTCTTGCCGGCGGCGCCATCATCGACCTGATGGCCACCGACGCGCAGGTGCGCGCGCAGGCGCGGCTCTTCCTGCCGTGGATGGCCGCCGCACCGCTCGTCGGCGTGGCCTCGTGGATGTACGACGGCATCTTCATCGGCGCCACGCTGACGCGCGAGATGCGGCAAGCGATGATGCTGTCGGTGGCGATCTACGTCGCCGGGCTGGGCGTGCTCGTGCCGGCGTTCGGCAACCACGGGCTGTGGGCTGCCCTGATGCTGCTGAACACCGCCCGCGCGCTGACAATGGCACGCCTGTACCCGCGGGCAGAAGCCGCCGCCCAACCCATCCCCGTGGCACCAAGCGGGCGCTGAACCCCAGCGCGCGGCATCCGGGTGGGTCCCCCGGCGCCGCAGGGTCGGCCGCGTCAGTGATCGGCGCAGGTGTAGGCCGGCGCCGGCTGGGTGAAGTAGGCGTGCAGGATCTGGTAGACCATCAGATAGTTCTTCTGCTGGAAGCTCGCGTGCGAGATGCCGTTGAGCACCGTGAACTGCTTGTCGGGCGAGGGCAGGCGCTTGAAGAACTCGATCAGGTCGTCCATCGCCGCGATGCCGTCGAACTGCCCACGCAGCACCACCGTGGGCACGGTGATCTTCG
>JBMTXX010000317.1:0-3899 GCA_049453935.1 Rubrivivax sp.
GCCACGTCACTATCGCCGCGCCGCCCGGCCGGCCGGCGACGGACCCCCGGCGGCGCTCGCTGCGCCGCTGCCTCATCTTCTGTAGAGCCGCTGGTTTGACCGTCGAAAAACGCGTCCGCTTCAAGAGCTGGTGGCTGCCCTGGGCGCTGGTAGCGCCGCAGATGGCAGTGGTGCTGGTGTTCTTCTTCTGGCCGGCCGGGCAGGCGCTGGTGGAGAGCCTGTACGAGTCCGACGCCTTCGGCACCAGTTCGTCCTTCGTCGGCCTGGACAACTTCAGCCGCCTGTTCGCCGACGAGACCTATCTGGCGTCCTTCCAGACCACGGCCGTGTTCTCGGTGCTGGTGGCTGGCGTGGGGCTGGCCGTATCGCTTCTGCTGGCGGTGATGGCCGACCGCATCGTGCGTGGCGCCCTGTTCTACAAGACCTCGCTGATCGTGCCTTACGCGGTCGCGCCGGCGGTGGTGGGCATCCTGTGGGTGTTCATGTTCGCGCCGTCGCTCGGGGTGATCAGCCACGTGCTGCAGCGCGCTGGCCTGAACTGGAACCACCTGCTCGACAGCACCCATGCGATGGCGCTGATCGTCACAGCCGCGGTGTGGAAGCAGATCTCCTACAACTTCCTGTTCTTCCTGGCCGGGCTGCAGTCGGTGCCCAAGAGCCTGATCGAGGCCGCGGCCATCGACGGTGCCGGGCCGTGGCGGCGCTTCTGGACGGTGCAGTTGCCGCTGCTCACGCCCACGGCATTCTTCCTGCTGGTCATCAACATCGTCTACGCCTTCTTCGACACCTTTGCCATCGTCGACGCCACCACCAGCGGCGGGCCAGGCAAGGACACGGCCATCCTGGTCTACAAGGTCTACCAGGACGGCTTCAAGTCCATGGACCTCGGCGGCTCGGCCGCGCAGTCGGTGGTGCTGATGGGCATCGTCATCGTGCTGACCGTGGTGCAGTTCCGCTACGTCGAGCGCAAGGTCAACTACTGAGCAACGGGCCCGCGCAAGCCTAGACACACGATGATCGAACGCCGCCCCGTTGCCACGCTGCTGTCACACCTGGTCGTCGTGCTGGGGGTGCTGATCGTCGCCTTCCCGGTGATCGTGGCCCTCGTGGCCACCTCGCAGACCAGCGAGCAGATCGCCCAGAGCGTGCCGATGTCGATGGTGCCGGGCGACAACTTCCTGTCCAGCATGAAGCAGGCGCTGTTCGGCGGCAAGACCATCTACGGCAACACGCTGCCGCCGGTGGCGCCGATGCTGTGGGTCAGCTTCGTCAGCGCGCTGATCATCGCCGTGGGCAAGATCGCGATCTCGCTGCTGTCGGCGTTTGCCATCGTCTACTTCCGTTTCCCGTTTCGCGGCCTGATCTTCTGGATGATCTTCATCACGCTGATGCTGCCGGTGGAAGTGCGGATCGTCCCGACCTACGCCGTGGTGTCCACGCTCGGCATGCTCGACAGCTACGCCGGGCTGACCATCCCGCTGATCGCTTCGGCCACCGCCACCTTCCTGTTCCGCCAGTTCTTCCTGACGGTCCCGGATGAACTGGTCGAGGCCGCGCGCATCGATGGCGCCGGGCCGCTGAAGTTCTTCAAGGACGTGCTGCTGCCGCTGTCGGCCACCTCGATCGCGGCCCTGTTCGTGATCCAGTTCATCTACGGTTGGAACCAGTACCTGTGGCCGCTGCTGGTGACCACGCGCGAGGACATGTACCCGATCGTGATGGGCATCCGGCGGCTGATCGCCGGGGGCGACTCGGCCACCGAGTGGAACGTCGTGATGGCCACGGCGCTGCTGGCCATGGTGCCGCCGGCGCTGGTGGTCATCCTGATGCAGCGCTGGTTCGTCAAGGGTCTGGTCGACAGCGAGAAATAGGACACCATGGGATCGATCGCACTGCGCCGCGTCGAGAAGACCTACGGCCAAGGACCGAAGGCCTTCAAGGCCATCCACGGCGTCGACGCCGAGATTGCCGACGGCGAGTTCGTCGTCATCGTCGGGCCCTCGGGCTGCGGCAAGAGCACCTTGCTGCGGATGGTCGCGGGTCTGGAGGAGATCACCGGCGGCGAGATCTCCATCGGCGGACGCGTCGTCAACCGACTCGAGCCGTCCGAGCGGGACATCGCGATGGTGTTCCAGAACTACGCGCTGTACCCGCACATGACGGTGTACGACAACATGGCCTACGGGCTGCGCAACGCACGCGTGCCCAAGCCCGAGATCGACACCCGGGTGCGGCGTGCGGCCGAGATCCTCGAGCTCGGCGCGCTGCTGGAGCGCAAGCCGCGGCAGCTCTCGGGCGGCCAACGCCAGCGTGTGGCCATGGGGCGCGCCATCGTGCGCCAGCCGCAGGTCTTCCTCTTCGACGAACCGCTGTCCAACCTCGACGCCAAGCTGCGCGCGCAGACGCGCATCGAGATCCAGAAGCTGCACAGCGATTTGGGCATCACCTCGCTGTTCGTCACGCACGACCAGGTCGAGGCGATGACGCTGGCGCAGCGCATGATCGTGATGAACGCCGGTCGCATCGAGCAGATCGGCACGCCCGAGCAGGTCTACGGCATGCCCGCAACCACCTTCGTGGCGGGTTTCATCGGCTCGCCGCCGATGAACCTGCTGTCCGGGACGGCGCGCGCCGACCGTTTCGAGATCGAGGGCGTCTCCTTGACCTTGCCGGGTGCGGCGCCGCGCGAAGGCGCGCTGACCCTGGGTCTGCGGCCCGAGCATGCGCAGTGGCAGGGCGGCGAAGGCGGCCAGGGCGCCTGGCCACTGCAGGTCGAGCTGGTGGAGATGTTGGGTGCCGAGCGTCTGGTGCACGGCCGCCTGGGCCGCGCGCCCTTCACGCTGCGCATCGACGGCACGCTCGCTCCGCCACGGCCCGGACAGATGCTGGCGCTGCGCGTCGATGCCCAGCGGCTGCACTGGTTCGACAGCGCCACCGGGCGGCGCGTGGATTGACAGACCGCGAACCCATGCCACCGGATCGCAGCCGTCGGCAAGCGCCCTGGATGGGCCCACGATCCATCCCGGAGACGCCTGCCTGGTCGGGTTGCGCCCGGCGCCGCCCTTCCGCCAGCGGGTGCAACCCTTTGGGACGGTCCAGCATACCCGGGTGAGTGCTCAGACGAGCGCCGCGAACCGGAAGACAAGAAGACAAGAAGACGACGACATGAGTGCTCCCCACACCCCCTGGCCCTTCCCGCTGTGGATCGCCCACCGCGGCGCGGGCAAGCTCGCACCCGAGAACACCCTGGCGGCCTTCCGCCTGGGCGCTGCCCACGGCTATCGGGCCTTCGAGTGCGATGTCAAGCTCAGCGCCGACGGCGTGCCCTTCCTGCTGCATGACGCCACGCTGGAGCGCACCACCAGCGGACAGGGCGTGGCCGGCGAGCGGCCGTGGGGCGAGTTGTCCCGCCTGGACGCCGGGGGCTGGCACAGCCGCGCCTATGCGGGCGAGCCGATGGCCACGCTGCAGGCGCTGGCCGCCTGGCTGCACGCCAACGGCCACGCGCTGGACCTCGAGATCAAGCCCACGCCCGGCCAGGAGCGCGTCACCGGCGAGGCCGTCGGCCGGGCTGCGCGCGCCCTGTGGGCCGGGCCGAAGTCGCCGCCGCTGATGTTCAGCTCCTTCCGGCCCGAGGCCCTGGCCGGCGCGCGGGACACCGCCCCGGAGGTGCCGCGCGCCCTGCTGCTCGACACACTGTGGCCGGGCTGGGAGGGTGTGGCCGATGACCTGGCGGTGGTCGCCGTGATCACCAACCACCTGGTCATGACGCGCGAGCTGATCGAGCGCCTGCACGGCCAGGGTCGACGCGCGATGGTCTACACGGTCAACGACGCCGACGTGGCGCAGCGGCTGATCGACATCGGCATCGACGGCATCGTCACCGACGCGGTCGACCG
>JBMTXX010000318.1:0-3849 GCA_049453935.1 Rubrivivax sp.
GCGTGCTGCAGGTGGCGCAGACCATCAGCGTCATCATCAGCCTGGCCGAGCGCGGTGACGACCATGACGTGGTGACGCTGTCGACGCTGCACGCGGCCAAGGGCCTGGAGTGGCCGCACGTGGTGCTGGCCGGCGTCAACGAGGGCCTGCTGCCCTTCAAGAGCGGCGACGAGGAGATGACGCCCGAGCGCCTGCAGGAGGAGCGACGCCTGATGTACGTGGGCATCACCCGCGCCCGCACCACGCTGGCGGTGAGCACGCTGCGCCGCCGCAAGCGCGCGCGCGAGACCGTGGCCGGCGTGCCCAGCCGATTCATCGCCGAGATGAAGCTGGGCGAGGGTGTGGCCCGTGAGGACCCGCGTGAGCGCCTGCGCAAGCTGCGTGAGCGTCTGGCGGACAAGCCGACAGCGCCGGCGGAGCCGGCCGCATGAAGCCGCGCCTGAGCGTGGTCACGCTGGCGGTCGACGACCTGGACCGGGCGCTGGCTTTCTACCGCGACGGGCTGGGCCTGCCCACGGACGGCATCGTCGGCACGCAGTATCCGATCGGGGCCTGCGTGTTCTTCGAGATGGAAGGTGGCGTCAAGCTGGCCCTGTGGCCCCGCGCGAGCCTGCGCGCCGACACCGGGCTCGACCCGGGTGACGGTGGGGCCAGCAGCGTGATGCTGGCGCACAACGTCGGCAGCCCGGCAGCCGTGCGGGAGGTCATGATGCGGGCCGTGGCTGCGGGAGGCCGTGAGGTCAAGTCGCCCCAGACGACGTTCTGGGGCGGCTACGGCGGATGCTTTCGTGACCCCGACGGCCACCTCTGGGAAGTGGTGCACAACCCGAAGTGGCCGGTGGTCGATTGACGTCGGCCTGAGAGCCCGCTCTGCGCACGCCTGATCCAGTCCGCTGCGACACCTCCATGACCGCTTCTGCCACGCCCACCCCCGCCCGCGCGGACCACCCGCTGCAAGGCATTGCGTGGATGGCCGGCGGCGTCTTCCTGCTGTCGGTGATGGACGCCCTGTCCAAGCACGCGGTGGGGCAGATGTCCATCCCGGTGCTGATTGCCAGCCGCTCGGCGCTGGTCCTGGCGATGCTCGCGCCCTGGGTCGCCCGCAGCGGTGGGTGGGCGGCCTTGCGCACCCGTCGGCCCTGGGCCCACCTGCTGCGCGGGATGCTGGCGGTGTGCTCGATGTATGCCTTCTTCCAGAGCCTGCGGCTGCTGCCGCTGGCCACCGTGATCGCGATCTGCTTTGCGGCGCCGCTGTTCATGACGCTGCTGTCGGTGCCGGTGCTGAAGGAGCGGGTGGGGGCGCACCGCTGGGGGGCGCTGGTCGCGGGCTTCGTCGGCGTCACCCTGATCGTCGGGCCCGAGGCCATGGACGGCGACCTGGGCGCCGGGGCCTGGCTGGCGCTGATTGCCTCGGTCTTCTACGCGGCGTCCATGACCTGCGTGCGCTGGATGTCGCCCACCGAGAGCGACCTGTCGATGATGGTGTGGCAGAACCTGACGATGGGGCTGGCCGGCGTCGTCGGCCTGTTCTTCGTCCCTGTGGAGCTGGGCGCCAGCCAGTGGCCCTTGATCGCCGCGATGGCCGTTCTGCTGTTGCTCGGGCAGCGTTGCACGTTCCGCGGCTTCCGGTTGGCGCCGGTGGGCGTGGTCGCCCCCTTCCACTACACCGAACTGCTGTGGGCGGCCGTCTTCGGCTGGGTGTTCTGGCGCGAGTGGCCGGGCCCGCACGTCTGGTGGGGGGCGGCTTTCGTCGTCGGCGCGGGGCTGTACACGATCTGGCGCGAGCGCGCCCGAGTCGTGGCCGGATAGCGCACGCGAGGGCCCTGCCGCCGGCGGGCCGAAACCATCCCCGTTCGGCGTGCTGGGCCATGCGGGTACGCGCTGCGCGCCTGTCATCACCGAGCTACATTGGACCAGACCAACTGCCCCATGGAGGCTTGCACATGTCGCTCCTACCTGCCACCGGCCACTCCCAGGCCGACATCGATCAACGCGTCTTCGATCTGTATGACGAGTACTGCCACGGGCAGATCGATCGCCGGACCTTCCTGTCGCGCGCCGCGCTGGTGACCGCCGGTGGGCTGGCGATGGCGCAGGCGCTGTTGCCCGACTACGCAGCTGCGCAGACGATCTCCTTCACCGACACGCGGATCAAGGCACAGTACGTCAGTTACCCCTCCCCGGGGGGCAACGGGACGCAGATGCGTGGCTACCTGGTGCAGCCCACGGGCGCGGGGCCCTTCCCGGCCGTGCTCGTGATCCACGAGAACCGCGGGCTGAACCCCTACATCGAGGACGTGGCGCGCCGCCTGGCCACCGCCGGCTATCTGGCGCTGGCACCGGACGGTCTGGCTCCGCTGGGCGGCTATCCCGGCAACGACGACGACGGCCGCACGCTGCAGGCCAAGCTGGACCAGCCCCGTCTGCGGGTGGACATGCTCAACAGCGCGCGCTTCGTCCAGGCGCATGCGCTGTCCACCGGCAAGCTCGGCGCCGTCGGCTTCTGCTGGGGCGGCGGCACGGTCAACTGGCTCGCCACCGAGATGGGTGCCGATCTGCACGCGGCCGCCCCGTACTACGGCGCGGCTGCGCCCAAGGCCGCCGTGCCGCGGATCAAGGCACCGGTGGTGGCGCACTACGCCGAGAACGACCCCCGCATCAACGCGATGCGCGCCGATTTCGAGGCCGCACTCACCGCCGCCGGCGTGCCGCACGAGGCGCATGTCTACCCGGGCACCCAGCACGGCTTCCACAACGACTCCACCCCGCGCTATGCCGAGGCGGCCGCGAAACTGTCGTGGGACCGCACGCTGGCCTTGTTCGCGAGGCAACTGCGCGGCTGAGGCCTGATCGAGGGGCGGCCGTGTCGGGACCGGTCGGCCCTGGTCTCCGCCCGGCGCCGACCCCTCAGTCGTTTCTGGCTGACGTGTCGGCGTTTCATCGCGCCGAGCGTCTCGCCGCATCCGCTACCATCGACGCCCCGGGCCGGAGCCTGATGTCGTCTGCAGGACCGCCCCTCCAGGCCGGGGCGCCTTCGTGGCCGCCAGCGATGTCGCGGCGGACGACCTGCGCCACCGGCTTGCCTTCGAAGGTGTGAGGCCGATGTCGGACGTGATGGATGCAGTGGAAATGACGGATACGGTGTTGGGGTCGGCATCCGGCGCGGGCACGCCTGCGGCGGGCGCCGCGGTCTCGGCGGGTGCGGGACTTGATCTGCAAGATCCCGGCGTCTACCTCCACAACGCCTGGTACGCAGCGGCGCTCACGCGCGAAGTCGGGCGTGAGCCTGTGGCGCGGCGCCTGCTCGGCCAGGACGTGGTGCTCTACCGCACGGCCGCCGGTGCGCCTGTCGCACTGGAGGACGCCTGCCCGCACCGAAAGCTGCCGCTGTCCATGGGGCGCGTCAAGGGCGACGCGATCGAGTGCGGCTACCACGGCCTGACCTTCGACTGCAGCGGTCGATGCATCGACGCGGCCACGCAGGAGCGCATCCCGCCCAGGGCGCGGGTGCGCAGCTATCCCACGCGGGACCGCTACGGGTTGCTGTTCGTCTGGATGGGCGATCCGGCGCTGGCGCGAGACGAGGCCTTGATCGACCTGGAGCGCCACGACGATCCGGGCTGGCACATCACGCAGGGCGAGCGCATGCCCGTGGCCTGCCACTATCTGTGGCTGGTCGACAACCTGCTCGATCCCTCGCACGTCGCGTGGGTGCACCGCAGCTCCTTCGGCGGCGCCGGCACCGACCGCACGCCGATGCGCATCGACGAGCTGCCCGAGGGCATCCTGTGCAGCCGCTGGATGCTGGACCAGCCGCCGCCGCCCTTCTACGCGCCGCTGGTGAAGTTC
>JBMTXX010000319.1:0-3803 GCA_049453935.1 Rubrivivax sp.
GAAGAACACCGCCATCGTGCCGCTGAACACCAGCGGCGCCAGGCGCAGCGGCAGCACGTAGGCCGCCACCGGCGGGTTGCCGGCATGGGCGATGAAACTCGTGAAGCCGGAGGCCACGCCACACAGGCGGCCCACCCAGGGCGGCGCGCGCCGACGGTCGGCCCGCGGCGGCCACAGCAGGCGCTGCGCCAGGAAGGCCAGCGTCAGGGCGCCGGTCAGGCCGGACACCGCCGCGGCCGACAGCACGCCGAACAGCAGCCATCCCACGACGGTGCCCACCAGGCCCCAGGGCAGCAGCAGCCGGATCAGGCTCCAGTCGACGTGCCGGCGCAGTTGCTGCAGGCTTGCCGCGTCCATGGCCGCCAGCAGCGGCAGCATGATCGCCGCCGCCTGCGGCACGGGCAACGTCAGCGCCATCATCGGCACCGCGAGCGAGCCGAAGCCACTGGCGAAACCACTCTTGGACAGGCCGGTCAACAAGATGGCGGGCACCGCAACCGCGTAGAACCACGGGTCGGTGACCAGCGGCCAGTGCTGAGGATCCAGGTTCACGCGACCCTTTGCCGTCCGGCCGCTGCGCGGTCCGAACGCGGTTGGCGGGCACACCAGGGCCGTCGTGAACTGTGTGTCGTTCGCCAGGACGTAGGGTGGCGCTGCGGATGCCGCCGCGTTGCCCGATCCAGATCGCACCGAAGGCGTGGCGTGCACCCGACTGGCGGGACAATCCTGCGATGTTCCAACCCTCTCAGCACGATGTCCGGCGCTTCTTCTGCGATGTCTGGCGCCGCCAGCGCCACGGCATGCCGATGGACGCGATGCAGTTGCAGGCCGCCCGCTGGGTTGCCGACCATCCCGAGTACGACGCCGACCTCCAGGACGTCAACCGTGCACTGGAGCTGGCCTATCGGGTGGAGGATGGTCGCACCAACCCTTTTCTGCACCTGAGCATGCACCTGACCATCGAGGAGCAGTGCAGCATCGACCAGCCTGCCGGCATCCGGCAGGCGGTGGCGCTCCTGGCGGCGCGCCGCGGATCGATGCATGCCGCACACCACGAAGTCATGGAGTGCCTGGGCGACATGTTGTGGACGTCGCAACGCAGCGGCCGGCCGCCCGATGGTCTGGCGTATCTGGAGGCGGTGCGCCGCCGGGCCGGGGCCGGTGGCGTCGGCAGCAGTCAAGGAGCGGGAGGGTAGCCTTCGGCCGCCAGGGCGGCGGCGAAGTCCTGCCTGGGGAAGGAAGTCTCGATTCGAAGCAGCCGGGCAGGGAGGTCGGTCATCACCTGCGCGGCCGGGTCCACACGCTGCACCGTCGAGGTCACCGCACGGATGCAATGACCGCACGACATGTCAGGCAAGGTGAATTCGAGCGTCACGGTTGTTTCACACCACGCACACGACCGCAGTTTCAGGCCGTCAGGTTCAACGGAAACGCGATTGCGGCACCGTGCGCAGGTCACCCGGGAGAGAGCCGATGTGGCGTGCCATCGCCTTGAGCTCGGCGGGGGTGAAAGCCTTGACCTGCGCGCCCATGATGGCGTTGGCGCGGCCGAGTGTGGCCTTGCCTTCGGCCTTGTAGGCCTTCAGTGCGACGTACAGATAATCAGCGTGCTGACCCGCGATCTTCGGGTAGGCCGGGCTGATGGGCTTGTTGTAGTCCGCCCCATGGCAGGAGGCACAGGCGCCCTTCTCGAGCAGCGCGGCCACGTCAGCGGGCGGCGCCTTGGCGCTGGCCGACACGTTGACGACACTGCTCTTGCCATGCTGCTGGTAGAAGGCGCCGAGATCGGCCATGTCCTGCTCGGACAGCGAGGCGGCGATGCCTCGCATCGTCGGGTGCTTGCGTTCGCCCTTCGCGTAGGCCTGCAGCGCGGCGACGGTGTACTCGGCGTTCTGGCCGGAGATCATCGGCACGCGATGCACCTCCGGGAAACTGGCTTGGTAGCCTGGGATGCCGTGGCAGCCGATGCACATCGCGGCTTTCTGCTCACCGGCTTTCACGTCACCGGCGGCCACGGCCGGGGTGGAGGACAGGGCAGCCAGCCCAGCCAGGGCCAGCGAGAGCGTCAGCGCTTTGTTCATGGTCGTTGTCGGCCTGCGGGCCTGTTGAGCATCGGGGCAGGCCGCTCCTCGTTCGGCCCGCGCTTGGAAAGCCATGAAATTATAGGGGGCCCTTATACTGAACCCGAGCATTTCGGCGCCCCTCCCGGGCGTTGGCCAGGGGTTTTGGATCGAGATGAAATTCAGCGGAACCGACCAATACGTCGCCACCCAGGACCTGATGCTGGCGGTCAACGCGGCCATCACGCTCAAGCGGCCCTTGCTCGTCAAGGGCGAGCCCGGCACAGGCAAGACCATGCTGGCCGAGGAGGTGGCGCGCGCCCTCGGCCTGCCGCTGCTGCAGTGGCACATCAAGAGCACCACCAAGGCGCAGCAGGGCCTGTACGAGTACGACGCGGTCAGCCGCCTGCGCGACAGCCAGCTCGGCGACGAGAAGGTGCGTGACATCCAGAACTACATCGTGCGCGGCGTGCTGTGGCAGGCCTTCACGGCCGAGGAGCCGGTGGCGCTGCTGATCGACGAGATCGACAAGGCCGACATCGAGTTCCCGAACGACCTGCTGCGCGAGCTCGACCGCATGGAGTTCCATGTCTACGAGACCCGCCAGACGGTGCGCGCGCGCCATCGCCCGCTGGTGTTCATCACCTCCAACAACGAGAAGGAGTTGCCGGACGCC
Source organism: Rubrivivax sp. (assembly GCA_049453935.1). GTDB lineage: Bacteria > Pseudomonadota > Gammaproteobacteria > Burkholderiales > Burkholderiaceae_C > Rubrivivax. The sequence continues at coordinate 2,737 of JBMTXX010000319.1, forward strand.
TTCCTGCGACGCTGCTTCTTCCACTACATCAAGTTCCCCGACGCCGACACGATGCGCGCCATCGTCGACGTCCACTTCCCCGGCCTGAAGCAGGCGCTGCTGGCGGCGGCCCTGAAGACCTTCTACGACGTGCGCAACCTGCCCGGCCTGAAGAAGAAGCCCAGCACCTCCGAACTGCTGGACTGGCTGAAGTTGCTGGTGGCCGAGGACATCCCGCCGGAGGTGCTGCAAAGCCGTGACGACAAGGTCAGCGTGCCGCCGCTGGTCGGGGCGCTGCTGAAGAACGAGCAGGACGTCACGCTGTTCGAGAAACTGGTGTTCATGCAGCGCAACCATCGCTGATTCGCCACCTTGACGCGCCCCGGCCGACTCGCTGCTCTCCGGCTTTTCGTGCCATGCTGATCGACTTCTTCCAGACCCTGCGCGCGGCCCGCTTGCCGGTGTCGGTACGCGAGTACCTGACGCTGCTCGAGGCGCTGAAGGCCGGCGTGATCGACGATGACGGCGGCCCCACGCTGGACCGCTTCTACTATCTGGCTCGCGCGACCCTGGTCAAGGACGAGGCGCATTTCGACCGCTACGACCAGGCCTTTGCCGCCTACTTCAAGGGCGTCGAGCAGCGCGCCGACTTCACGCGTGAGCTGCCGCTGGAGTGGTTGCGCCGCACGCTGGAGCTCGAGCTGACCCCCGAGCAGAAGGCCGCCATCGAGAAGATGGGCTGGGACGAGCTGATGGCCACCCTCAAGCAGCGCTTCGAGGAGCAGAAAGAGCGCCACGAGGGCGGCAACCGCATGATCGGCACCGGCGGCACCAGCCCTTTCGGCGCCTGGGGCTACAACCCGCAGGGCGTGCGCATCGGCCAGGACAAGGGCCGCCACCGCAGCGCCGTCAAGGTCTGGGACCAGCGGGCCTACAAGGACTACGACGACGGCAAGGAACTGGGCACGCGCCAGATCAAGGTCGCGCTGAGGCGGCTGCGCCGCTTTGCGCGCGAGGGCGCGGCCGAAGAGCTCGATCTGGACGACACCATCCACAGCACGGCGGCCAACGCCGGCATGCTCGACATC
>JBMTXX010000320.1:0-3803 GCA_049453935.1 Rubrivivax sp.
ACCGAGAAGGCGGTGCGCACCACCGACTGCAGCACCTCGTCGGCAATCGCGATCAGCCGGTCCCAGGCGATGCCCAGGTCGATGGCGTCCAGGGGTTTCATGAGCTCTCCCCCGCCGCGCCACGCACGGTCACGACCAGGTGGCCGTGGGCGTCGACCTGCAGCACGTCGCCGACGCCGACGACGCAGGTGGATTCGGCCTCCTCGACGAGCAGCGGGCCGACGAAGCGGTCGCCCGGGGCCAGGGCGTAGCGGTCCAGCACCGGGGTCGGGCGCAGCTCGCCCCATTCGGCAAACCAGGCCAGGCGCTCGCCCTTGCGCTTGCGCGCGCCAGCCGGGACGTCCAGGCGCAGGCCCGCGCCGGCCGACTCGCGCTGCAGGCTGACCGACACCTTCCAGTTCGTCACCTCCACCGGCTGCCCGGGGAAGGACTTGGCGAACACGCGCTCGTAGGCGGCGGCGAAGAGCGCCGGCAGCTCGGCGCGGCCAGCGCCGGGCGGCAGCTCGACCTCGATCTCGTGCCCCTGGCCGCGGTAGCGCATGTCGAGCTGGCGGGTGAGCTGCTCGCGCTCGCCGGCCACCGGCGCGCGGCCCAGTTGCGCCCGCGCCTGCGCTGCCAGCGCGTCGAAGCGCTGCGCCAGGCCGGCGTCGTCCAGCGCATCGAGGGCACAGCGCTCGGCGCGGAAGGTCTCGAAGGCCAGCGGGCTGGCCAGCAGCCCCACCGCCGACATCACCCCGGCGCCCACCGGGAACACCACCGTGGGCACGCGCAGCTTGCGCGCCACGCGGCAGGCGTGCGCCGGCCCCGAGCCGCCGAAGGCCACCATCGCGCAGCCGCGGTAGTCGAAGCCGCGCTCCGAGGCGTGGTTGCGGAAGGCGCGGGCGACGTCCTCGTTGACAGCCTCGTGGATGCCCCAGGCCGCGCGCAGCGTGTCCACACCCAGCGGCCCGGCCAGCACGCGCTGCACGGCCGCGGCGGCCGCCTCGCGGTCCAGCCGCATCGCCCCGCCGAGGAAGAAGCCAGCGTCCAGGTAGCCCAGCAGCAGGTTGGCGTCGGTCAGCGTCGGCGCCTGCCCGCCCTGCGCATAGCAGGCCGGCCCGGGCGTGGCGCCGGCGCTGCGCGGGCCCACGGCCACGGTGCCTCGCACGTCCACCGCGGCGATCGAGCCGCCGCCCGAGCCGATTTCGATCAGGTCGATCACCGGGATGCGCGCCGGCAGCCCGGAGCCGGCGCGGAACTCGTGCACCCGCGCCACCTCCATCTCGTAGCGGCGCAGCGGCCGCCCGCCACGCACCAGCGCGCCCTTGGCCGTGGTGCCGCCCATGTCGAAGGCCAGCAGCTCGGTGCGACCCAGCTCGGGCCCGAGCGCGGCCGACTGCAGCACGCCGGCGGCCGGGCCGCTCTCGAGCATGCGCACCGGGAAGCGCCGCGCCAGCGCCGGCCCGACCATGCCGCCCGAGGACGACATCACGAACAGGTCGCCGCGCAGCCCGGCCTCGCGCAGCCCGGCCTCGAGCCGCGCCAGGTAGCGGTCGAACAGCGGCCCGGTGCAGGCGTTCATCGTCGTCGTCGTCCAGCGCTCGTACTCGCGCAGGAAGGGGAAGACCTCGGCCGAGGTGCTGACGTACAGCCCCGGGTGGCGCTCGCGCGCGATCTGCGCGGCGCGCTGCTCGTGCGCCGGATTGACCGGGCTGTTGAGCAGGCACACCGCCAGCGCCTGCACGCCCTGCGCGACCATCGCGTCCAGCGCCGCGGCCAGCTCGGCCTCGTCCAGCGGCTGCAGCACGGCACCCCGGTGGTCGACGCGCTCGCGCAGTTCGAAGCGCAGCGCGCGCGGCACCAGCGGCTCGGGGTAGGTGATGCCGAGCTCGTACATGTCGTAGCGACGCTCGCGCGCGATGTCCAGCACATCGGCGAAGCCGGCCGTCACCAGCATCGCGGTGCGGGCGACGCGGCGCTCGATCAGCGCGTTGGTCACGAGCGTGGTGCCGTGGACCACGGCGTCCACCTCGCCGGCGGCCACACCAGCCTTGGCCAGCAGCCGCGGCACGCCCGTCAGCACCGAGCGCGCGGGGTCGTCGGGCGTGGTCAGCTGCTTGTGCAGGCACAGCCGCTGCCCGGCACCGTCGAGCAGCGCGAAATCGGTGAACGTGCCGCCGATGTCGATGCCGATGCGACAACTCATGGGGTGTTGCTCCGGGCGGTCGGGGCCGGGTCCGGCCCGGTGGGGTCGCTGAGGCTGCCCGGCAGCGCAGGCCCCTCGCGCAGCAGCCGCCCGCCCCAGGGCCGCGGGCCGATGCCGGCACGCTGCGCGCAGGCCCACCAGGTGGCCTGGTTGCTGGTGACCACGGGCTTGCCGTGGCGGCGCTCCAGTGCGTCCACCAGCGCCAGCGCAGGCAGGTCGGTGCAGCTGACGAACAGCGCCTGGGCCTGCGGGCGGTCGACGTCGGCCACCAACTGCTCGATCGTCGCGTCGTCGATGCCGTGGATGTCGGCGCCGCCGCGGCGCTGCAGGCCGTTGATCGCCAGCACCTCGAAGCCGGCCTGCTCGAAGAAGCGGCGCTCGGCCTGCACCACCCAGTCGACGTAGGGCGTGGCGATGGCAACGCGGCGCACGCCCAGCGCGTGCAGCGCCTCGACCACGGCGGTGGCGGTGGTCAGCGCCGGCACGCCGCCGGCGGCGGCCGACATGGCGCGCGCGATCGCCAGGTCGGCACCGGCGCCCTGATAGAAGCTGGCCGAGGTGCAGGCGAAGGCGGTGACGGCCACCCGCGCCTGCGCCAGCGCGGCAGCGCGCGCCGGCGCGGCCTGCAGCATCTGCCCGAACTGCGCCGCCAGTTCCAGCGCGGTGTCCACCTCGGCGCGGGCGAAGTGCACGCCCACCGGCGCCTGCGGCCAGGCGCGCGCGAGCGCGACGAAGTCGTCCTCGGCCACGACGTTGATCGAGGGCACGACGAGGCCGATGCGGGGGGCGGGGCGGGGGTGGAGGGTCGCGGCAGACGGCATGAGCGCGCGAATTCTGCACGCAGCGCCGGGGTCCCGGACGCCCGATCCGGTTCATCCTGACGCCCCAGGCGCCGGGCTGCGCGACTCGGCCCGGCGCGCGGGCCGTTCAGACCAGCCGAGGCGGCGGCGCCGCAAGGCGCGCAGCGAACCAGCCGACCGTGCTGCCGTAGACCGGCAGGTAGAAAGCCAGACTCACCACCATCTTGGTCGCGTAGTCGGTGGCCGCCAGTTCGGGCCAGTGCGCGGCCATGAAGGGGTCCGGGCTGAGGTGGAAGGCCGCGGCGAAGAAGACCAGGGTATCGATGAAACCGCCGACCACGGTGGAGAACGCCGGCGCGACCCACCAGCCACCCCGCCCCTGCAGCCGCGCGAAGACCTGGATGTCGGTGATCTGGCCGACCACGTAGGCGGCGAAACTGGCGCAGGCGATGCGGAAGACGAAGAGGTTGAACTCGGCCAGGCTCGCCCAGCCGGCGAAACGACCCTCGGCAAAAAGCACCGAGACGACATAGCTGGCCAACAGCGCCGGGCCCATGGCCCACAGGACCACCCGACGTGCCGTGTCGCGCCCCAGCACGCGCACCGTCAGGTCGGTGGCCAGGAAGATCAGCGGGAAGGTGAAGGAGCCCCAGGTGGTCAGCACCGGCCCGAGCTGCAATGGGATCTGGACCAGGTAATTGCTGGCGAGTATCACGCTGACATGCGCAAGCGCGAGCCAGAGCAGCACCGAACGCCGGGCGCGGCCCCCCGTTCGATCGGCATGACGGTGCAGCAGATCCATCAACGCTTCACCCTGC
>JBMTXX010000321.1:0-3747 GCA_049453935.1 Rubrivivax sp.
TCGCGGTAGGAGTCGGAGTCGGAGTCGGAGTCGGAGTCGGAGTCGGAGTCGGAGTTGCGATCGGTGTCGGAGAGGGCGCCGCAGCGCTGGCGACCCGCGCCGGCACCCCCGGTGACATGCCCGATGGCGCAGCCACGGGGCTCGGCTGGGCACTGCCGGCCGGCGCGACCGCCACTCGCGGGGGCGGCGCGGGCGGCAAAGGTGCAGTGCCCAGCGGCGCGGCGTTGGCGAGTGCAGCGCTGTTGCCGACAGGGCGCGGGCCCGACGCCGAAGCAGGGCTGGGCATCGACGCCGGCGCCGGCGGCAGTTCGAGGGTCCGCGATTCGATCCGGCCGGTCTGCGTCACCGCAATCGCGGCCGCGCGACCGGGCTCGACATCGGGTGGAATCACCCGCAGGACCTGACCGACTTCGATCAGGTTCGGGTCTTCGATCTCGTTCCAGCGCGCCAGATCACGCCAGCTCTGGCCGTGTTCCAGCCCGATGCGCGTCAGGACGTCGCCGCTGCGCACCGTGTAGTGCCCGGGCTTGCCTTCGTTTTGCCATCCACGCGGCCGAGGCGCCGGTGTCACCGGCGCGGCGACGACCGGGGGTGGCGCTGGGGCCACCTGCACCTTGGCAGGCGTCGGCGCGGGCACGCGCGCGCGCCCTGCGGGCTGGCGGTCTTCGACGGGGGCCATCCCGGTGGACGAGGCGCAAGCCGACAGCAGCAACGCCAGCCCGGCCGAAACCAGCCCACTGCTCCACGGCCCCGTCGTCGCCCAACGCTTGACGCCCCTCATGCAACCCCCTGTGCCAGCGGCACGAAATGAACTCCACCATGCAGGCTGCGGCGCCAGCCCGTGCCGTCGCGCTCGACCACGACCAGCACTTGACCGCCGTGTTCGGCGCTGTGCATGGGCGCCACCAGACGCCCGCCCGGTGCCAGTTGATCCATCCAGGCCTGCGGGAGTTCCTCCCCCCCGGCGGCCGCCACGATGGTGTCGTAGGGTGCCAGTGGCGCATGCCCGAGGCGTCCGTCACCCCAGACGAGGCGGATGTCGCGCGCGCCCGTGGCATCAAGATGGGCGCGGGCACGCTCGTGCAGGGGCTTCAGGCGCTCGATGGAGACCACGCGCCGGGCGAGCAAGGCCAGCAATGCCGCCTGGTAACCGCAGCCGGTGCCGATCTCCAGCACATGACCGAGCGGCCGCTCGGCTGGGGCACCGGGCCGGGTGGCCAGCAACTGCAGCATGCGACCCACGACGATGGGCTTGGAAATGGTCTGCCCCAGCCCGATGGGCAGGCTGGTGTCCTCGTACGCCTGGGTGACGAGGGCGGAATCGACGAAGCGGTGGCGCGGCACCCGGCCCATCGCGTCGAGCACAGCGGGGTGCTCCACGCCTTGCGACTGCAGGCGCCGCACCATGCGCTGGCGCACCTGGTCGGAGTCCAGCCCGACCCCAGCCGGCACGCGCTGACGGGCCAGGTCTGCCGCAGCTTCGTGCAACAGGCGCTGGGGACGCAGCACCCGGTCGGCCACGGCCGAAGGCGCCTTCGCGGCGGCAGTGCCTGTGCCGGGCAGACGGGCCGGAAAGGCCGATCCGCGAGGGGGCCGGCTGTTCATCGCAGAAACCACGAGTGGCCGGCGCGCAAGCAACCCCGCCGCCCCGGACGCAGCCCTGTCATGCCCTCGGGGCCCGCAGGCCATGGCATGTCATGCCCCAGGCCGCCCCAGGCCTGCCCAGGACGGCAACTGCTCACGATCCGTGAGGTCGCTGTGCAGGGGCGTGATAGACACCTTGGCGTTCGCCGTGGCGTGGAAGTCGGTGCCCTCCCCGGCCTCGCGCGCGTCGCCCGCAGGGCCGATCCAGTAGATGGTCTCCCCCCGCGGATTGACCTGACGCACCACGGGCTCGCTCGCATGACGGCGGCCGAGACGGGTGATGACCCGGGGCAACGACGACGCATCGGGCCGGTTGGGTATGTTGACGTTCAGCAGCCAGGGCCCGGGACGCGCCATGCGAAGGACGTCCTCGACCACGGCACGCGCGGTGGCGGCTGCGGCGTCCAGATCCCCCCAGCCCTTGTCGACCAGGGAGAAAGCCACGGCAGGGATGCCGAACAGATACCCCTCCATCGCGGCGGCCACGGTGCCGGAGTAGATGGTGTCGTCGCCCATGTTGGCGCCGTTGTTGATGCCGGACAGGACGAGATCCGGCCGGTGCGGCAACAAACCGGTCAGCGCGACGTGCACGCAGTCCGACGGTGTGCCCGTGACGACGCGAAAGGCCGGCAGATCCGGCGCCGGCGAGGCCTGGAACACCGACAGCGGCCGGTTCAGCGTCAGGGAATTCGAGGTCCCGCTGGCGTTCTGCTCGGGAGCGATGACGTCGATGTCACCCAAGCCCTGGCAGGCCCGGACCAGAGCGGCGATGCCGGGAGCGAGGTAGCCGTCGTCGTTGGCGATGAGGATGCGCATCCGGCTCATTGTAGGCAGCACAGGTGACAAGCCGCGCCGATGCGCCCGTGTGCAGCGACCTTCCGAGCCGGTACGTGCTCACCCTGCACGCGCACCGACCTTGCGCACACGCGCCCGCTGCGCCCGGGGCCGCTGCCAACATCCTCGGGCAGGCGCGCAGGGCGCCCGGAGGGCGGGAATGGGGATCAGCGCGCTGGTGGTCGACGGGGACGGCACGAGCAGGAAACACATGTGCCGCGCTCTCGAACAAGGGTGCCGCGTTGCCGAAGGCATCGTCGAGGCCGGCACGGTCGAGGAAGCCAGACAGGCCCTCGGCGCGCAGGAGGCGATCCTGCGACGCGGAACGCAAGACGACCGCCGCGCGGTCATCGTGATGCTCATCGACCCCGACCTGCCCGATGGCGACGGCCGCGGGCTGCTGACCGGCTGCGCGACCAGCACCCTCATGGGCATCGTCGCCAGCCACCGGCGCGACGATGCCAGCGTCGCCGACGCCCTCGTCCTGGGGGCCGCCGGCTATCTGTTGAAAGACGACCCGGCAGAAGTCTGGGCCGACGCGCTTGCGGGGCTGGCGCTGGGCCGGCCGGCGCTGTCACCGGCCGTGGCCCGACGCCTGATGTTGACCTTCGCACACCGCAAGCGCCAGGGTCCCGCAGGCAGGCCCAGGGCGCCGACGGTCTCGGCGGTCGCCGAGGGCGAGATCCGCAGACTGAGCCCGCGTGAGAGCGAGGTGCTGACCTACCTGAGCAAGGGCTTGACGATCCGAGAGATCGCCACGCTGCTGGGCATCCGTTGGTTCACCGTCAACGACCACATCAAGTCGATCTACCGCAAGCTGGACGTCTCGAGCCGCGCCGAAGCCGCCGTGCTGGCGACCCGCCTCGGGCTGGTGTGAGCAATCAGGCAGCCCAGGCCCCGACGAGACAACACAACACGGCCACCGCGCTCAGTTGCAGCCGCAGGCCCAACCACGCTTCGGCCCCGAAACGCGGGTACACCCGACGGTCGACGGCAAACGCGACGACAAGCGTTGCCGACAGCAGCAGGAGCCCGGGCAGGACGGGCAGCAGCAGCGCCACCCACGCCAGCAATGAGGGCGTGACCCCCCACCCGAACAAGGCCCAACCAGACCTGCCGCTCGCGAAGCCGAAGCCCCAGTGAATGCCTCCGAGAAAGGTGGCGATCAGCGCGGCATACGCCACCAGCGCCTGCAGGGCGAGATCGGCGACCGAGCTCGCACCGTGCGCAGCCAGTGCACACCCCAAGAAAGGCAGAAGACCGGCGTAG
>JBMTXX010000322.1:0-3741 GCA_049453935.1 Rubrivivax sp.
CCTGGGTGTGCACGCTTGCGATGCTGCTCGGGCGGCTGGAGATGCTGGCGCTGCTGGTGTTGCTGACGCCGGCGTTCTGGCGGCGGTGAGCCCAGGCGGGGCGTCCAGCACCGCGCCTGTACGGGTCCGCCCGGGGTGGACGATACGGGGACGGGAGACTATCGTTCCCTGATGAACACCTCCGCCCCCATCGACTTCTGGTTCGACTTCTCGTCGCCCTATTCCTACATCGCCAATGCCTGGGTCGACGCGCTGGCGGCGCGGCACGGGCGCGGGGTGCGGCGGCATGCCATCCTGCTGGGCGCCACCTTCCAGGCGGCGGAGTTGAAGAGCCCGGTGTCCTACCCGCTCAAGCGCGAGTACTCGATCGCCGACTTCGCGCGCTCGGCGCGCTTCGAGGGCCTGCCCTATGCGGTGCCGCCGAGCTTTCCGATCCCGACGCAGAACGCCGCGCGGGTGTTCTGGTGGCTGCGCGACACCCAGGGCGAGGACGCGGCCGCGCGCTGGACGCACTCGGCCTTCGGCGCCTACTTCACGCGCGGCGTGCTGCTGAACGACGCCGCGGCGCTGAAGGCACTGTGCGCCGAGGCTGGGCTGGACGCGGCGGCGGCCGAAGCGGCGTGGAACGACCCCGCCTGGAAGGGACGGCTGAAGGCCGAGTGCGACGCGGCCATCGCCACGGGCGTCTTCGGCGCGCCCTTCTTCCGGGTCGACGGCGAGCCTTTCTGGGGTAACGACCGCAAGCCGCAACTCGAGCGCTGGCTCGCGCAGGGCGGGTTCTGATCGGCCGCTCCCTCGCCGTCGAGCGCCGGTCGGCCGTCATCTGGGCGCTCCCTACAATTGACGTGAACGTCAACTGAGGCGCGCGCGCTGCCCACCCCCGCAGACCGTCGCGCCGCCCGCCGGAGACCCGCGCATGCCCGCCCTGAGCTCGAAGATCAACTCCCGCGGCGAGGACTTCAAGGCCAGCGCCACGGCGATGCGCGCGATGGTGCAGGACCTGCGCGCGCAGCTCGACCGCATGGCCGAAGGCGGCGGCGAATCGGCACGCCAGAAGCACACCGCACGCGGCAAGCTGCTGCCGCGCGACCGCGTCGAGGGCCTGCTGGACCCTGGCACGCCCTTCCTCGAGGTGGGGGCGCTGGCGGGTCTGGGCCTGTACGACGGTGCGGCCCCGGGCGGCGGGCTGATCACCGGCATCGGCCGCGTCAGCGGCGTCGAGTGCGCCATCGTCTGCAACGACGCCACGGTCAAGGGCGGCACCTACTACCCGGTCACGGTCAAGAAGCACCTGCGGATGCAGGAGATCGCGCAGCAGAACCGCCTGCCCTGCATCTACCTGGTCGATTCCGGCGGCGCCAACCTGCCGAACCAGGACGAGGTCTTCCCCGACCGCGACCACTTCGGCCGCATCTTCTACAACCAGGCGCAGATGAGCGCCCAGGGCATCCCGCAGATCGCGGTGGTGATGGGCTCGTGCACGGCCGGCGGGGCCTACGTGCCGGCGATGAGCGACGAGACCGTGATCGTGCGCAACCAGGGCACCATCTTCCTCGGCGGCCCGCCGCTGGTGAAGGCGGCCATCGGCGAGGTCGTCAGCGCCGAGGATCTGGGCGGCGGCGACGTGCACACGCGGCTGTCGGGCGTGGCCGACCACCTGGCCGAGAACGACACCCACGCGCTGGCGATCGCGCGCAGCATCGTCGCCCACCTGAACTGGCGCAAGCCGCAGCAGGTGCTGCTGGCGCCGCCGCGCCCGCCGCTGTTCGACGCGCAGGAACTGCACGGCATCGTGCCCGCCGACCCGCGCAAGCCCTACGACGTGCGCGAGGTCATCGCCCGCCTCGTCGACGGCAGCGACTTCGACGAGTTCAAGGCGCGCTACGGCACGACGCTGGTCACCGGCTTCGCCCACATCGAGGGCCTGCCGGTGGGCATCGTGGCCAACAACGGCGTGCTGTTCGGCGAATCGGCGCAGAAGGGCGCGCACTTCATCGAGCTGTGCTGCCAGCGCCGGGTGCCGCTGGTCTTCCTGCAGAACATCACCGGCTTCATGGTCGGGCGCAAGCACGAGGCCGACGGCATCGCCAAGCACGGCGCGAAGATGGTCACCGCGGTGGCCACAGCCACGGTGCCCAAGTTCACCGTCATCATCGGTGGCAGCTTCGGCGCCGGCAACTACGGCATGTGCGGCCGCGCCTACAGCCCGCGGCTGCTGTGGATGTGGCCGAACGCGCGCATCTCGGTGATGGGCGGCGAGCAGGCCGCCAGCGTGCTGGCCACCGTGCGGCGCGACGGCATCGAGGCCAAGGGCGGTGCCTGGAGCGCCGACGAGGAGGCCGCCTTCAAGCGCCCGATCCTGCAGCAGTTCGAGCACCAGGCCCACCCCTACTACGCGAGCGCGCGGCTGTGGGACGACGGCGTCATCGACCCTGCCGACACGCGGCGCGTGCTGGCGCTGGCCCTCAGCGCCAGCCTGAACGCGCCCATCCCGGAGAGCCCGCGGTTCGGGGTCTTCAGGATGTGAAGCGGTTTGTGTATAGTGTGTGCACCATAGATGTTTGATACACATCATGCGCACCAATATCGATATCGATGACGACTTGCTCGCCCGTGCGATGCAGGCCGGGCCCTACAAGACCAAGCGCGAGGCGGTGGAGGCTGGCCTGAAGTTGCTGGCGCGCCAGGCTACCTACAGGGAAATCCTGAAGTGGCGTGGCAAGCTCAAGTGGGAGGGCGACGAGTCCATCGACTGGACGAAGCCGTCACCGGAGACTTCAGCCGGCACGGCAGCAGATGGCGTCTCGGCACCGGCGGTTCACGAACCTGCGCCGCCGTCCCGTGTGACAGCCGGCGCAGCGGCCGCGAGCCTCGCTGCAGCCTCCCCCGAAGACGCCCCAGCTGCGGGGCCCGAGCGCCATGCTGGTGGTTGACTCCAGCGTCTGGATCGATTTCTTCAACGACGTCGATCATCCTGCGGTCGATCACCTGGCTGGGCTGTTGGCCTCCGGGGATCTCCCCATTGTGGTGCCCGATCTGGTGCTGTTCGAGGTGCTGCGCGGCTTCCGCCACGAGCGCGACCATCGCCACGCCAAGACCCTGCTCGAGAGCCTGGGCATCGAGCACACCGGCGGCGCCCATCTCGCGCTCGAGGCCGCGCGCCATTACCGCAGCCTGCGCGCGGCCGGCGTCATGGTGCGCAGCGCGCTGGACGTGCTGATCGCCACCTTCTGCATCGAACGCGACTACGTGCTGCTGCACCGCGACCGGGACTTCCACGTCTTCGAGCAACTGCGGGGGCTGCGGGGTTGGCAGCATTGAGAACATGATCGCCTCGATTGCGCTCCGGTCAGGACTGCGTGCCTATGGCTCGCGGGATCGGGGGGGGGCCCGGGGGGGGGGGGGGATCGGGGCACGCCGGGGCTGTGCTCCGCTCATGTCCCCCGCCATCGGCCTCAGGCCGATGGCTCCTCCTTTACTTCGCTGCGCACAGCCCCGACGCGCCCCGATCTGCCTGCACTAAGGCTTTCGTCTCGCCGAGTCCTCATGCGCTGGCAGCACGAGGGTGGGGGGTGCCCCCCGCAGCGAAGTAAAGGAGGAGGATCGGGCATCGCCCGATCCGGGGGACATGAGCGGAGGGGGGCACCCCCCGCCCTCGTGCCGCGAAGCACACGAGCAAAGCAATGACCACCCTCGACATCCAGACCCAAGACCGCGTCGCCCGCATCTACCTCAACCGCC
>JBMTXX010000323.1:0-3728 GCA_049453935.1 Rubrivivax sp.
GACGTACGCGGCCTCTGCGCCAACTACGGCAACTGCGGCAACTGCGGCAACTGCCCCATCCGCAACAGGCCGGTCGACAGGCCACCCCTTGAAGGCGAGGCCCTTCCGAGGTTCAGTACTCCGCCTCGGGTGGCATTCCGGGCAAGGTCGACAGGCCTGCGGTGCCCTGCGACGCCGGTTGCGGCCGCACCGCTGCGACCACGCAGTCGGTCATCAGCACCAGCGAGGCAATGGACGCTGCGTTCTGCAGCGCCAGCCGCGTGACCTTGGCTGGGTCGATCACGCCCATGGCGAGGAGGTCACCGTAGTCGCCGGTGGCGGCGTTGAAGCCCTGGACCTCCCGCTCTGTGGTGTCGCCACCCGGCGCCTCCAGGCGCGCCACGACGACCGAGGGTTCGAGCCCCGCATTGCCGACGATGCACCGCAGCGGCTCTTCCATCGCCCGGTGCACGATGCGCACGCCCGAGGCCTCGTCCAGCGACATCGCGTCTTCGACCCGCAGCACCCGGCGCGCGCGCAGCAGCGCCACACCGCCGCCGGGCACGATGCCCTCCTCCACCGCGGCGCGCGTGGCGTGCAGGGCGTCGTCGACGCGGATGCGGCGCTCCTTCAGTTCGGTCTCGGTGGCGGCGCCGACCTTGACCACGGCCACGCCGCCGGCCAGGCGCGCGATGCGCTGGTCGAGTTGCTCCCGGTCGAAGCCAGCCGTGGAGGCGTGGCGTTCGTGGCGCAGCCGCGCCAGACGCTCGGCGATGGCCTCGGGCTTGCCCCCGCCGCCGATCAGCGTCGTCTCGTCCTTCCCGACCTCCACGCGGCGTGCCCGGCCCAGGTCGGCCAGCGTCACCTTGGCCATCGACACGCCCGCCTCGTCGCTGACCACGGCACCACCGGTGAGGGCCGCCATGTCCTGCAGCAGCGCCTTGCGCCGGTCGCCGAAGCCCGGCGCCTTGACGGCACAAGCCTTGACCGTGCCGCGGATGACATTGACCACGAGGGTGGCCAGCGCGTCGCTGTCGATGTCCTCGGCGACGACGAGCAAGGGCCTGGACGCCTTGACCGCTTCCTCGAGCAGGGGCAGCAGGTCCTGCACCGACGACAGCCGGCGGTCCAACAGCAGGACGGCCGCGTCCTCCAGGACGGCCGTCTGCCGTTCGGCGTCGTTGACGAAATAGGGCGACAGGTAGCCGCGATCGAATTGCAGGCCCTCGACGACCGACAGCTCGCTGACCATCCCTGAGCCGTCCTCGATGGTCACGGCGCCTTCACGACCGACCCGCTCCATCGCCTGCGCGATCAGTTCGCCGATCGAGCGGTCGTTGTTGGCCGAGATGGACGCGACGTGCGCGATCTCCTGCGAGGTGGCGCAGGGCCGCGCGATCCGTCCGAGCTCCTCGACCACGGACGAGACCGCCCGTTCGATCCCCAGGCGCAATTGCACCGGGTTCATCCCGCCCGCCAGAAAGCGCCGTCCCTCGGCGATCATTGCGTGCGCCAGCACGGTGGCCGTCGTCGTGCCGTCGCCGGCCTGCTCGCTGGTGCGTGCGGCGACCTCGCGCAAGAGCTGAGCGCCCAGGTTCTCGAACGGGTCCTCCAGTTCCACCGCCCGCGCCACCAGGACGCCGGAGTTGACGATCTGCGGAGGCGCGCCGAACCCGCGCTCCAGCAACACGGTGCGCCCCCGCGGGCCCAGGGTCACGCGCACGGCCCGGGCGAGTTGATCGGCGCCACGCCAGATCTTCTCGCGGGCGGTGTCGTGGAACAGCAGTTGTTTCGCGGGCATGGCGGAGCACAGTGCAGCGCGCCCAAGCGCGGGCGACGGTGCGACCATGTTGGCGGGCGTGGAGGCCGCACCTGTTGAGCCCGCGCAGCGGGCGACGTCTCACGGTCGGTCACGGCGACGGGTCACGCCTGTCTGGTGACTTCCCTCGGGCTTCCGATGGCCAGACCCGCACCTGGCCGCAGCCATCGAACGGGTGCGGCGTTCCTGTCACGGGCCTCGCTTGCGCGGCCCTGGGCCGCACCCGATCGACGAAGCACCCGGCTCGTCAGGCGCGGGCCGCCAGATGCGCATCCACCTCGGCGCGAACCGGCGCGCCGGCGATGCCACCCGGACGCGTGCACTTCAGCGCCGCAGCCATCGACGCGAAGCGCAGCGCCGCCAGGTCATCCTGCCCCTCGGCCAGTGCCACCGCGAGCGCACCGTGGAAGGCATCACCCGCCCCCAGCGTGTCGACCACCGGCCCCGGATCGTAGGCCGCCAGGTGCGCCGGTGGTTTGCCGCGGCGTTGCCACCAAAGGCCATGCTCGCCCAAGGTCACCGCGGCGACCTCCGCGCCCAGCGCCAGCACCTCGGCCAGACCACGCTGCACGGTCGACGCGTCGAGCGCGCCGTCGAAGGACAGCCCGAGCAACGCCGCCACCCCCGGCTCGGAGCACACGGTCCAGGCCGCGAGGCCGGCCAGACGTTGCAGGTCGGCGCGGGGTGCGACGTCGCCGTCCAGCACACCCGGCACGCCACGCCGCCGCGCCGACCGCAACGCCGCAGCGGCCCAGTCCGGGCAGCGCGGATCGGCGATCACGACATCTGCCTGCCTCAGCCACGCCTCGTCCAGCGGCGGCGGCGCGCGCAGCGCCTGCCCGTGATGGCTGACCACCAGGCGCTGCCCCTGCGCATCGACCAGCACCGCCGACACCGAACTCTGAGCGCCTGCCACGCGCTGCAGGCCGCAGGGGTCAACACCCTCATGCGCAAAGTGTTGGGCGAAGTGCTCGGCCGCGTCGTCATCACCCACCGGGCTGCCGAAGCGCACCTCGGCACCCAGCCGCGCCGCCGCCACGCAGGCACTGGCCGTCATGCCGCCGACCACCCGCCGCAATGCGCGGGCAGCGACCTTGACAGGCTGTTGCGGGATCGTGTCGACCTCGAAGACGAGGTCGAGTGCGACGTGGCCCACGCCGGCCACGCAGGGCCGAGCGTCCCTGTGCGTCATATCCTGTACTCCCTCAACTGCCGGACCATCGCTGTCAGGCGGGGTCCGACGTCGGTCCGCAACCATTGGGCGCCCCGGTCTGGCGGCACGGGACCGGCAAACGCGCAGTTGAACACGACGAACTCCCCTGCAGGGGTCATGCCGTAGGGGACGCCCACTGCCCGAATCTGGTGAACGAGGTCGCCGTCGACGGCACAGAAACCGTGGTCGTTGACGTCTGCGATCGCCTGCCCGATGGCGTGCTCGAAGCGCCCCCAATCGTCGGGTGTCTTGACGCGAATCTCGTTGAGTACGGCCGCTCGTGTGGCGTGGTCACAGCCGGCCAGCCACGCTCGCCCGATGGCCGATCCTGCCAGTGGCAGCGACAGACCCGTGTCTGCCAACGCGCCCGAGGCCCGAAACCTCGTTCTGCTGCGACTGGTTTCGACCAGCACGATGTTCAGACGGTCACGAATCCCCATCGACACATCGCCGCCGGTCTCGTCGGCCAGGCCATTCATCAGGGGGCGGGCGTGTTGTCTCAGTCCGATCGACGCCATCAGCGGATATGTGGCCGAAATGAGCGCACTGCCGAGTTGGTACTTTCCGTACTTTGGACTGTGCCGAAGGTAGCCAAGGATGACCAGCGTGTAGGTCAGGCGGGAGATGGTCGGCCGCGGCAGCCCGGTTCGCGCCGCCAACTCGGCATTGGACAGTTGCACTTCTGCCGCACTGAAGCAGCGCAACAGTTCGAGCCCT
>JBMTXX010000324.1:0-3717 GCA_049453935.1 Rubrivivax sp.
CGCAGCACGAAGCTCAGCACCGATCGCTCGCCGGTCCGGATGTCGGCCATGCCCGTCATGCCGGGCAGCACGTCCAGCCGCTTGGCATCGCGTCCGGGATTCAGGCTGTTGCGGTCGGCGCGCACCAGTGCGCGGTAGTAGGTGCCTTCGCCGCTGGCCGCGGCGCCACGCTCGTCGGTCAGGGCGTCGGGGCTGATCGACTGCACGGTGCCTTTCAGGCCGCCGTAGACCGTGTATTCGTAGGCCGTCAGCTTGATCACGACATCCTGTCCGACCTTGACGAAGCCGATGTCCCGCGGGTGGATGCGGGCTTCCACCAGCACGCGCGAGCCCACGGGCAGGATTTCCATCACCGTCGCGCCGGGAGAGATCACGCCCCCCAGCGTGTTCGCACGGATGGCGCGCACCACGCCGCGCACCGGCGAGACGAGCTCGGTGCGCCGCAGCACGTCATCTCTCACCACCATCTGCTGTTCGAGCAGCGCGAGCTCGTTGCGCACCTTGACCAGGTCGGTACTCGCATCCTGACGGAAGCGGTTCACGCGCTCGCGCGTGGCCATCTGCAGGTCGTTGACCTGCCGGCGCAGGCGCATGACCTCCACCTCGCTCATCAGCCCCTTGGCCGACATGGTCTCGGCCACGCGCAGCTCGCGCTGCAGCAGCGCGGCGTTGCGCTGGTTGATCTCCAGCGCCTCCTGCAGCGCCTGCTGGCGCGCCTGGTAGGCGTCGGTCTCGCCGGCCACCACCTCGGTGGCTTCCAGCACCTCCTGCGGAAAGCGCAGCGGCCGTCCGCTGGCCTCGGCCTCCAGGCGTGCGACGGCACCGCGCAGCGCCAGCCGTCGGGACTGCCCCTCGGCTTGCTGGGCTTCGAAGCGTGTGGGGTCGATCTGCGCCAGAGGCTGGCCTTCGCGCACCTGCTGCCCCTCCTTGACGTACAGCTCGCGCAGGATGCCGCCTTCGAGGCTGGCGATGACCTGCTCACGCCCGTCGGGCACCACGCGCGCCTGTGCCCGGGCGACGATGTCCACCTGCGCCAGCGAGGCCCATACCACCGCCACCACCAGCAGCGCCAGCAGCAGGTAGACGGCGTACATCGCCGCCGGCGCCGCCTCCACGACGTGCGCGCCCCGCACGGCCGACAGGTAGGCGCTGTCGCCGCGACGCAGCTGGGCGATGGCCTGGGTGGCGGAGCGCTTGCTCATCGTGCGACCGTGTGAGCCAAAGTCCGATGCCCGTCAGACCGCCGAGCCGCGCTGCAGCGGCTGCGTTGCGGGATGGCGGTGGACGTTGGACGGCAGCGCATCGTGCGTGCCGGTGCGGGCGGGTGCCGCCGGCGCCGCGGCAGCCGCAGCAGGCTTGGTGCCGGACAAGGCGGCCAGCACCTTGGCCTTCGGCCCATCCATCACGATGCGCCCGGCATCGATCACGACGACGCGGTCCACCAGCTCCAGCACGGCCGGCCGGTGCGTCACCATGACCAGCGTGCACGTGCCCGCCGAGGCCTTCAGCTGGCGCAGGAAGGTGACCTCGGACTGCGCGTCCATCGAGCTCGTCGGCTCGTCCATCAGCAGGATGCGCGGGCGGGTCAGCAGGCAGCGCGCCAGCGCCACCAGTTGCCGCTGCCCGCCGGACAGCAAGCTGCCGGCTTCGCCCACCGGCAGGTCCCAGCCCTTGGGGTGCGCAGCGACCACCCGGTCCAGACCGGTCAATTTGGCGACTTCGCTCAGCCGTGTCGGGTCGGCCGCGGCGCGCTCGAGCAGGACGTTGTCGCGCAGCGTCCCCTTGAACAGCCGTGGGTCCTGCGCCAGGAAGCCCACGCGGGCCCGGTAGTCCGCCGGGTCGATCTGTCGCAGGTCGATGCCGTCGACCTCGACCATGCCTTCGCCGGGCTGGTAGAGGCCTGCCAGCAGTCGCAGCACGGTCGACTTGCCCGAGCCGATGCGGCCCAGGACGGCCACCCGCTCGCCCGGCTCGAAGGCCAGGTTCACGCCTTTGAGCACGGTGGGCGCCTCTTCGCCGTCCTCGGCCGGGTAGGCGAAGGCCACCTCGCGCAGCGCGATGCGGCCGGTCACGTCGGGGCGGCTGACGTAGCGCTTGCCGGCCTCGCGGTCGGTGGGCTGCGCCATCATCCGGTCGAGGTTGCGCATCGCCGCGCGCGCGCCTTGGTAGCGCGTGGCCAGCGACACCACCTGCGACAGCGGCGCCAGCGCGCGCGTGGCGAACATGATCGAGCCGAACAGCACCCCGCCGGTGATGACCTTGGCATCGATCAGGTGCACGCCCCACACCAACATGATCAGCGTGACGATCTGCTGCGCCACCATCGACAGGTTGGTGGTGAAGGCCGTGATGCGGCGCGACTTCAGCGTGGCCTCGGTGGCCGCGACGCTGGACTCTTCATATTGACGCAGGAAGCGGCCCTGCGCGCCGGCGGCCTTCAGGTCTTCGATGCCGTCCACCGCCTCCACCAGCAGGCCGTGCAGGTCACCGTGCTGCTGCATCTGCGCGGTCATTGCACGCCGCAGCGCCCCCTGGATCAGCAACGACACGCCCACCAGCACCGGGATCGCCAGCAGCGGCACCCAGCCCAGCGGACCACCGATGACGAAGGCCATGGCCACGAAGATGACGATGAAGGGCAGGTCCGACAGCGCCGCCAGCGTGGCCGAGGCGAAGAACTCGCGCACCATCTCGATCTGCGAGACCTGATGCGCGAAGGCGCCGGCCGACTGCGGCCGCTGCTCCATCCGGATCGACAGCGACTGCCGGAACAGCCGCGCCCCCACCAGCAGGTCCACCTTGCGGCCGGCCATGTCGATCAGGTAGGCACGCAGTTGCCGCGACAGCAGGTCGAAGCCGATGGCGATGCCCGCCCCGATGGCCAGCGCCCACAGCGTGACGAAGGCCTGGTGTGGGATCACCTTGTCGTAGATGATGGCCGTGGTCAGCCCGGTGGCCAGCATCAGCACGTTGCTCAGCAGCGCCGCCAGCAGGGCCGAGCGGTAGTAGGGCGTGAAGCGGCGCAGCGTGCCCCAGAACCAGTGCTGCGACGGGTCGGCCAGCAGCGCCGCGTCCTCGGCGTGGGCCTGATGGCGCACCTGCGGCGTGGCCACCAGCGCGCTGCCGCTGTAGTGGGGTGACAGATCGCTCTCGGTGGCCGTGCAACTGTGGTCCAGCGGGCCGGGCATGACCACGTCATAGGTCACCCCATCGGCATGCCGCGCCACGAGGATGCAGGCGTCGCCGTCGTCCAGCAACAGCACCGCCGGCAGCAGCAGGCTGCTGATGTCGCCGATACGGCGCTCCATCAGCCCGGCGTGGAAGCCGGCATCCTGCAGGGCGCGGATGGCCAGCAACGGGTCCAGCCGCTCGACCGCGGGCAGTTCGGCCAGCAGCGACGCCGGCGAGCGGTCACGCCCGTGGTGGCGCGTGATCCACGAGATGGCGTAGGCCAGCGGGTCCTCGCGCACCGCGCCTGCGCGCCCACCGCCGCCCTGCGGGCGTGCCGACGCCTGCGCGCCCGCGCTGGCGGGCCGCACGACGGTGGGCGGAGGAGGGCGGTTCATTGCACGCCGAGTTTATGGGGCCGTGGTCTCATCGTTGAATCGACATCAATCCCTTTTGACGGGCTTTTCTAGTCCTTCACCTGATCTTCACCTCATGGTCGCGAACACCCGCTCCAGCGCCAGCGTGAAGGGCAGCTCCATCGCGGGGACG
>JBMTXX010000325.1:0-3709 GCA_049453935.1 Rubrivivax sp.
GGGCCGTCTGGCCAGGATGGGGTCGTCGTGACCTATGACGCCGGCGCGGCACCGGTCTCGCTGCAGTCTCTGGAAAACGCAGGGAACCTGACGATCGACAACGCCGGCCTGACCACGGCCCACGTGACGAACTCCGGCGTGATCCACCTGGCCACAGGCCAGGCCCTGGACCTGACGAGCCGCACCCTGGACGGCGAAGGGACCCTGCGCAACGATGGCCTGCTGACGCTGTCGGGCACCACCGCACTGAACCGCCTGCTCAACAACGGCACGCTCAGGGCGCAGGGTCTGAACCAGATCGGGGCCCTGGTGAACAGCGGTCGGTTCGAATTGCAGGGCGGCATCACGACGCTGACGCAGGATGGGTATACCCAGACCGCAGGCGACACCGTGCTTGGGCTGGCCGGGGCTGTCACCACACAGACGGGATCACTGGCCCTGCCGGCCGGCTCGAGCGCAGATTTCCAAGGTGGCGTGCTGGCAGCATCGAGCAGCGGCCAATCCGAATTGCGGGACGGCCTCACGGCACTCACGCTCGATGGAGACAACCAGAGCGCGGGCGATGCCCTGCTGGGACTCGCAGGGGTGCCGACCACGCCAACGGCAACCCTCGCCCTGCCGGCAGGCGCGCAGGCAGATGTCCAAGGTGGCGTGCTGGCAGGATCGGGCCGCATCGACGGCAGCCTGCGAGTCGGTGCCGCGCAAGTGGCGCCAGGGTTTTCCCCGGGCAGCCTGCAGGTGTCGGGCAATCTGACGCTGTCACCGGCGACCACGCTGGTGATGGACCTGGGCGGCACGGCGCCGAGCCTTTCGGACCGCATCGTGGTCGGCGGGCAGGCCACACTGGACGGCACCTTGGCCCTGCGCAGCGTCAACGGCTTCCAGCCGGGCACTGCCGACCGATTCACCGTCCTGGAGGCAGGCACCGTCGAGGGACGCTTCGCCACGATCCTGCCGCAGGGCAATGAACTGGCCAGTCTGTCGGCATCGCAGCTGCAGATCAGCGCAGGAGGGGCCCTCACGGGTTTGTCGCCCGCTACCGCCGACCTGGCACCGCAACTCGAGACCGCGATCGTCACGCTCGAGCCCGCCATCGACACGACGGCGATCGACCAGACCACACTGGTCGCACCCGCCTATCGCGAGCCCACCGACGCCACAGTTCCGGCCGACCCGCCCGTCATCCCCTCCAGCACGCCGGCCACCGCGCAGGACAGCACCACGCCAGCGTCAGACCCGACGCCGCCAGAGGCCGGCGACCCGGCATCGGCCCCTGCTGCCGAGGACGATCGGAAAGACGAGGACAAGAAGGACGAGTCGCCAGCTGCGGCCGACGCCCCTGCGGCGGCCACCGACCAGCAGGAGGAGGACCGCTCCAACGCGGCACCGGCTGATGCGCAGACGGCGACGAGCACGCCGCCCGAGCCTGTGTCGGCGGCCCCGGTGACACGTCGCGGCGTCGTGCGCACGCTCGAACTCGATCCGGAGCCACCTCCCCAGCCGACCTCCAACCCGGCCACCCCCGAAGTCAGCTACGCGCCGCAGAAGCCGAAGCCGGAAGGTCCCGCATGCTGACCTTGCGCTCGCGTCCGGAGATCGGCGTGGCGACGCACGCCCGGAACATCGACGACGATGCACTGACGAATGCACGTCACGCCGCACCCGAGCGCCGCGGCGCGCTGCGGCGGCTTCGGTCTGGTACGGCAACCCCGCCTGTGCCCCGACGGGGCCAAGTACCGAAGTTCGGGCCGCAGGCGTGAAGATGGGGCGGATCGGTCACGCGCTGCTGCTGCTCCTGGCACTGGCACAGGGTGTCTGGGCACAGGCTCCGGTCGCGGGTGCGGTTGCGGGTGCGGGTGCGGGCACGAGTGGCGCGCCAGCCCGTTCGACACCAGCCCAGGCGACCGGCTCGGTTCCCGCTGCAGCGCCGGGAACAGCAACCGGCGCAGCGCCCGGCGCGGCGCCAAGCGGCACCTCCACCGGGCAGGTCGGTGCACCCGCAGCCGAGTTGCGCAACGTCACCGGCGTGGTCTTCGTGCAGTCCGTGGGCAGCCAGGCGCGTATCGTGCAGGCCGGCACCACACTCGTCGTCGGCGACACCGTCGGCACGAACAAGGGTGCTTTCGCGCTGATCGTGTTCAACGACGGCTCACGCGTGGCCCTGCGCCCGGAGTCGGCGATCGCGATCAAGGGCTTCAGCTTCAAGCCCGAAGACCCGTCGGCAGACCAGATGTCGGTGCAGTTGCTCAAGGGCTGGCTGCGCAATGTCTCCGGCCAGATCGGCAAGCGCGGCAACCGCGCCGGGTTCGAGTTGCGCGTCGTCGACAGTACCATCGGCATCCGAGGCACGGACTTCGCCGTGCGTTACTGTGACGCCGAATGCGCCGCTGCCCCGGCCACGGACACCGAAGGCGTGCTGCCCCAGTCCGGGCGGCTGGGCAGCCTGCTGGCCAGCGATGCGGGGGTGCAGCGCCTGCTAGACGGTCAGGCGCCGCAGGTGCTGTCCCCGGGTGACGTGCTACGCCTGGGCGACGTGATCGAGACCACCGTCAGCGAGGCCCTCATCGGCCTGGATGACGGCACGCGCGTCGTCATGGGCCCGGCCACGCGACTCGCGCTGCGCGCGGAGGAGGACGAACGCGGCCGACGCGCGTTGCGATTGGACGTGCTGCAGGGCACGGTCCGCGTGGCCACACCGCCGCAACCGGGCGCGCGCCTGTACGGCCTGCTGCTCAACGCCGGACAGTTGCTGGGCGTGCGGCAGGACTCGGCGCTGGACCTGCGCTGCGAGCAAGCAGCCGAACCCGGCGCCTTTTCCTGTGCTTCTGCGGTGGTGAACCTGCGCCGGGGGCGGTCGGAAGTGCTCACGGATACCGGCCTGCGATCGCTGCGACCCGGCGTGCCCGAGCGTCTGGCTGAGCCCGGCGTCCCGGCGATGACGCCGTCGGCGCCTTTCCTGCCGCCGAATGTGTCCGGGCCGACGCCCACGCCTGCGCCTGAGCCCACGCCTGAGCCCGCATCCGTCCCGGCCCCGGCCCCTGCCCCCGTCCCTGTCCCCGTCCCTGTTCCCGTGCCCGAGTCTGGGAATGAGTCCGTACCTGCGACGCCGCCGGATCCGATGCCATCGGTGCCCCAGCCCCTCCCCGAAGCGCAGTCGCCTCCCGGGCCCACGACGCCCCCAACGGACAGCGCGCCCCTGCCTGTCGGCGCGCCGCCGGGCCCCGCCCAGAGCGGGCGAACCGACTGGGACACGTGGGCTCCTGGCGCCCGGCCGATGTCCGCATGGCGCACCTTGACGCGGTGGGAAGCGCAACAACGGCTGCAGGCCGAGGCCTGGCGCTGGCCGGGCCCGGGGCCTCGTCTGGCGCAGTTGTCACCCCCTGGCACCGAAACCCCAGGACCCGGTCCGCGCACTTCGGCGATGTTCGACCCGCTGGACCTGCCAGCGGACCTGACGCGCCCTCCCAGCACCGCACAGGTGGCCGTCGAGGGCATCTACACCGCCGTCTTCAGCGGCCTGATCGAGCTGGCCAACCCGGCGGCCAGCATCCTGATCGCCGCCGGCCAGGGCGGATTCGCGCCCATCGTGCCGACACTGCCCCCGCAGTTGCTGCCGACGGCACCGGCCTTCCTGGAGCGCGACCGGGAACTCGAGCGGGGGCGCCTGTATCCCGAGCAGTGCCCCCGGTGAGCGTGCCGGCTTCGGGCC
>JBMTXX010000326.1:0-3705 GCA_049453935.1 Rubrivivax sp.
CGCAGACGGTTGCCCGGGGGCTCGTTCATCTGGCCGTAGACCATCGACACCTTGGATTCGGCCAGGTTGTCGAGCTTGACGACGCCTGACTCGGCCATCTCGTGATAGAAGTCGTTGCCTTCGCGGGTGCGCTCGCCCACGCCGGCAAACACCGACAGGCCCGAGTGCGCCTTGGCAATGTTGTTGATCAACTCCATCATGTTGACGGTCTTGCCGACGCCGGCGCCACCGAACAGACCCACCTTGCCGCCCTTGGCGAAGGGGCAGATCAGGTCGATCACCTTGATGCCGGTCTCGAGCAGTTCCTGCGAGGGGCTCAGCTCGTCATAGGACGGCGCCTTGCGGTGGATCGACGCGGTGAGCTCCTGCGACACCGGGCCGCGCTCGTCGATCGGCGTGCCCAGGACGTCCATGATGCGACCCAGCGTGGCCTTGCCCACGGGGACCATGATGGGGTTGCCGGTGTTGCTTACCATCAGGCCACGCTTCAGGCCGTCAGACGAGCCCAGCGCGATGGTGCGCACGACACCGTCGCCGAGCTGCTGCTGCACTTCCAGCGTCAGGGCCGACCCCTCGAGCTTCAGCGCGTCGTACACACGCGGCATCTGGTTGCGGGGAAACTCGACGTCGACGACGGCGCCGATGCACTGGACGATCTTGCCTTGGGCTTGGGGGGTGGACATCTTGCGTTCCTTCAAAGCGTGTGTTCGGGGCGCGGCGTGGGGCGTCAGCCGCTGATGGCGGCGGCGCCGCCGACGATCTCGGACAGTTCCTTGGTGATCGCGGCCTGGCGGGTCTTGTTGTAGACCAGCTTGAGCTCGCCGATCAGCGTGCCGGCGTTGTCGGTGGCCGCCTTCATCGCCACCATCCGCGCACTCTGCTCGCTGGCCATGTTCTCGGCCACCGCCTGGTAGACCAGCGCCTCGATGTAGCGCGTGAGCAGATCGTCGATGACGGTCGGCGCATCGGGCTCGTACAGATAATCCCAGCCATATTGCGCCTTTTCGGCATCGGACTGGGCAAGTCGACCGGCCGACAGCGGCAGCAGCTGCTCGATCACCGGCTCCTGTTTCATCGTGTTGATGAACTTCGTGTAGCACAGGTGAACCGCGTCGACCTTGCCGGCGACGAAAGCGTCGAGCATCACCTTGACCGGGCCGATCAGCTTCTCCAGCTGGGGCGCATCGCCCAGCTGTACCGCGTGGCTGACGACCTTCCCGCCAATGCGATTCATGAAGCCGAAGCCCTTGTTGCCGATGGCCACCACCTCGACGGCATGCCCGGCAGCCTGCGCCTCTTTCATGCGGGTGGTCAGCGCCCGCAGGATGTTGGTGTTCAGGCCGCCGCACAGACCCTTGTCGGTGGTGACGACGATGAAGCCCGTCACCTTGGCGCTGCCACCCGTGCGCATGTACGGCGAGCGGTACTCCGGGTTGGCCTGCGACAGATTGGCCGCAATGTTGCGCACCTTGTCGCTGTAGGGCCGCGCCTGGCGCATGCGCTCCTGTGCCTTGCGCATCTTCGAGGCGGCAACCATCTCCATGGCCTTGGTGATCTTCTTGGTGTTTTCCACCGACTTGATCTTGCCGCGTATTTCCTTGCCGACCGCCATCTCGGGTGCTCCTCAGCAGGTGGGACAGGCGGTGCTCAGAAGGACTTCTTGAACGCGACGATCGCAGCGTTCAACTCGGCCTCGGCGTCCTTGTCCATGGCCTTGTCGTTCTCGAGCTTGGCCAAGAGCGCCGCGTGGCTGGACTTCAGGTGCTGGTGCAGACCGCTTTCGAAAGCCAGCACCTTCTTGACGTCGATATCGTCCAGGAAGCCCTTGTTGACCGCGTACAGGGTCGCACCCATCAGGCTGATGGGCAGCGGCGAGTACTGCGGCTGCTTCAGCAACTCGGTCACGCGGGCACCACGGTCGAGCTGCTTGCGGGTCGCGGCGTCGAGGTCGGAGGCAAACTGCGCAAACGCTGCCAGCTCGCGGTACTGCGCGAGGTCGGTACGGATGCCGCCCGACAGGCCCTTGATCAGCTTGGTCTGCGCCGCACCACCGACCCGCGACACCGAGATGCCGGCGTTGATGGCGGGACGGATGCCGGCGTTGAACAGCGAGGTCTCCAGGAAGATCTGGCCGTCGGTGATCGAGATCACGTTGGTCGGCACGAAGGCGGAGACGTCACCCGCCTGCGTCTCGATCACGGGCAGCGCGGTCAGCGAACCAGTCTTGCCCTTGACCTCGCCCTTGGTGAAGGCCTCGACGTAGTCGGCATTCACGCGAGCGGCACGCTCGAGCAGGCGGCTGTGGAGATAGAACACGTCGCCGGGGAAGGCTTCGCGGCCCGGGGGACGGCGCAGCAGCAGCGACACCTGACGGTAGGCCACGGCCTGCTTGGACAGGTCGTCATAGATGATCAGCGCGTCCTGACCGCGATCGCGGAAGTACTCGCCCATCGTGCAACCCGAATAGGCCGACACGTACTGCATGGCCGCCGATTCCGACGCCGAGGCGGCGACGACGATCGTGTAGTCCATCGCGCCGTTCTGCTCGAGCGCGCGCACCACGTTCTTGATCGAGCTGGCCTTCTGCCCGATCGCGACGTAGATGCAGGTCATGTTCTGACCCTTCTGGTTGATGATCGTGTCGATCGCCACCGCGGTCTTGCCGGTCTGGCGGTCGCCAATGATCAGCTCGCGCTGGCCGCGGCCGATGGGCACCATCGAGTCGATGGACTTCAGGCCCGTCTGCACCGGCTGGCTCACCGACTGGCGCGCGATCACGCCCGGGGCCACCTTCTCGATGACGTCGGTCATCTTGGCGTTGATCGGGCCCTTGCCGTCGATGGGCTGGCCGAGCGCGTTGACGACGCGGCCGAT
The DNA here is from genome assembly GCA_049453935.1 of Rubrivivax sp. Taxonomy (GTDB): domain Bacteria; phylum Pseudomonadota; class Gammaproteobacteria; order Burkholderiales; family Burkholderiaceae_C; genus Rubrivivax. The sequence goes on from JBMTXX010000326.1 coordinate 2,875, forward strand.
CAACTCCGGGCCCACCGGCACTTCCAGGATCCGGCCCGTGCACTTGACGGTGTCGCCTTCGGAGATGTGCTCGTACTCGCCCAGGATCACCGCGCCGACCGAGTCGCGCTCGAGGTTCAGTGCCAGGCCGAACGTGGGCTGACCGCTGGCCGTGGGCGGGAACTCCAGCATCTCGCCGGCCATGACGTCCGACAGGCCGTGCACGCGGCAGATGCCGTCGGTCACGGACACCACGGTGCCCTGGTTCTTGATGTCGGCGCTGGCCTGCAAGCCTTCGATGCGGCTCTTGATCAGCTCGGAAATTTCTGCGGGGTTCAGTTGCATGGGGTTCTCCTGACTTCGGGCAGGCGGTGTGCGTCCGGTGTGGATTGCGACCGCCTCAGGCGGTGAGCGCAACCTTCATCTGTTCGAGGCGGGCCTTGACCGAGGTGTCCAGCACCTCGTCGCCGACGACCACGCGTATGCCGCCGATGAGCTCGGGTCGCACGACCACGCTGGCTTCGAGCTTGCGACCGAAACGGCCCTCGAGCGTGGCGACGACGTCGGCAAGCTGACCAGCCTCTATCGGGTAAGCGCTCTCGATGCGAGCCTGGCTGACACCGCTGCGGGCATCGACCAGGGCCTGGAATTGCGCAGCGATCTCGGTCAGCGCCGCCAGCCGGCCGTTGTCGAGCACGGCGCGCAAAAAGTTGCCGGCCTGCGCCGACACGGGCTGCCCGAGGACCGACAGCACGATCTCCTGCACCTGCTCGGCGGTGGTGCGCGGGTTCTCGGCGAACTGTCGCAACTGCGGCTCGGAAGCGACCGCCGCGATGGCGGCCACCTCGGCCG
>JBMTXX010000327.1:0-3704 GCA_049453935.1 Rubrivivax sp.
GCGTCTGGACGCCCGACGGCGAGTTCGTCGTGGCCACCATCACCGCCAAGCTGCACCTGATCAGCCCGGCCGTCGGCGAGGGGCTGGCGCGGGCGCTGGAATTGGCCGAGGCCGGCTACCGCGGCCTGGTGATCTGGTCGCCCGACGACGTGTTCTCGGCCGGCGCCAACCTCGAGTCGCTGATGCCCATCTTCATGAAGCTCGGCGCCAAGGGCATCGCCCCCGAGATGAAGAAGTTCCAGGACGCCATGCTGCGCATGCGCTATGCGCAGGTGCCGGTGGTGGCCGCGATCCGGGGCATGGCGCTGGGTGGCGGCTGCGAGCTTGCCGTCTACTGCGCGCGGCGCGTGGCGGCGATGGAGTCCTACATGGGGCTGGTCGAGATGGGCGTGGGTCTGGTGCCCGGCGCGGGCGGGCTGGCCTACGTGGCGCGGCGCGCCGCCGAGATGGCAGCTGCCGGCAACGCCAACGCCGACATCCTGAAGTTCCTGACCGACGGCTTCACCCACGTGGCGATGGCCAAGGTGGGCACGAGCGCGATCGAGTCGCGCAAGCTCGGCTACCTGGTCGAGGGCGACGTGATCGTGCCGCACAAGGACGAGCTGCTGCACGTGGCGCTCGTGCAGGCCCGGGCGATGGCCGACAGCGGCTGGCGGCCGCCAGCCCGCGCCGTCTTCCCGGTGGCCGGGCGCAACGGCGCCGCCACGATCAAGGTGCAGCTGGCCAACATGCGCGACGGCGGTTTCATCAGCGCGCACGATTTCCACATCGCCTCGCTCGTGGCCGAGACCGTCTGCGGCGGCGACGTCGACGCCGGCTCGCTGGTGACCGAGGACTACCTGATGGCGCTGGAGCGGCGGCACTTCTGCAGCCTGCTCGAGCATCCCAAGACCCAGGAACGCATCATGGGCATGCTGTCCACCGGCAAGCCGGTGCGCAACTGAGCGGCCCGGCCGCAGCGGAGAAACGAACATGAGCAAGCAAGTCCAGGACGCCTACATCGTCGCCGCCACCCGCACGCCGATCGGCAAGTCGGGCCGGGGGGTCTTCAGGAACACCCGCCCCGACGACCTGCTGGTGGCCGCGGTGCGCCAGGCCCTCGCCCAGGTGCCCACGCTCGACCCCAAGGCCATCGAGGACGCGGTCGTCGGCTGCAGCTTCCCCGAGGCCGAGCAGGGTGTGAACATGGCCCGCGTGGCGATGGTGCTGGCCGGCCTGCCGCACACCGTGGGCGGCGTCACCGTCAACCGCTTCTGCGCCTCGGGCCTGACGGCGGTGCAGATGGCGGCCGACCGCATCCGCGTCGGCGAGGCCGACGTCGTCGTCGCCGGTGGCGCCGAGAGCATGAGCATGGTGCCGATGAGCGGGAACAAGCCCTCGTTCAACCCGGCAGTCTTCGAGCGCGACGAGAACATCGGCATCGCCTACGGCATGGGCCTGACGGCCGAGAAGGTGGCCGCGCAGTGGAAGGTCACGCGCGAGCGCCAGGACGCCTTCGCGCTGGCCTCGCACCAGAAGGCGCTGGCGGCGATCGCCGCCGGGCAGTTCCGCGACGAGATGACGCCCGTCACCGTGGTCGATCGCGCCCCCGACCTGGCCAGTGGCGAGGTGCGCACGCGCACGCGCACGGTCGACACCGACGAAGGCCCGCGGCCCGACACCTCGCTCGAGGGCCTGTCCCGGCTCAAGCCGGTGTTCGCGGCCAAGGGCTCGGTGACCGCGGGCAACAGCTCGCAGACCAGCGACGGCGCGGGCGCGCTGATCCTGGCCAGCGAGCGTGCGGTCAAGACCTTCGGCCTGACGCCGCTGGCGCGCTTCGTCAGCTTCGCGGTGCGCGGCGTGCCGCCCGAGATCATGGGCATCGGCCCGATCGAGGCCATCCCCGCGGCGCTGAAGGCCGGCGGCCTGCAGCTCGGCGACATCGGCTGGATCGAGCTGAACGAGGCCTTCGCGGCGCAGGCGCTGGCGGTGATGGACAGCGTCGGCCTGGACCCCGCCCGCGTCAACCCGATGGGCGGCGCGATCGCGCTCGGCCACCCGCTGGGCGCCACCGGCGCCATCCGCTCGGCCACCGTCGTGCACGCGCTGCACCGCCACCAGCACCGCTACGGCATGGTGACGATGTGCGTCGGCATGGGCCAGGGCGCGGCCGGCATCTTCGAGCGTGTGTGAGCCCGCGCCCTTGAGCCTTCGCCCTCGATCGCCCGCGTTGTTCATGTCATCACCCCTGCCGCGCAGCCGTCGCGGCGCCCTACGGAGCACCCGATGAGCACCTGTCCCCACATCCGCACCGGCGTCGACGACGGTGTCGCCCTGATCGAGATCGCCCGCCCCGAGAAGAAGAACGCGCTGACCGGCGAGATGTACGTCGCCATGGCGCAGGCCCTGCAGGCGGCGCAGGCCGAGCCCACCGTGCGTGCGGTGCTGATCGCCGGCCAGCCGGGCATCTTCACCTCGGGCAACGACATCGAGGACTTCATGAGCCGCCCCCCCGGCATGGGCAGCGACAGCGAGGGCTCGCCGGTGTTCCGCTTCCTGCACGCACTGGCGGTGTTCGAGAAGCCGGTGGTTGCCGCCGTCACCGGCGCGGCCATCGGCGTCGGCACGACGATGCTGCTGCACTGCGACTTCGTCTACGTCAGCGACGAGGCGCGGCTGGCCATGCCCTTCGTGCAGCTCGGCCTGGTGCCGGAGTACGCCTCCAGCCTGCTGGTGCCGCAGTTGATGGGGTACCGACGCGCCGCCGAGCGCCTGCTGCTGGGCGACCCCTTCACCGGCGAGCAGGCGGTGGAGTGCGGCATCGCCAACGCGGTGCTGCCGACAGCCGAGGTGCTGCCGCACGCCCGGCGTGTGGCCGCGCGCTTCCGCCACCTGCCGCCCGGCGCGGTGCGCGATGCCAAGCGCCTGATGCGCGGCCACCAGCGCGAGCAGGTGCTGGCCGCGATACGCGCCGAAGGCGAAGTCTTCACCCGCCGCCTGCGCAGCCCCGAGGCCCAGGAGGCCTTCCAGGCCTTCCTGCAGAAACGCAAGCCGGACTTCAGCCGCTTCGAGTGAGGCGGCCCGGTCGAGCCGAAAGGCCCGGCGCGATCGGGCGCTTGCGCGAGCGCATCGGCAGGCTGCGGGACGGGCATGTGTCAGTCGTCAACCCGGCCCACCGGCGCGGGCCGAGGCGCCTGAAGACCCTCTGGCGCCCGCGCGCGCCAGCGAGGCCAGCACGGTGGCGCCCAGCATCAGCGCCGCCAGGCCGGTGTGCGCATCGCTGGGCACCCAGCCGACGAGGTAGCCACCCAGCGCGCCGGCGAACTGCTGCGACACGCCGGCCAAGGCCGAGGCGGCGCCCGCCAGCGTGGGCATGAGCGCCACGGTGGCCACCAGGCAAGGCGGCACCAGCAGGCCGTGGCCGACACCCAGCAGCAGCAGCGGCAGGGTGAAGGCCAGCGGCGTGTGCAGCCCGGTCAGGCCGAAGCCCAGCATGAGCGCGGTGCCGCTGAGGCTGAAGGCCTGCCCCAGGCGCATCAGCCGCGCGCCGCCCTGGCGCTGCACCAGGCGGCTGGTGAGGAAGTTGCCGACGATGTAGGACAGCGGCACGACCATGATGTAGAAGCCCACCTCGCCCGCGCCCACGCCGTAGCTGCGCAGCACCAACGGGGCGCCGGCGAGGAACATGTAGAACGCCGCGGTGGTGAGGCCCAGCACGGCCACGT
>JBMTXX010000328.1:0-3694 GCA_049453935.1 Rubrivivax sp.
TCAACGCCGCCCGCGGCTGCGCACCTGCGCCAGCGGGCGCTTGCCCTTGAGCTGCCGCTCGATCCCGTCGTTGAGTGCCTGGCGCAGCGCCACGACCTCGTCGACGTGACCGTAGACGCCGGGAAAGCGCAGGTCCAGCCACAGCCACAGGGTGCACGCGCGCAGCGCCTCTTCCATGCGGTCCAGCCGGCTGTGCCCGTCCACCGCGTCCAGGAACCAGGGCCGCCCGGCCGCGCCGTTGTGCGCGTGGCGGGCGCTCCACTCCAGGAACTCCTGCACCTGGTTGGGGCTGCGCGTGTCCACCGGCGCCTGTGCGTAGAGAAAACGCTCCTTCAGCGTCAGACGGCCCGCGCTGCGGTCGAGCTGCTCGGCCAACTCGAGCATCTGCTCGAGCTCGGCCACGGCGAAGTGCGCGTCGTCCAGCCGCAACTGCTCGACGAACACACCCAGCACCTCGCGCAGCCGGTGGCGCTGCAGGTGCGCGGCGATCGTGTCCACATGCCAGCCGTTGGGCGCCACCGGCGCCTTGAAGTCGCGCGGCGCGCGCGGTGGCCGGGGCAGCAGGTCTTTCAGCACCCGCAGCGCCGTGGGTTCGGCGTCGTCCAGCACGCCGACAAATCCTTCCTCGTGCAGGCCGTAGCGTCCGGCGCGCCCGGCGATCTGGTGCACCTCGGATTCGGTGAGCACGCGGTCGCCCTGGCCGTCGAACTTGCTCATGGTGCTGAACAGCACGCGGCGGATCGGCAGGTTCAGGCCCATGCCGATGGCGTCGGTGGCCACCAGGATCCGGCTCTCGCCAGTGGCAAAGCGCTCGGCCTCGCGCCGGCGCACCTCGGGCGGCAGCGCGCCGTAGATGACCGACACCGCGTGGCCGTCGGCGGCGATGCGGTCGCGCAGCCGCAGGACGTCGCGTCGGCTGAAGGCCACCACCGCGTCGCCGGGCTCCAGGCGCGAGATGGGCACCGGGCGCGGCAGCAGCGCCACGTGCTGCATCCGCTCGAAGCGGCGCACCCGACAGCGCTCGCCGCACAGGCCCAGCAGGTTCTCGATGGCGGCGACCGCGTAGTCGCTGCAGATGATGATCACCTCGTTGGCCGGCACGGCCACGATGGCCTGCGTCCAGGCCCAGCCGCGCGAGTTGTCGAAGATCATCTGCGCCTCGTCGATCACGGCCACGTCGATCGCCTGGCGGGTGTTGACCATCTCGATGGTGCTCGACACCACGCGCGCCTCGGGGGCGGGCACGTTCTCCTCGCCGGTCAGCAAGGAGCAGGGCACGCCGCGCGCGGCCAGCCGGTCGCGGCCCTCCAGCGCCAGCAGACGCAGCGGCGCCAGGTAGGCGCCGTCCAGCGCCTGGGCCAGCCGCTCGAAGGCCGCGTGCGTCTTGCCGCTGTTGGGTGGGCCCACATAGAGCGTGACGCTGCGCTGCAGACGGCGGGCGGTCTCGAAGGTGTCCGGGTAGCCCTGGAAGGCGAGTTCCTCGTTCAGCCGCACCAGCGTGTCGAGCTCGGCCACCAGGTGTTCCCAGCGGTCCTGCGCGCGGCTGCAGCCCTGCCGCAGCTCGGCCAGCGTGCGCGGCGTGGCGCACTCGGCCTGCAGGCGCGGCAGCAGCGAGGCCAGGTGGTGGGGCTTGAACTCCCGGCTGCGCTCGACCAGGCCGTTCAGGTAGGCGGTGAGTTCGGCGGCGTGCGGCCAGGGCGGCACCGGGCCCAGTGCCGCCAGCAGGGCTGCTGCGTCGCCGTCGCGGAAGAAGGCCCAGACCGGCGCCTCGTCGACGGGCAGGCGGAAGGCGACGGCCACCTGCCAGCCGGGCTCGGCCAGGTGCAGGGTCTCGGTCGCTTGACGCGTCCACAGGCCACCGTGTCGCACCAGGCCCAGGCCTTCCAGCGTGGCGCCGCGCGCCAGCATCAAGGGCCGGGCGTCGGGCCCGGTGCCGACGGCGTCGAGGTGGGCCAGCGCGGCGTCCATCGCAGCGGGCGCGATCCAGCGGCTGGGCCGGGCGCCGGAGAGCGCCTTCTGCAACTGCACGAGGCCCATGGCGTCGAGCCGGGTGTCTTGGCTGCCGTCCTCCTCCAGGTCGAGATCCGCCGGCCGCAGCACCTGGGGCAGGGCGTAGGCGGCTTGCCGCAGTCGGCTCCACTGCTCGGGGCTCAGGTGGGGCGGGATGCGTACGGCATGCCTCGGGTCGGGCAGGTGCTTGTAGGGGGTGAGGACTTGGGGATTCTTGGACATGTGCAATCGGTGGATGAGCCGCCATCGGGCCGTTGGGTGGCCGCGCGCAGCCTCTCGATAATCGCGCATGATCGTTCAATCTTCGACGCCCCCGCCGTCAACGTCGTTCGCGACCTTGCCCCTGCCCCCCGCCACGCTGGAGAACCTCCAGCGTCTGGGCTACGAGACGATGACGCCCATCCAGGCCGCCAGCCTCCCGCTGGCCCTGGCCGGGCACGACCTGATTGCCCAGGGCCAGACCGGCAGCGGCAAGACCGCGGCCTACGCCCTGGCCCTGCTGGCCAACCTGAACCAGCGGCGTTTCGCGGTGCAGGCGCTGGTGCTGTGCCCGACGCGGGAGCTGGCCGACCAGGTGACGCAGGAGCTGCGCCGCCTGGCCCGCGCCGAGGACAACCTGAAGGTGCTGACCCTGTGCGGCGGCGTCACGATGCGGCCACAAAGGGCCAGCCTCGAACACGGCGCCCACATCGTGGTGGGCACGCCGGGGCGCATTCTCGACCTTCTTGCGTGTGAGAGCCTGCGGCTGGACGCCGTGAACACCCTGGTGCTGGACGAGGCCGACCGCATGCTCGACATGGGCTTCTTCGACGACATCGCCAAGGTGGCCAGGCAATGCCCGAAGGCGCGCCAGACCTTGCTGTTCTCGGCCACCTACCCGGAGGGCATCGCCAAGCTCAGCGCGGCCCTGCTGCGCACGCCGCGCGAAGTGCGTCTGCGCGAGGCGCCCGCGCCCACGCAGATCCGCCAGCGCTTCTACCAGGTCACCGAGAGCGAGCGTCTGCACGCCGTGTCGCTGCTGCTGGCCCACCACCGGCCGGTCAGCACGCTGGCCTTCTGCAACACCCGGCGCCAGTGCCACGACCTGGTGCAGGTGCTGCGTGCCCAGGGTTTCGTCGCGCTCGAGCTGCACGGCGAGCTCGACCAGCGTGACCGCGACCAGGTGATGGTGCGCTTTGCCAACCGCAGCTGCAGCGTGCTGGTGGCCACCGACCTGGCCGCGCGCGGGCTCGACATCCAGCAGTTGGAAGCGGTGATCAACGTCGACATCACGCCCGACGTGGCCACGCACACGCACCGCATCGGCCGCACCGGCCGGGCCGACGAGGCCGGCTGGGCCTTCAGCCTGGCCAGCATGGACGAGATGGCGCGGGTGGGCGAGATCGAGCACGTCGGCGGCTTCACCTCCGAGTGGCACGCACTCGACACGCTGACACCGGCCCCCGGCGGGCCCCTGCGCCCGCCCATGGCCACGCTGCAGATCCTGGGCGGCCGCAAGGAGAAGATCCGCGCCGGCGACGTGCTGGGCGCGCTGACCAAGGACCTGGGCTTCGCCGCGGCGCAGGTCGGCAAGATCAGCGTCAACGAGTTCTCCACCTACGTGGCGGTGGAGCGGGGCATTGCCGCGCAGGTGCTGCGGCGCCTGTCGGGCGGCAAGATCAAGGGGCGCAGCGTGAAGGTGCGG
>JBMTXX010000329.1:0-3688 GCA_049453935.1 Rubrivivax sp.
GCGGCTTCGTCTACCGCGGCAGCAAGCCGGTGTACTGGTGCTTCGACTGCGGCTCTTCGCTGGCCGAGTTCGAAATCGAATACGCGGACAAGACCTCGCCCACGGTGGATGTGGCCTTCCTGGCGGCCGATCCGGCCGCGACGCTGGCAGCGTTCGGCCTGCCCGCATCCGACGGCGCGACCGATGAGTCTGCCGCGCTGCCATCGCGCGAGATCCACGCCGTCATCTGGACCACCACCCCCTGGACGCTGCCGGCCAACCAGGCGCTCAACCTCAACCCGGCGCTGGAGTACGCGCTGGTGCAGACCGAGCGCGGGCGGCTGATCCTGGCGTCGGCTCTGGTGGAGAAGTGCCTGGAGCGCTACGGCCTGGAAGGCACGGTGCTCGCCACCACGCTGGGCGAACGCCTGGGCGGCCTGCATTTCCACCACCCGCTCAGCCACGTCGACCCGGGCTATCGCCGCACCTCGCCGGTGTATCTGGCCGACTACGCCACCGCCGACGACGGCACCGGCATCGTGCACTCGGCCCCGGCCTACGGCGTGGAGGACTTCAACTCCTGCGTGGCGCACGGCCTGCGGCATGACCAGATCCTGAACCCGGTGCAGGGCCACGGCCGCTACGAGGACGCGCTGCCGCTGTTCGGCGGGCTCGACATCTGGAAGGCCAACCCGCAGATCGTCGAGACGCTGCGCGCCGCCGACCGCCTGCTGGCCACGACCACGCTGCGACACAGCTACCCGCACTGCTGGCGCCACAAGAGCCCGGTGATCTACCGCGCGGCGGCGCAGTGGTTCGTGCGCATGGACCAGGGCGAGGGCGTGTGCACCGTGGACAAGGCGCCGAAGACGCTGCGCCAGACCGCGCTCGAAGCCATCGACGCGACGAGCTTCTACCCCGAGAACGGCCGCGCGCGGCTGCGCGACATGATCGCCAACCGCCCCGACTGGTGCATCAGCCGCCAGCGCAGCTGGGGCGTGCCGCTGCCCTTCTTCCTGCACAAGGTCACCGGCGAGCTGCACCCCGACACGCTGGCGCTGATGGAGCGCGCGGCCGCGCTGGTGGAGCGCGGCGGCATCGAGGCCTGGAGCCAGCTCGACCCGGCCGATCCGGCCTGGCTGGGCGCCGACGCGGTGAACTGGCGCAAGAGCCACGACATCCTGGACGTCTGGTTCGATTCGGGCTCGACCTTCTCGCACGTGCTGAAGGGCTCGCACGCGGGCGATGACGCACCTGCCGGCGCCGACGCAGGCCACCACGTCGACGGCCCCGAGGCCGACCTCTACCTCGAGGGCCACGACCAGCACCGCGGCTGGTTCCACTCCTCGCTGCTGATCGCCTGCGCGCTCGAGGGCCGCGCGCCCTACCGCGGGCTGCTGACGCACGGCTTCGCCACCGACGGCCAGGGCCGCAAGATGAGCAAGTCGCTGGGCAACGTGGTCGAGCCGCAGAGCGTCAGCGACAAGCTCGGCGCCGAGATCGTGCGGCTGTGGTGCGCGTCCACCGACTACTCGGGCGACCTGAACATCGACGACAAGATCCTGGCCCGCGTGGTGGATGCCTACCGCCGCATCCGCAACACGCTGCGCTTCCTGCTGGCCAACACCGCCGACTTCGACCCCGCGCAGCACGCCGTGCCGGCGGACGCCATGCTCGAGATCGACCGCTGGGCGCTGGCGCGCGCGGCGCAGGTGCAGGACGAGATCCGCGCCCACTTCGACGTCTACGAGTTCCACCCGGTGGTGGGCCGGCTGCAGGTCTTCTGCTCGGAAGACCTGGGCGCCTTCTACCTCGACGTGCTGAAGGACCGTCTCTACACCACCGCCGCCGGCTCCACCGCGCGGCGCAGCGCGCAGACCGCGCTGTGGCACCTGACGCACGCGATGCTGCGCTGGATGGCGCCCTTCCTCAGCTTCACCGCCGAGGAGGCCTGGGCCGTGTTCGCGCCGGGCAGCGCCAGCGGGACGATCTTCACCGAGACCTTCTGGGACTTCGGCGGCCAGGCCGCCCAGGGCCTCACCGCCCGGGTGGCCGGGCCCTCGCCCACCGAGGACGCGCTGCTGGCGCGCTGGGCGCGCGTCCGCGAGATCCGCGATGTGGTCAACAAGGAGATCGAGGCCGTGCGCACCGCCGGCGGCGTGGGCTCGTCGCTGCAGGCCCAGGTCACCGTACACGCCGGCGCGGCCGACCGCGCGCTGCTGGAAAGCCTGGGCGAGGACCTGAAGTTCGTCTTCATCACCTCGGTGGCGCAGGTTCGCCCCGCGGCCGACGGTGACGAGCTGCGCATCGAGGTGCAGCCGTCGACCGCGCGCAAGTGCGAACGCTGCTGGCATTGGCGCGACGACGTCGGCCACGACCCGGCGCACCCGACGATCTGCGGCCGCTGCACGAGCAACCTCCACGGCGCCGGCGAGGCGCGCGCGGTGGCCTGATGGGCGCGGGCAAGGGCGGCAAGGCGTCGACGGGCGGCGGACCGGGCCTCGGCCTGTGGCTGGGCCTGGCGGTGCTGGTGATCGTTGTCGACCAGCTGACCAAGACGCTGATCATCGCCAGCTTCTCGCTCGGCGACAGCGTGCGCGTCACCGACTTCTTCAACCTCGTACGCGTGCACAACACCGGCGCGGCGTTCTCCTTCCTGGCCGGGGCCTCGGGCTGGCAGCGCTGGTTCTTCGTCGGCCTGGGCCTGGCGGCCTCGGCCTTCATCGTCTGGATGATCCGCAGCCACCCGACGCAGAAGCTCTTCTGCTTCGCGGTGACCATGATCATGGGCGGTGCGCTGGGCAACGTCGTCGACCGCCTGCTGCACGGCCACGTCGTGGACTTCCTGCAATTCCGCTTCGCCATCCTCGAGCCGCTGTTCCCCGGCGGCTACTTCCCGAGCTTCAACGTCGCCGACAGCGCGATCACGCTGGGCGCGGCCTGCGTGATCCTGGACGAGATCCTGCGGGTGCGGCGGTCCAGATGACCTGACACTGGGTCTGCCCGAGGCTTCGTCCTGTATCCTTCGACCGTCTCCGCAGGGAACATGACACGTGCCGCTGATCAGCAGTTTCCACGGCATCCTGGTGTATCTGTACTGGCTCGACACCAGACAGCATCACCTGCCGCACATCCATGCGATGTATGCCGGCGATGAAGCGGTTTTCGCCATCGACAGCGGTGACGTCATCGACGGGCAACTCCCGCGCAAGCAGATCCGTCTGGTACAGGCCTGGATCGAACTGCGGCGCGATGCCTTGGTACGGGACTGGGCCCTGGCCGTCAAGGGCCAGCCCACCTTCCCGATCGAACCCTTGGTCTGAACGCAGAGAGCACGCCATGAATCCACGTGTGAAGTCGGTCACCGCCCTTCCACTGCACCGCCTGAGCATCGTCTTCACCGACGGTCAACGGCGGCGCATGGACGTGAGCCCTTATCTCGTCTACCCGGTCTTCCACCCATTGCGGGACCCGGACCTTTTCCGGCGGGCTGCTGCCGACCACGGGACGGTCGCCTGGCCCGGTGGCATCGACCTCGATCCCGACACGGTGTTCCTGGAATCCGCGCCGGAACCGACCGACCCGCGCGAGTCGCAAGCCACCCTGGCACACGGCTGAATCCCCGGGAGATCCGCGGCCAGGGCTCAGTTGGACTCGTTGACCATCACCACCTTGCCCATCACCTGGCGCGAGCCCATGCGCGCGTAGG
>JBMTXX010000330.1:0-3669 GCA_049453935.1 Rubrivivax sp.
TCCCGGTGTCGGTGTACTCCTTCGGCTGGGCCCTGGTCGTGCCGGTGGTGACGCTGACCTTGCTCGACATGGTGCCGCAGCGACGCGGCATGGCCTCGTCGGTGCAGGCTTTTCTCGGCGCGGTGACCAACGGTGTCGTGGCGGGCGTGCTGGTGCCGCTCGTCATGCACTCGACGTTGGCGATGGCGGTGGCTTCCGCGGCGATGCTGGCGGCCGGTGCGCTGTCCTGGACCTGGGTGCGGACGAGATTGCCGGCACCAGCGCCGCAGGCGTAGCGCCGGGTGTCGTCCGCGCGCAGCCGCACGGATGGTGATCCGGGGCGTGGCGTGTCGGCTGCCGATGCGATCAGGCTTGTCCCAGGGCTAAAGCGGGTGATCCGACCTGCCGACAATCAGGCAAGGAGCAGCGGTGATGTCAAGGATTGCGGTGGACCATCGGGCGCGGGGCAGGACTGCCGGTGTGGCGGCGCTGGCGTGGCTGGCGGCTGGCGCCGTGGGCCTGGCCGCCGCACAGACATCGACGACGCCTGCGTCGCGCACCGCAGCGCCTGCAGCCCCCGCCAGTCCCGCCGCGGCCACGGGCCCGGCGGTTGCGCCTGCGGCCGGCACGACAGCTCGGCCGGCCCCTGGTGCGACCGCTGACAACGTCGACCCGCTGGACCGCCTGCGTGAGCGTCTGACGCGACAGCTCGGCGCCACCGAGGCCGCGCCGGGTTCCAAGACCCAGCCCACCGTGATGCGGGTGGAAAACGAGGCGCCGGGCGAACTGCGCATCCAGGCGGCGCCGACGCAGTCGCGGCCAGCCGCGGCGCCGCGCCCGGGCGGGAGTGGCGCGGTCTCGGGGGCAGGTTCGCGTGCCGGCACGCCGGCGCAGCCGGCTGCCAAGGCCCGCCCGGGCACGGCCGCGCATGCGGCAGGTGCTGCCTCGGGCGGTGCCACACACGCCGCCGGCCCGGCGTGGTCCTACAGCGGGCCCACCGGGCCGCAGGCCTGGGGGCAGCTCAGTCCGATGTACAGCCTTTGCGAGCGCGGCCGTCGTCAGAGCCCCATCGACATTCGCGACGGTCTGCGGGTGGACCTCGAGCCTGTGCAGTTCGACTACAAACCGGGATTCTTCAGCGTCATCGACAACGGGCACACCGTCGATGTGCAGTTGGCCGCGGGCAGCGCCATCGAGCTCGGCGGGCGACGCTACGAGCTTGCGGGCTTCCACTTCCATCTGCCCAGCGAGGAGCGCATCGAGGGCCGCGGTTTCGAGATGTCCATTCACCTCGTGCACCGCGACGCGAAGGGGCGGCTGGCCGTCGTGGCGCTGCTGGCCGAGGAGGGCGAGGAGCACCCTGCGGTGCAGCAGGTGTGGAACCACCTGCCGCTGGAAAAGCATGAGCTCGTGGCCGCGCCGGTGGAGTTCGATCCCGCCGCCCTGTTGCCGTCGGACCGCCGTTACTACACCTACATGGGTTCGCTGACCACGCCGCCCTGCACCGAGGGCGTGCTGTGGATCGTGCTCCAGCAGCCCATCCGCATCTCGCCCGAGCAGCGGGCGATCTTTGTGCGCCTGTACCCGATGAACGCGCGGCCGGTGCAGCCCAGCTCGGAAAGGCTGATCAAGCAGTCCCGCTGACTCCGCTGATCCTGCTGTCCGGGGCGCTCCAGGCTCGATCGCGCGAGTCGGACGGCCGCGTGGCCAGGCCGTTGTGCGCCTGCGCCTGCCGAGGGGTGAGCGTGAACCCCTCGTGACCCGCTCGTCGGGCAGGGGGGCCCCCTCCTGCGGCGAGCCGAGAATCGGCGTTTCGGTGTCGCTGCGATCGCTCCTCATGCCTGCAGAAACCTTCGACCAGATGTTGCGGCGGCGCGCCGCCGAGAACCCGGCAGCGCCAGCCCTCGGCGACAGCGTCATCCTTCTCGATCGGGGCGCGCTCGATGCGCAGGTCGAGCGCGTGGCAGCGGCGCTGCAGCGCGACGGGATCGGCCGCGGCGACGTCGTGGCCTTGTGCGCCGCCACGGCGGTCCCGCAGGCGCTGGTCTTTCTTGGCGCGCTGCGCGCCGGGGCGGTGCCGGCACCGATCCCGATCTCGGTCACGGCTGCGCAGTTCGAGGCCATGGTGGCCGACAGCGGCGCGCGCGTCGTCTTCACCGATGCACGCGCGCCGGCTGGCGGTGCCGCCCCGGGGCGGCAAGTGGTGTCGCTGGATGGCTCGACGGCCGATGTCGACTTCGACGCCTGGCTTGCCCCGGCCGGCGCCCGCGCGGCAGCCGTCGAGGTGCAGCCGGGCGATGCCTTCGACATCATCTATTCGTCGGGCACCACGGGCACCCCCAAGGGCATCGTGCATCCGCAGTCCATGCGCGCGGCGCAGGTCGGACGCGCGGCGCGCTACGCGCTGGACGCGGCGTCGGTGATGCTGCTGGCGACCCCCTTGTGCTCCAACACCACGCTGGTGGCCTTCCTTCCTGCCCTGGCCGTGGGGGCTCGGGTGCACCTGATGGGCCGGTTCGATACCGCCGCGTACCTGAACCTCGCGCAGCAGCTGCGCGCCACGCACACGATGCTCGTGCCGGTGCAGTACCAGCGCCTGATGGCGCACACCGACTTCGATCGCGCCGATCTGCAGGCCTTCCGGATGAAGTTGTGCACGAGCGCGCCCTTCACGCCGGCGCTGAAGGCTCAGGTGCTGGCGCGCTGGCCAGGCGGCCTGATGGAGATCTACGGCATGACCGAGGGCGGCGGCAGCTGCTTCCTGGACGCGCACCTCCATCCCGACAAGCTGCACACCGTCGGCCGACCGGCCGACGGCCACGACATCCGGCTGATCGACGAGGAGGGCCAGGCCTTGCCGCCCGGGCCGCAGGCGGTGGGCGAGATCGTGGGGCGCTCGGGCTCGATGATGACGGGCTACCACGGCCGGCCCGCGCAGACGCGTGAAGCCGAGTGGTACGACGCGCAGGGCCGGCGCTACATCCGCACCGGCGACATCGGCCGTTTCGACGAGGACGGCTTCCTGATCCTGATGGATCGCCGCAAGGACATCGTCATCAGTGGCGGCTTCAACCTTTATCCCAGCGACCTCGAGGCGGTGCTGCGCCAGCACCCGGCGGTGGCCGATGCGGCGGTCTTCGGCGTGCCCTCGGCGCAGTGGGGCGAGACGCCGGTGGCCTGTGTCGTCGCCCGCGCCGGTGAGGCGGCGCCTGACGCCGAAGCGCTGCGTCAGTGGGCCAACGAGCGCCTGGGCCGCACCCAGCGCCTGACCGAGGTGCGCTGGGTAGCAGAACTGCCGCGCAGCGCCATCGGCAAGGTGCTGCGCCGAGACCTGAGACAGGATTGGCTCAAGGAGCGTACCGCTGGCTGAGTCGCTGCCCTCGACAGGCTGCGATGCGACCGGGCCCGGTCGTGCCTGCCCCCGTCACGGGCTGGCGTCGGCGTTTCAATACGTCAGCGTGGCTGCGCGCCCTTGCGGCCCGCGGCCACCAGCAGCAGCGGCCACAGCCAGAGGCTGGCCAGCCATTTCATCAGGCGTGGCAGGTTGATCGGGCGGGTCTCGTGGCGGGCGACCTTGGCGAACAGCACCACCGCCCCCGCCAGGACGTAGGCCAGCAGCGCGGCGTACACGCCCACGCGCCAGCCGTAGGTGCCACCCAGCAGGTCCCCGAGCGTGCTGCCGATCAGCGC
>JBMTXX010000331.1:0-3655 GCA_049453935.1 Rubrivivax sp.
ACCGCTTCGACCAGACCGGCAAACTGCCCAAGGGCGACCAGACCACCTTCAAGGAACTGGCCAACGGCGTGCCGGGGCTGGAACTGCGCTTGCCGCTGCTGTTCTCCGAAGGGGTGGGCAAGGGGCGCCTCACGCTGGAGCAGTTCGTCGAGCTGACCTCCACCGCCCACGCACGGATGTACGGGCTGGCCGACCGGAAGGGGACGATCGCTCCGGGCATGGACGCGGACATCGCGGTGTGGGACCCGCAGCGCATCACCCACGTCACCGCCTCCGACCTGCACGACCGCGTGGGCTACACGCCCTACGAGGGCATGCGGCTGACCGGCTGGCCGGTGACGGTGATCAACCGAGGTCGTGTGGTCATCGACGACGGGGCGCTGCAGGTCGAGCGCGGCAGCGGCCTGTTCATCCCGCGCGGCCGGCCCGGCCCGCTGCGGCAGGCCCACACGCCCAGCGCGCGTGCCGGTCTGCTGCGTCGCCTGCTCGACGAGCCCGAACGTGCCTGACACGTCGGGCACGCCGAAACCGGTCGGCCCGCCCTGGCCTGCCCCGCCCGGTCCGCCGGCCGCCAGAACGCGATGCGGGCGCGCCCGGCGGCACCAGGCCACCACCGAGGCCCCGTCAGCACGCAGCGCCTGACCACTCGAGGCACACCATGTCACGCAAACGCCCCTTCCCCCTGGCCGTCGCCCAACTGGGCCCCATCCACCTGGCCGATACGCGGGCGCAGGTCGTCAAGCGTCTGCTGAATCTGCTGGATGAAGCCATCGCGCGCGGCGCGCACTTCGTGGTCTTTCCCGAACTTGCGCTGACCACATTCTTTCCGCGCTGGTGGATGACGGACGACGCCGAGATCGACCGATTCTTCGAAAGATCCATGCCCAATGCCGAGGTGCAGCCGCTGTTCGACCGAGCGCGCGCGGCGGGCGTGGGCTTCTACCTTGGCTATGCCGAACTCACGCCCGAGGGTGAGCGCTTCAACACCGCCATCCTCGTGGACCGCAGCGGTGCCATCGTCGGCCGCTACCGCAAGATCCACCTGCCCGGCCACGCCGACCACAAGCCCGCGGCGCCGTTCCAGCACCTGGAAAAGCGGTACTTCCAGGTCGGCAACGAGGGCTTCAAGGTCTGGGAGACGATGGACACGAAGCTGGGCATGTGCATCTGCAACGACCGCCGCTGGCCCGAGACCTTCCGGGTCATGGCGCTGCAGAGCGCCGAGGTGGTGGTGCTGGGCTACAACACGCCGTCGCACAACATCCACTGGCCCGAGCCATCGCACCTGCGGATGTTCCATCACCTGCTGCTGCTGCAGGCGCACGCACACGAGAACGCGCTGTGGGTCGGCGCAGCCGCCAAGTGCGGGCGCGAGGACGGCTTCCACATGATCGGCGGCTCGGCCATCGTCTCGCCCACCGGCGAGATCTGCGCCCAGAGTTCGACGGAGGAAGACGAACTCATCTTCTTCCAATGCGACCTCGCCCTGGGCGACACCTTCCGCGAACACGTCTTCAACTTCGCCAGGCACCGACGGCCCGAGCACTACGCGCTGATCGTCGAACGCACCGGCGCCGGTCTGCCCTTGGGGGACCATCCGCCGACGCCCTGAGGTCACGGGCCGACCTGCGGCGCGGCATCGAAGGGCCTTCAAGGCCGTCCTGAACACGGAATCCACCATGTCCGACCCTCTCCTGCTGGTCCTCAACCCCAACAGCACCCGGGCGGTGACCGACCACATCGCCACGGCCGTCGCACCGCTGCAGCACCCCGAAGGCCCGCGCATCGTCTGCGAGACGCTGGCCAGTGGCCCGCCAGGCATCGAGACCCAGGCCCACGTCGACGGCATCACGGAAAAGATGCTGGACTGGTGGAAACACCACCCGCAGCGCCAGCAGGCCACAGGCCTGGTCATCGCCTGCTTCTCCGACCCAGGGCTGCACGCGATGCGTGAGGAGCTGTCGATCCCGGTGATCGGCTGTGCCGAAGCGGCCTATCACACGGCTGCGTCGCTGGGCGGGCCCTTCGGAGTGATCTCCA
Organism: Rubrivivax sp.; assembly: GCA_049453935.1. Classification (GTDB taxonomy): domain Bacteria; phylum Pseudomonadota; class Gammaproteobacteria; order Burkholderiales; family Burkholderiaceae_C; genus Rubrivivax. The sequence continues at coordinate 2,041 of JBMTXX010000331.1, forward strand.
TCCTGTCGCGCTCGGTGCCCAGGCACCTGCGCCAGATCCGCTTGCTGGGCATGGAGCACCTGCTGGCCGCCGATCTGCCCATCGAAGTCAGCGTCGTCGATCTCGGTGACGAGGCACTGACGTTCGGTCGGATGCGGTCGGTGGGCGAGTGCCTGGTTCGACAGCACGGCGCACGGGTCGTCGTCATGGGCTGTGCAGGCATGGCTCGCTACCGCAGGCGGCTGGAGGACACGCTCGGCGTGCCCGTGGTCGACCCGACCCAGGCCGGAGTGGCCATGATGATGGGACGGCTGCGCATCGCCGCACTGCCCTGACGATCGATGCCAGCGTCGGCCGGCGGCTGCAGCGGCAAAGGCGTGCGGCTGCGCGGGCTCACGCGCGCACGGCGAAGTCCGCCTTTTCCATCCACCGCGACACCAGGTACCCGGCCACCAGGCCCCAGAAGGCGGCTCCGATGTTGAGCAGGCTGAGATCGGCCACGGTGACCAGCAGGCTGATCAGCGCGCCCAGCGTGTGGCGGCCGGTGCCGAAGGCCGTGGTGAAGGCGCCCTGCAGCACCCGCAGCATCGCCAGGCCCGCCAGCACCATGATGAAGGCCTGGGGTGCGGCCAGCATCAGCCCGGTGAAAGTGGGCGCCAGCAGGCCGAACAGCACGGCCAGGGTGCCGAAGGTCAGCGCGGCGGTGTAGTGGCGGGCCTTGTCGCCGGAGGAACTCATCATCGCGTTGCTGGGCCCGGTCAGGCAGGTACTGACCGCACCGACGAGCGCGCTCGCCGCAGCGCCCAGCCCACAGACGACCGCGCAGGTGTTGACCGGCGGGTCGTGCTGCGCCGCCCGCAGCACCGCCACGCCCTGGCCGTTCTGCACCACGAGCACGGTGATGGCCAGGGGCACGACCAGTTCCACCATCGCCGTCAGCGACCAGGCCGGGGCCTGCACCAGAGGCTGGGCCAGGCTCCACTGGCCGGCCGACGCCGCGTCCACCCGCCCGAGCAGGACCAACACCACCGCCCCCACCAGCAGCGCCCCGATCAACGGCGGCAGGCGACGCCCGAGCACCGGCATGGCCGACAACAGCACGAAGGCCAGCACCATCGGGGCGGCGATGGACACGTCGCCGTGCAGCGCCCGCACCAGATCGAGTCCAAAACGCAGGAAGACGCCGGCCACCATGCCCATCACGATGGGCATGGGCAACAGCGCCATCACGCGCCTGACCCATCCACTGGCCCCCAGCAGCAGGACCAGGACGCTGGTGGCGTAGAAGGCGCCGATCACCTCGGCAAAGCTCAAGTGCTGCAGGGCCGGCCCCACCAGCACCGTGCCGGGGATGGTCCACGCGAAACCCAGCGGCATGCGATAGCGCCAGCTCATGGCCAGCGTGAGCAGGCCGTTGACGAAGAACACGCCGAACACCCACGACGCCAGTTCCGCCTGCGACAAGCCGCCGCGCGTGCCCACCGACAGGATCACCGCCACCGGCCCGGTGGCCGCGAAGATGAAGGCGATCAGGCCATTGGCGAGAAAGGTCGGGCCGATGTCGGCCAGCACCTGACGGAGCGAAGGGGCTGGCCCGGCGGGCCGCTCGAGGTGGGCAAGCATCGTCGTCGGATTC
>JBMTXX010000332.1:0-3654 GCA_049453935.1 Rubrivivax sp.
CGCTTGGCGATGTCGTCGGAGATGGGCTTGAACAGGTCGGCGTCGAGCACGCTTTTCCAGTGCGTCAAGTCACGGAACAGGAAGGGGGCGTCGATGAAGGGCGCTGACTTCGAGAACGTCGACATGTGGGCCGGCGAGGCCACGGCGAAGTCGACGGCGCGACCGGCCGACATGTACTCGACGTACTGCTTCTCAAGGCCCAGCGAGCTGTTCTTGTGCAGGACGAAGTTCACCGGCTGGTCGTAGTAGGTCTTGATCAGCTCGGCAAAGCGCGCCATCGCCATCGTGTACGGGTGCTCATCGTTGAACTGCGACGCGCCGTTGAGCGTCAGGGCCTGGGCCTGGGCGCGGCCGACGATGCTGAAGCCGGCGATCCCGGTGACCGCGCTGGCGGCAGCGGAGCGGAGGAGGGTGCGGCGAGTGGTCATGTATTTGTCTCCTGGAGAGGTTGTTCGGGAGACGGCCGCCGAGCCCTGTGCCTGGCGTCACACCGCCTTCCCGCCCGCCCGGCAGACGCGGATCGACCCGCGTGAGCCTCGTCCCGAAGGCGTCTCGGGTGGGTTGATGCAGTGTAGGCAGCAGGGGCGCCGCAGCGGCACCCGCGTTTTCCCGGGGGTGCATGGACAGGGCGCGAACCGGTACAGGACCTTGTTGGCCTCACGAATGGAGGGGCGCCGTGTGGCCGGAGGCGTGTCGCCGGATCGCCCGGCACGGCTGCCTCAGCCCCCTGTACCGAGCGGCCGGCCCGCGCCACAATGTTTTCCCCTGGGACTGTGATGTCGAATACCCGCCATGGCCTGCAGCATCGAACCCGTCGACCCGAACCGCCCAGATTTTGTCGGCGTGGTCCGCGGCATCGACCTGACGCACGAACTCAGCGACGAGCAGGTCGCTGCGATCCACGCCGGCATGGACCGTTTCGGCGTCCTCGTCTTCCGCGACCAGCGCCTGGACGACGCGCAGCAGGTGGCGTTCTCGCGCCAGCTCGGCCCGCTGGAGCACGCCACAGGTGACATCCACGCCCCGCAGGACCGGCGCGTGGCGATGGAGCTCAACGACATCTCCAACCTCGACAAGCACGGCGAGGTGCTGCCGCGCGACGACCGCCGCCGCCTGTTCGGCCTGGGCAACCTGCTGTGGCATTCGGACAGCTCGTTCAAGGACGTGCCGGCGAAGTACTCGCTGCTGTCGGCCCGCGTGATTCCGAAGACGGGCGGCAACACCGAGTTCGCCGACATGCGCGCCGCCTACGACACGCTGGACGAGTCAACGCAGCGCGAAGTCCACGACCTGATCTGCCTGCACAGCCAGATCTATTCGCGTGGCCTGCTCGGCTTCGACGACTTCACGCCCGAGGAACGCGCGAAGTGGGCGCCGGTGCGGCAGCGGCTGGTGCGGCGTCACCCTGTCACGGGCCGCTTGTCGCTGTACCTGTCCAGCCACGCCGGGTCCATCGAAGGCTGGCCCACCCCCGAGGCCCGCGCCTTCCTGCGCGACCTCAACGAACACGCCACGCAGCGCCGCTTCGTCTACGCGCACGTCTGGCAGCCTTGGGACCTGGTGATGTGGGACAACCGCGTCACCATGCACCGCGCCCGCCGCTTCGATCCGCAGGAGGTGCGCGACATGCGGCGCACGACACTGACCAACGGGGTGTCGAGCTTGCTGCAGGCGCCTTGACGGCGGGCCCCGGAACCCGCAGGCCATCGATCGGAAAGCGGGTCGCAGTGCCCGCTGGGCCCGGCCCGCCCGGGCTCAGGCGGCCAGCACGGGCTCCAGGTGCTGCGCGATGCGCGCGCGCAGCGCGGCATCCGGCCCGACCATCGGCGCGCGCGGGTGGTACAGCGGCAGCCCCTGCAGGTGCTGGATGTACTTGACGCAGCCCGGCAGGATCTCGTGCGGCAGTGTGTTCCACAGGCGGTTCAGGTGGAAGTGCAGCGCGCGCGCCTCGTCGTGGCGGCCGTCGCGTACCATGTGCTGCAGCTTGACCACCGGCCCGGGTACTGCGCTGGTCAGTGCCGAGATCGCGCCGTGCATGCCCAGCGCAAAGCCGGGGTACAGCAGCGCGTCGATGCCGCTGAGGACGACGTTCGGCGCCTTGTGATTCAGCAGCAGGTCCGACAGCGACTTGAGGTCGCCGCTGCTCTGCTTCATGCCGATCACGCCCGGCACCTCGTCCATGATGCGCAGCATCAGGTCCACGCTGAGGTAGTTCCAGGGGATCACGTTGTAGATGATGATCGGCACGCCCGTCTCCTCCCAGATGGTGCGGAAGTGCTCGATCGTGGCCTTGTCGTCGGGCTTGAACAGGTAATGCACGGGCGTCACCTGCAGCGCCGTCAGCTTCATGCCGTCCAGCGCACGCGTGCGGCGGACCGCCTGGATGGTGCTGTTGACGATCAGGCCAGCCAGGAAGGGGATGCGGCCGTCTGTGGCCTCGTAGGCGTCGGTCATCGCGTCGATGAACTCTGCATCCGACAGCGTGTGACCTTCACCCGTACTGCCGCCTGCGACCACGCCATTGGCCCCGGCTTGCACGATCAGGTCCAGTTGCGGGCGCAGGGCATGCCGCACCAGTGCCCCCTGCTCGTCGAACGGCAGCGCGATCGGCGGGATCACCCCGTGCAGGACGGGGCGAAGGTCGGGCTTGTGGCTGGGGTCGTGGTTCATGGATGGGATCCTCGGGAGGTCAGTTGGGTCGGAGGAGAAACATCTTCGGGTTCGATCCGGGTTGACAGTGCCGGTCGAGACGCCTAGGATTGTTTCAGCGTTCCGGCATGCGGTCAACTATTCCGTATTCCGGACACTTCTCCCGATGTCCGATGGTCTGTCATCGGCACGCCGGGCAGGTTTTCGTCGATCCCACGTGCCCATCCAACGAAGGAGACCCATGAAGACGTTCCAAACCCTGCGCGCGCCGTTGGCGACCGCGCGCCGTCGCCTGCTGTGCTCCATGGTCGCGCTGATGGCTGTCGCCGGCCCGGCGGCCGCCTACCCCGACCGGCCGATCACGCTCATCGTCCCCTGGTCCGCCGGCGGTGGCACCGATGCCACCGGTCGCTTCGTGGCCACGCTGCTCGAAAAGGAGCTGAAGCAACCGGTCAACGTCGTCAACCGCACGGGCGGTGGTGGCATCGTCGGCCACACAGCCATTGCCAATGCCCGGCCTGACGGCTACACGCTGGGCGTCATCACGACCGAGTTGTCGCTCTACAAGTGGCTGGGCACGGCCCAGATCACGCACGCGGACTACACACCGCTGGCGCTGTACAACACCGACCCGGCCGGGATCCACGTGCGCGCCGACGATGGTCCGAAAGACCTGAAGGCGTTGATGGACGAGGTGGCCGCGCGGCCGGGCAGCCTCAAGGCCTCGGGTGCCAACCTCGGCGGCTTGGCGCACCTGTCGGTGGCCGGGTTGCTCAGCGCGCTGCAGCGTCCCGTGAGTGCCTTGCCCTGGGTGCCATCCGAGGGCTCGGCACCGTCGATGCAGCTGCTCACCTCCGGAGCGATCGCAGTGGTGGCCACGACGATGCCCGAGGCGCAGACCATGGTCGACGCGGGCCGTGTGCGCTCGATCGCGATCATGAGCCCGCAACGTCATCCAGGCTATCCGTCGGTGCCCACGGTCAAGGAGGCGCTGGGGGTCGACTG
>JBMTXX010000333.1:0-3613 GCA_049453935.1 Rubrivivax sp.
CCCGCACCATCCACGCCGCCTGCCCCCACGACTGCCCCGACACCTGCTCGATGCGGGTCACGGTGGAGGACGGGCGCGTGGTGCGCGTGGCGGGCAACCCCGACCATCCGCCCACGCACGGCGCGCTGTGCACCAAGGTCAGCCGCTATGCCGAGCGCACCTATCACCCCGAGCGCGTGCTGCATCCGCTGCGCCGGGTGGGGCCGAAGTCCGGGCTGCCGCGTTTCGAGCGCATCGGCTGGGACGAGGCACTGGACGAGATCGCGCAGCGCCTGGGCGCGATCGCCGCGCGCGGGCCGGGCGCAGCGCAGGCCGTTCTGCCGTACAGCTATGCGGGCACGATGGGGCTGGTGCAGGGCGAAAGCATGGCCGCGCGCTTCTTTCACCGCCTGGGCGCCTCGCGCCTGGACCGCACGATCTGCGCCAGTGCCGGCGCGGCGGCGCTGGCGGCCACCTACGGCGGCAAGCTGGGCATGCACGTCGAGGACTATGCCCACGCCAGGCTGATCCTGATCTGGGGCAGCAACCCGATCGCCTCGAGCGTGCACTTCTGGTCCTTCGCGCAGCAGGCGCGCCGCGCGGGCGCCCGGCTGGTGTGCATCGACCCGCGTCGCACCGAGACGGCCGACAAGTGCGACGCCCACCTGGCGCTGCGCCCGGGCACCGACGGGGCGCTGGCGCTGGCGCTGATGCACGAGCTCATCACCGCTGACCTGCTGGACGCCGACTACATCGACCGCCACGTCAGCGGCTGGCCGGCGCTGCGCGAACGCGCACTTCAGTGGCCGCCCGAACGCGCCGCCGAGGTCTGCGGGCTGGAGGCGGCGCAGATCCGCGCACTCGCCCGCGACTACGCCACGACGCGCCCGGCCGCCATCCGGCTGAACTACGGCATGCAGCGCGTGCGCGGCGGCGGCAACGCGGTGCGGCTGATCGCGCTGCTGCCCTGCCTGACCGGCGCGTGGCGGCAGCGCGGCGGCGGGCTGCTGCTGTCGTCGTCGGGGTGGCTGGCGGGGGTGCTGGACGCGGGCGCCCTGGGCCGGCCCGACCTGATGCCCCAGCCCGCGCCGCGGGTGATCAACATGAGCACCATCGGCGACGACCTGCTGCGCGAGGCCTCCCCCGGCTTCGGCCCGCGCATCGAGGCGGTGGTGGTCTACAACAGCAACCCGGTGGCGGTGGCGCCGCAGTCCGGCAAGGTGGTGCAGGGTTTCAGGCGCGAGGACCTGTACACGGTGGTGCTCGAGCACTTCATGACCGACACCGCCGACCTGGCCGACATCGTGCTGCCCGCCACCACGCAACTCGAGCATCTGGACGTCCACGGCTCCTACGGCCACCGCGACGTGCTGATCAACCACCCGGCGATCGCACCGCTGGGGCAAGCCCTGCCCAACTCCGAGATCTTCCGGCGCCTGGCAAAGCGCATGGGCTACACCGAGCCCTGCTTCGCCGACACCGACGAACAGATCGCACGCGCGGCCTTCCGCGCCGGCACGGTGGACTTCGAGGCCCTGTCCGCCCAGGGCTGGCAACGCCTGCGCACGCCGGACCTGCCCTTCGCCGACGGCGGTTTCCCGACGCCCGACGGCCGCGCTGTCGTTGACGCGCCGGGACTGGGCGTACCCGACCACCTGCCCAACCATGAGTGCACCCAGACCCAGCCGGCGCTGGCGCAGCGCTACCCGCTGGCGATGATCTCGCCGCCGGCGCGGCACTTCCTGAACTCGACCTTCGTCAACGTGAAGAGCCTGCGCAGCATCGAAGGCCGCCCGCTGCTGGAGATCCACCCCGAGGACGCCGCGGCGCGCGGCATCGCCGACGGCCACCTGGTCGAGGCCTGGAACGACCGCGGCCGCTACCGCTGCCACGCCGCCGTGACCACGCGGGCCCGCCCCGGCGTGGTCAACGGCCTGGGCATCTGGTGGCGCAAGCTGGGCCCGGAGGGCACCAACGTCAACGAGCTGACGCACCAGCACCTGACCGACCTCGGTCGCGCGCCGGCCTTCTATGACTGCCTGGTGGAGGTGCGTGCACTCGATGCCGCGGCCGTGGGCGCGGGCGCTGGCGTCGACGCGACACAGGCCGATGCGACGGCCGCGGCCGCCTGAGCGCGCACGCCGGATGCGCGGCGTCGCGCGCACGACGGGCGTGTGGCTGATGGCCGCGCTGCTGACCACGCTGCTGTCGGGCTGCGCCAGCCTGGGCTACCTGGCCCACACCGTGGGCGGACACCTGGACCTGCTGCAGCGCGCGCGGCCGGTGGACGACTGGCTGGCCGACCCCGGCACCCCGCCCGTGCTGCGTGAACAGCTCTCACAGGCGCAGCAATTGCGCACGTTCGCCGTGCAGACGCTGCACCTGCCCGACGGCGCCAGCTACCGCCGCCATGCACAGATCGACCGCCCCGCGGTGGTGTGGAACGTCGTGGCCACCCCCGAGCTCTCGCTCGAACTGAAGACGTGGTGGGTGCCGGTGGCGGGACGGGTGGCCTACCGCGGCCACTTCGACCGCGAGCGGGCACAGGCGCTGGCCGAGCGGCTGCGCAGCCAGCGCCTGGACGTGCATGTCTACGGCGTGCCGGCCTATTCCACACTCGGTCGCACCGACTGGCTCGGCGGCGACCCCCTGCTGAGCACCTTCGTGCACTGGCCACAGACCGAGCTGGCGCGGCTGCTGTTCCACGAGATGGCGCACCAGGTGGTGTACGTGCGCGACGACACCGCCTTCAACGAGTCCTACGCCACCGCGGTGGAGCGCCTGGGCCTGCAACGCTGGCTGGCACAGGCCGGGCCCGACGTCGTGGCCGATCACGCCGCGCGCGAGGCCCGGCGCGAGGACTTCCGGCGTCTGACCCGACAAGCACGCCAGGCGCTCGACGCCCTGTACCGCAGCAGCGCCGACGACGCCACCAAGCGCCAGGGCAAGGCCGACGTCCTGGCCGCACTGCGTGCCGAGCACGCCGCGCTGAAGGCCGGGCCCTGGGCCGGCCACGACGGCCTGGACCCCTGGTTCGCGCAGGCCAACAACGCCGCGCTCGCCGTGCTGGGCGCCTACGACGACCTGGTGCCGGAGTTCATCGCGCTGTTCGAGCGCGAGGGGGCGGATTTCCAGCGCTTCCACGCCGCCGTCCGGCGCCTGGCCGCGCTCCCGCGCGAACAGCGGCGCCAGGCGCTGCAAGTCGCGCCGAAGACCAGCACGATCAGCGAAATCCGGCGATGATGCCGGCCCGCGGCGCTGCCGGCGCCCCGGGCCACCCCGCACGCCCGGCCTGCGGGCCCTGGCCACCACACCCCGAAGCCCCACCGCACGCACCATGCCCGACCTGCACATCCAGCGCGACCACGATCTCGGACTCGACGGCGCCCGCGCCCTGGCGCAGGCCTGGGCCGACGATGCGGTGCGCACCTGGGGCATGGCCTGCGAGCACACCTCAGGCGACGTCTGCGACGTGATCCGCTTCAGCCGCACCGGCGTGGCCGGCACGCTCGAGGTCAGCGCCACCCGCTTCGAACTGCGCGCCCGTCTGGGCTTCCTGCTGGGTGCCTTCAGCGAGAAGATCGAGCAACGGCTGCGAGAGAACCTGGATCGGGCGATCACGGCGGGGTGATCG
>JBMTXX010000334.1:0-3597 GCA_049453935.1 Rubrivivax sp.
TGGCGTGGTGCCGACGACTGTTGGCCGGTACGGTGGGAGGAATGTTCAAGCCGTCGCGTCCCGAATGGCTCGGCGACGGGCCGCTGCCCAGCCTGGACGAACTGGGCGAGGACGCCGCGATCGTGCTGGAGTGCGACGAAGACCTGCTGGAGCAGCCCTTCGAGCGGCGCCCGTACCACACCGCGCTGGACTTGGTGATCACGGTCTACGGGCACGACCGTTGCGATTGGTTTGCGTTCGTGCTGCGCGAGGCCACGGGGTGGCCGGTGGTGGAGGCGGCCTCGCCGCGCAAGCCATCGGCGCACCGTTTGAACCGCGACCCGCAGGGCCGTCTGGTGGACGTCTACGGCCACGTCACGCTGGACGACCTGCGCCAGCGCTACGGCATCGACGACCTCGAGATCGTCGACAACGGCGTCATCCGCAGAAGCTTCGCGCCGGACCGGACATTCCTGCCCCGTATCGGCAGCGTGATGCTGCATCTGCCATGGGAGCCCTTCGTCTCGATGCGCGGGGCGCTGGAGGGGTGGGTGCGGTACGGGCGGCGCGACCTGATCGCAGCCGATGATCCCGCTGCGCAGCGCAATGGCAATCGTACGGAAGGGGAAGCATGACCACACTCGATCGCTACGTCCAGGCCCAATCCGGCCGCCACGGGGTTGCGTACGCCGAGGCCTTGGAAGAGCTGCGCGCCGGCCGCAAGGTCTCGCACTGGATCTGGTACGTGCTGCCGCAACTGCGCGCGCTGGGCCGCAGCGCGATGGCGCGCGAGTACGGGTTGGCCGACCGGGCCGAGGCGGCCGCATACCTGGCGCATCCGGTGCTCGGGCCACGCCTGATCGAGTGTGTGACGGCGCTGCTGGGCCACGCGCACCTGAGTGCCAAAGCCATCCTCGGGCCGGTGGACGCCACGAAATTTCGGTCTTGCCTGACGCTGTTCGAGGCCGCGGCGTCACGGGTGGAGGACAGGGCCGTGCTCGCGCAGGCGCTGGACGTCTTCTACGCCGGTCTGCGGGACGACTTGACGCTGCAACTGCTGGCAGACCAGAAGGCGGCGGGATGAGACGCCCATGGGCTGTGCATGCATCCAGATCACCTGGTGAGCCACCGGCACCAGATCATGTGGCATTGACCACACTGACGCTGTAAGAGAGCACCCCTGTCCATGGGGTGAGCCGGTGTCGAAATCAGACACAGAAACAACACTGCCACTGTCGTATTGACAGTCATCGTGAAGACTGGCATCATGCCACTGTCAACAAAACACCCCCTGGAGCTTCATGCCTCCCACCGATGAGTTCTCCGGCAACGCAGCCGAGCTGGCTGCGCACGCCATCGAGCGCGGACGTGCCTACGGCCTGCCCGTGGACCCGGACCGCACGAACGAGCGCCTGGTGCGCTACTACGTCAGCGAGGGCGTGATCGACCGGCCCGATCGCGTCGGGCGTGATGCGGCCTATGGCCAGCGGCACCTGCTGCAGTTGCTGACGGCGCGGCGTATGGCGCAGGCGGGCATGTCGCTGGCGGTGATCGCAGAGCACAACCGGAATGCGCTGACACGCACCCTGGCCGAGGGCCTGGACAAGCCCTTGCCCACACAGGCGGAGTTGCTGGTCGGCCGTTTCATGCAGGACAAGACGAGCCCACGCCGCGCCGGTGTGCAGGCCGCCGCAGCGCCTGCGCCTGCGGCGGCTGCGTCTCACCGGCCGTCGATGGCCTTGCCGGATGTTCTGGACGAGGTGCGCCGCTTCCGGGACGAAATGCTCATGTCGATGGATGCGAACCTGCAAAAGGCCAGCATGTCGTCGGACGCCGCACGGCATGCCTTGGCCGATCAGGTGATGGAGGTCGTCCAACAGATGCGCGACCTTCAGTCGGATCAGATGAAGCGGATGGAGGCATCGCACATGCGCGTGTACGACGGCTTCTGCCAGACCACTGACCAACTGACCGAGACGATGCGCAGGTTGGAAGTCATCGTGCGCCAGCAACTGCTGGAGATCGAGGCTCGCCAGGCCCAGGACACCCGGCAGATCCTTCATGCCATCGGCCAACTCAACGACCGGCTCGACCGCCTGGACCGCCTGGACGCACGCCCCCCGCCCGAGCCAGACCCCCAGGCCTGACACCGGCCTGAAGCCGGCCCGACACGCCGGCGCCCACCCGTCACTGCCCCGTTTGCCCACCGCACGCCCACCCACCGGGCCGTGCCTGGCCCCGCTTTGCCCGCCCCCTCAGGAGATCACCGATGAGCACCCCTCAGGACACCGCTGCCGCCGCCCCCGCCACCCACGACCTGGAGATCATCCTCACCCCCCGCAAGCCCGCCCTGGTCGACGACCGTCGCCAGTCTCTGGACGTGCTGCTGCGCCTGGTGGCGCGCGGCGCGGCGCCGTTGCAGCGCACGCCGCTGTCCCTGTCGCTGGTGATCGACCGCTCGGGTTCGATGAGCGGTGGCAAGCTGGATGCCGCCAAGGCCTGCGCGGCCGATCTGGTCAGCCGCCTGGACGCGGCCGACGAGGTCGGTCTCGTTGTCTATGACGATGCCGTGCAGACGGTGCTGCCGCTGACGCCCGCGCCGCAGGCCCGCGAGCGCATCGCCGCCGTACTGGCGTCATTCTCGGACGGCGGCAGCACCGATCTGCACGGCGGCTGGCTGGCCGGCGCGCTGCAGGTGGCGCCGCGCACGGGGCCTGGACGGCTGTGCCGCGTGGTGCTGCTGTCCGACGGGCAGGCCAACCATGGCGAAACCGACCCCGGCCGCATCTGCGACCAGGTGCGACAACTCGCCGCCAGCGGCGTCAGCACCACCACCGTCGGCCTGGGCGAGGGCTTCAACGAGGCCCTGATGACCGAAATGGCCACCGCCGGTCAGGGCAGCGCCCTGTACGGCGACCGCGCAGAGGATCTGGCCGAAGCCTTCGAGTCGGAGATCGGCCTGCTGTCGCACCTGGCCTGGCGCGACGTGCGGCTGACCACCGGCAGCGCGACATCGCGCTGGGCCTTGCTGAACGACTATCCGCGCAACGCAGAAGGGCAGTGGATGCTGCCGTCCGTGGCCGCCGGCGCCGAGGCCTGGGCCTGCTTCAGCGTGCCGATGGACAGCGCCGTGCGCGCCCAGGCCCGCAGCCGCCAGGGCAAGGCCTTCCACGTCACCGTGCAGGCGCTGGACGGCAGCGGGCAGCCGCGCACCTTCAAGGCCAGCCTGCCGGCGCTGCCGGTGGTGGACGCCGCCCGGTGGCTCGCGATGGACGCCGACGAGCTGGTGCAACGCCGCCTGACCGAGCTGCGCGCCGCGCGCTTGCAGCGCCGCGCCCGCGCCGCCGCCGAAGACGGCAACTGGGCCGAGGCCGAGCGCCTGCTCAGCGAGGTGGAGACCCTGGCCGCCGACCACCCCTGGATCCTGCAGACCGTGCAGCAGACGCGCACCCTGGTCGCCCGCCGCGACCGCATGCGCTTCGGCAAGGAGATGCTGTACGCATCGCGATCGATGAGCCAGCGCCTGGCCGAGCCCGACGAAGTCCTGGCCTACAGCATTGACGTGGAGGCCGAGAAGATGGCCTACCTGCGTCGCAAGGGTTACCAGGGGCGCAGCAG
>JBMTXX010000335.1:0-3587 GCA_049453935.1 Rubrivivax sp.
GGCGCGCTGAACATGGACGAGTACGCCTACGGCTTCACGACCGAAAACTCGCACGTCGGGCCCACGCGCAACCCGCACGACCTGGCGCGCATCAGCGGCGGCTCGTCGGGCGGCTCGGCCGCGGCGGTGGCGGCAGGGCAGGTGCCGCTGGCGCTGGGCTCGGACACCAACGGCTCGATCCGCGTGCCGGCCTCGCTGTGCGGTGTCTTCGGCCTGAAGCCCACCTTCGGGCGCCTGCCACGCACCGGCAGCTACCCCTTCGTCGCGAGCCTGGACCACCTGGGCCCGTTCGCGCGCGACGTGGGGCTGCTGGCCCGCGCCTACGACGCGATGCAGGGCCCCGACGCGGCCGACCCGGCCTGCGCGCAACGCCCGTCGGAGCCCACGGCCCCGCTGCTCGAGCGCGGCACCGAGGGCCTGCGCGTGGCGGTGCTGGACGGCTGGTTCCGCACCCAGGCCACCGCCCCGGCGCTGGCCGCGGTCGACCGTGTGGCTGCCGCGCTGCGCGCAAGCCGCCGCGTCGAATGGCCCGAGGCGCACCGCGCCCGCGCGGCCGCCTTCCTCATCACCAATGCCGAAGGCTCGGCGCTGCACCTGGCCGACCTGAAGCGCCGCGCGCAGGATTTCGAGCCGCTGTCGCGCGACCGATTCCTGGCCGGCGCGCTGCTGCCTGCGGCCTGGATCGCGCAGGCGCAACGCCTGCGAAGCTGGTTCGCGCATGAGGTGGCAAAGAGCTTCCGCGATGTCGATCTCTTCCTCGCGCCGGCCACGCCCTGCGTCGCGCCGCCCATCGGCACCGAGTGGCTCGAGATCGCCGGCCAGCGCCTGCCGGCGCGCGCCAGCATGGGCCTGCTGACGCAGCCGGTGTCGTGCATCGGGCTGCCGGTGGCCACGGTGCCGGTGTGGGGCTGCGACCCGGCGCAGCCGCATCTGCCGATCGGCGTGCAGCTGATCGCTGCGCCCTGGCGCGAAGACCTCTGCCTGCGCGCGGCACGCGCGCTCGAAGCCGCCGGTGTGGCGCAGGCGCCGCTGGCGCGGCTGGATGTCGGCCCGGCCGGCACGTCGACGGTGGCCACGCCGCTGACCGCCTGAGCCGGCCCAACCCCAAGAGACCCCACCTCATGGACATCAACCTCCCCGACGTGCTGGCCGAAGTGCAGGCCGTCTTCGCCCGCTACGAGGACGCGCTGGTGAACAACCGCGTGGACGTGCTGGACGAGCTGTTCTGGGCCAGCCCGCACACGGTGCGCTACGGCGCGGCCGAGAACCTGTACGGCATCGACGAGATCCGCGCCTTCCGCAACGCCCGCCCGGCGCAGGGCCTGGCGCGCACGCTCACACGCACCGTCATCACCACCTACGGCCGCGACACCGCCACCGCGATGACCGAGTTCCGCCGCGACGGCAGCCCGCGTATCGGCCGCCAGAGCCAGACCTGGCTGCGCCTGCCTCAGGGCTGGCGCGTGGTGGCGGCGCATGTCAGCGTGATCGACGCGGCGTGACCGACCAAAGCAGCACACGTTCTCCCGAACCGCTTTCCCCCTCCCCTCCCACTCCCTCCCCGCTCCTGAAAGGACCTGCCATGAACGACCGTACCTTCACCCCGACCGACACGCTGCGCCGCCGCTTGCTGGCCGCCGGCGCCCTGGGCGGCGCCTCGATCGCGCTGCCCGGCGCGCTGCGCCAGGCGATGGCGCAAGCGCCGATCACCGTGGGCATCATCTACGTCGGCCCGCGTGACGACTTCGGCTACAACCAGGCGCACGCCGAGGCCGCGGCCCAGCTGAAGAAGCTGCCCGGCGTCAAGCTCGTCGAGGAAGAAAACGTCCCCGAGACCCAGGCGGTGCAGAAGAGCATGCAGGGCATGATCTCGCAGGACGGCGCGACGCTGCTGTTCCCCACGTCCTTCGGCTACTTCGACCCGCACATGCTGGCCGTGGCCGGCAAGAACGACAAGGTCCGCTTCGCCCACTGCGGCGGCCTGTGGACCCAGGGCAAGCACCCGGCCAACACCGGCAGCTTCTTCGGCTACATCGACGAAGCGCAGTACCTCAACGGCGTGATCGCCGGCCACATGAGCAAGAGCAAGAAGCTCGGCTTCGTGGCCGCCAAGCCCATCCCGCAGGTGCTGCGCAACATCAACGCCTTCACGATGGGCGCGCGCTCGGTCGACCCGAAGATCACGACGACCGCGATCTTCACCGGCGACTGGTCGATGCCTGTCAAGGAAGCCGAGGCCACCAACAGCCTGGCCGACCAGGGCGTGGACGTGTTCACGATGCACGTCGACGGCCCGAAGGTCGTCGTCGAGACCGCGGCCAAGCGCGGCCGCATGGTCTGCGGATACCACGCCAGCCAGGCCAAGCTGGCCCCCAACGCCTACCTGACAGGTGCCGAGTGGAACTGGCTCACCGCCTACACCACCATCCTGGAAGCTGCCCGCACCGGCAAGCCGCACCCCAACTTCGTGCGTGGCGGGCTGAAGGCAGGCTTCGTCAAGTCGTCGCCCTACGGTGCGATGGTGCCCGAGGGCGCGCGCAAGGCCGCCGACGCGGTGCGCGCAAAGATGATGGCCGGCAGCTTCGACATCTTCAGCGGCGAGCTGAAGGACAACACCGGCAAGGTCGTCATCGCCCGGGGCACGACGCTGAAGCAGACCGACGTCGCGCTGGAGTCGATGAACTACCTGGTCGAAGGCGTGATCGGCAAGATCTGACGCACACAGCCCCGGCCCCCGAGACCTCGACCGCCCGGCCCCATGAAGGACGCCCTCGAATCGCTGCTGCTGCCCGTGCTGGCGCTGGCCGCCGGCCTGCTGCTGTTCGGCCTGTTCGTCATGATCGACGGGCATGACCCATTGCAGGCTTGGGCGCTGCTGTTCCGGGGCGCCTTCGGCGACGCCTTCTCGCTGCAGAACACGCTGCAGCGGGCGGCGCCGCTGATGCTGACCGCACTGTGTGTGGCGCTGCCGGCGCGGGCCGGGCTCACGGTGATCGGCGGCGAGGGCGCGCTGGTGCTCGGTGGGCTGGCTTGCGCCGCGCTGCCCTACGCCTTGCCGCTGCCAGCCGGGCTGGTCGGCACGGCGCTGCTGCTGGCCGCTGCAGCGGCGGCCGGCGCAGCGTGGATCGCCCTGGCCGGCGCGCTGCGCCAATGGCGCGGCGTCAACGAGACCATCTCGAGCCTGCTGCTGGGCTATGTGGCGATCAACCTGTTCAAGCACATCGTCGAAGGCCCGCTGCGTGACCCGGCCAGCCTGAACAAGCCGTCGACATTGCCGCTGGCCGAGTCCGTGCGCATCGGCACCATCGGCCCCTGGGACGTGCACTGGGGTCTGGTCTTCGGCCTCGTGGCCTGCGTGGCCGCGGCGCTGTGGCTGTCGATGACGACGCACGGCTTTGCCGTGCGCGTGGTCGGCGGCAACCTGCGCGCAGCCCAGTTGGTGGGCCTGCCGGCGCACCGCCTGGTGGTCGTGGCCTGCGCGCTCGGCGGCGCAGCCGCGGGCCTGGCGGGCGGCATCGAGGTGGCGGCGGTGCACACCGCGGCCAATGCCTCGCTGATCGTCGGCATGGGCTACACCGGCATCCTCG
>JBMTXX010000336.1:0-3583 GCA_049453935.1 Rubrivivax sp.
CAGCACATCCACTTCGTCGGCGTGGGCGGCGCCGGCATGTCCGGCATCGCCGAGATCCTGCACAACCTCGGCTACACCGTCTCGGGTTCGGACGCGCATGACAGCGCGGTGACGCGGCGGCTGGCGGGCCTGGGCATCCGCGTGGCGATCGGCCACGACGCCGCCCACCTGGGCGCGGCACAGGCGGTGGTCACCTCCACCGCCGTGCGGGGCGACAACCCCGAGGTGATCGCTGCGCGCGCGCGGCGCGTGCCGGTGGTGCCGCGCGCGGTGATGCTGGCCGAGCTGATGCGGCTGCGCCGCGGCATCGCCATCGCCGGCACGCACGGCAAGACGACGACGACCTCGCTGGTGACCAGCGTGCTCGCCGAGGCCGGCCTGGACCCGACCTTCGTCATCGGCGGCAAGCTGGAGAGCGCCGGGGCCAACTCCCGGCTCGGCTCGGGCGAGTACATCGTCGTCGAGGCCGACGAGAGCGACGCGAGCTTCCTGAACCTGCTGCCTGTGCTTGCGGTCGTCACCAACATCGACGCCGACCACATGGACACCTACGGGCACGACTTCGCCCGGCTGAAGTCCGCCTTCGTCGATTTCGTGCACCGCATGCCCTTCTACGGCGCGGCCATCGTCTGCAGCGACGACCCCGGCGTGCGCTCGATCGTGCCGATGCTGTCGCGGCCGGTCGTGCGCTATGGCTTCGGCGAGGATGCGCAGGTGCGCGCCGTCGACGTGCGCGCGCTGCCGGGCGGGCGCATGCGCTTCATCTGCCAGCGCCGCAACGGCGAGGTGCTGCCCGACCTGGACATCACGCTGAACCTGGCCGGCGAGCACAACGTGCGCAATGCCCTGGCCGCGATCGCCGTGGCCGCCGAGCTCGAACTGCCCGACGCCCCGGTGCAGCGCGCGCTCGAGGCCTTCGCCGGTGTCGGCCGGCGCTTCCAGCGCTGGGGCGAATGGCTGGTGGCCGCAGACCACGGCGGCGGGTGCTTCACCCTCATCGACGACTACGGCCACCATCCGGTGGAGATGGCCGCGGTGATCGCCGCCGCACGCGGTGCCTTCCCCGGCCGGCGACTGGTGCTGGCCTTCCAGCCGCACCGCTACACCCGCACACGCGACTGCTTCGAGGACTTCGTGCGCGTGATGGGCACGGCCGACGCGCTGCTGCTGGCCGAGGTCTACGCGGCCGGCGAAGCCCCCATCGTCGCCGCCGACGGCCGGGCACTGGCGCGCGCGCTGCGCGTGGCCGGCCGGCTCGATCCCGTCTTTGTCGACGACATCGGGCAGATGCCTCAGGCGATCGCGGACTTCGCGCGCGACGGCGACGTCGTGATCACGATGGGCGCCGGCTCGATCGGCGCCGTGCCGCAGAAGGTGTCGGATCTGTTGTCGGTGGCCGTGGCCACGCACGAGGCACAGGAGGTGCCGGCATGACGGCCGCGGGGGCGACATTCGAGACCGCGGCGCTGGATCCGCGCACGCTCGGACGGGTGGCCGTGCTGATGGGCGGCGCCAGCGCGGAGCGCGAGGTCTCCTTGATGTCCGGCGGCGGGGTGCTGCAGGCGCTGCGCGAAGCAGGCGTCGATGCCCACGCCTTCGACCCTGCCCAGCGCGGCCTGGAGGCCTTGAAGGCCGAGGGCTGCGCGCGGGTCTTCATCGCGTTGCACGGCCGCCATGGCGAGGACGGCACGGTCCAGGGCGCGCTCGAGCTGCTGGGCATCCCCTACACGGGCTCCGGCGTGATGGCCAGCGCCATCGCGATGGACAAGGTCATGACCAAGCGCATCTGGGCCGCGCAGGGGCTGTCGGTGCCTGCCGGCGTGGTGCTGGCGCCGTCGGAGCTGACCGCCGAACGGTTGGCGGGCGTGGCGGCAGCACTCGGCCTGCCGTTGATCGTCAAGCCCCCGCGCGAGGGCTCGTCCATCGGCGTGACCAAGGTGACGCAGGCCTCGCAACTCGAGCCAGCCGTGCGCCTGGCCGCCACCTACGACCCGGACGTGCTGTGCGAGGCCTTCGTCGACGGCATCGAGGTGACCTGCCCGGTGCTGGGTGAGAGCGATGCGGCCGTTGCGCTGCCCGTGGTGCGCATTGCCGCCCCCGACGGAAATTACGACTACGAGCACAAGTACTTCTCCGACGACACCGGCTACCACTGCCCGAGCGGCCTGCCAGCGGCCGAGGAGGCCGAGATCCGCCACCTGACCCTGGCCGCCTACCGCGCGCTGGGCTGCCGCGGCTGGGGCCGCGCCGATCTGATGATCCGCGCGTCCGATCGCAAGCCCTTCCTGCTGGAGATGAACACCTCGCCAGGCATGACCGGGCACTCGCTCGTGCCGATGGCCGCGCGCGCCGCGGGCATCGACTACCCGCAGTTGTGCCTGCGGCTGCTGGCGGCGGCCCGCTTGGACAGCGATCGCCCGGATCGTTCGGGTCGCCTGGCCAGCCAGGGGATGGGCATGGCGGAAGGGGGTGCGGCATGACGGCAGCCGTGACCGTCCTGCCGCCGGACGTGCGCCTGATGAACGGCGCTGCCGCACTGTCGGCCCTGCTGGCTGGTGTGCTGTTGCTGGCCTCGGCCCTGGCCTGGCTGGGCCGCAGCCCGGCCTTCCCGCTGCGTGCCATCGACCTGGAGGGCGACGTCGAGCGCAGCAGTGTCGCCACGCTGCGAGCCAACGTGATGCCGCGGCTCAGCGGCAATTTCTTCAGTGTCGACGTTGAGCGCGTGCGCACCGCCTTCGAGGCCGTGCCCTGGGTGCGCAGCGCCAGTGTGCGCCGCGTCTGGCCGGGCCGCCTCGTCGTGCGGCTCGAGGAGCACCAGCCCGTGGCCCTGTGGCGTGGCCGCCGACAGGAGGGCGACCGCATGGTCAACAGCTTCGGGGAGGTCTTCGAGGCCAACCTCGGCGATGTCGAGGACATCGCGTTGCCCTTGCTCGAGGGCCCGCCCGACAGCGCCGGGCAGATGCTGGCAATGCTGCGTCGCCTGCAGCCCCTGCTGGCCTGGCAGCAGCACCAGGTGGAGCGACTGCACCTGAGCGCGCAGGGCTCCTGGCAGGTCACGCTTGACGGCGAGGTGGTGATCGAACTCGGTCGCGGCAGCCAGGACGAGGTCGTTGCCCGCGTGGACCGCTTCGCCCGCACGCTGGCCCAGGTCACCGCCCACTTCGGCGCCCCGCTGCACTCGGCTGACCTGCGCCATACCGACAGCTACGCCGTGCGCTTGCGCAACGTGACCACGGCCCCCGCCAGCACCGCGCTCCCCGCACACACCGCGCCCCCCCGGAGGCCATGAATGCCCAAGGAACAGAAGGATCTCGTCGTCGGACTCGACATCGGCACCGCCAAGGTGATGGTCGTCGTCGGGGAGGTGCTGCCCGGCGGCGACCTGCGCCTGGCCGGCATGGGTGTGGCCCCCACGCAGGGTCTCAAGCGCGGGGTCGTCGTCAACATCGACGCCACCGTGCAGAGCATCCAGGCCGCGGTGAAGGAGGCCGAGATGATGGCCGCCTGCAAGATCACCAGCGTCTACACCGGCATCACCGGCAGCCACATCCGCGGGCAGAACTCCACCGGCATGGTGATCGTG
>JBMTXX010000337.1:0-3577 GCA_049453935.1 Rubrivivax sp.
ATGCACGTGATCGGCGAGATCGAGGGCCGCAACTGCGTGATCATGGACGACATGATCGACACCGCCGGCACGCTGGTCAAGGCTGCGGAAGTGCTCAAGGAGCGCCGCGCCGGCACGGTGTACGCCTACTGCACGCATCCGGTGTTCTCCGGGCCGGCGATCGAGCGCATCGCCCATTCGATGCTGGACGAAGTCGTCATCTCGAACACCATCCCGCTGTCCGACGCGGCTCGGCAGTGTCCGAAGATCCGTCAGTTGTCGGTGGCCTTCCTGTTTGCCGAGACGATCCGCCGCATCTCCGACGGCGAGTCGGTCACGTCCCTGTTCGCGGAGCAGAACAGCAACTTCTGAGGGGCTGCTGGCCCCGCGGTCCTCGACGCCGAGGGCTCTAGAGATTTCCCGGCGCCGGGCAGGCGCCGGGAACCGTGCGCAGGGCCAGATCCCTGCACCATTCGGCGCCTGGTCGCGGGCGCCTCACCTTGGAGTCTGAGATGAAATTCACTGCTTTCGAGCGCACGTTGCAGGGGACCGGAGCGAGCCGCCGCCTGCGCGTGGCCGGCAAGGTCCCTGGGATCGTCTATGGCGCCGGCACGCCGGCGATGATCGAGCTCGATCACAACGCGCTGTTCTTCGCCCTGAAGAAAGAGGCCTTCCACTCCTCCATCCTGGAGATGGAACTCGCCGGTCAGGTGCAGAAGGTGCTGCTGCGCGACTTCCAGATGCACCCCTGGAAGCCCCTGGTGCTGCACGCGGATTTCCAGCGGGTCGACGAGACCACGCGCCTGCGCAAGAAGGTGCCGCTGCACTTCACGGGCGAAGAGAGCTCGCCCGCGGTCAAGACCGACAAGTGCCTGATCAATCACGTCCAGACCGAGCTCGAGATCGAGTGCCTGGCTTCGCAGCTGCCCGAGTTCCTGCCGATCGACCTGTCCGGTCTGGTCAAGGGCCAGACGCTGCACCTCAACGACCTGCAACTGCCGGCCGGCATCCGCCCCGTGCGTCACGGCTCGCTGAACCCGGCGATCGTCACGGTCAATCTGCCCAAGGAAGAGGAAGTCGTCGTCGCACCGACGGCGGCCCCGGCAGCCAAGGGCGGGAAGAAGGGCAAGAAGTGATGCCCGCCGGGCGCGCTGGCGGGCCTGGCCCCGCGGCGTGTCCCGGGTCGGCAGCGCTCGACGTCCACTCGTTCGGCCTGCCGGCGCACCTGGTGTGCGCGCAAGAGGCTCCGTCCTTCGTGTCGGGGCCTCTTTGCATTTCTGCCAACGCCGATGTGCATCGTCGCGAGGACACTCGATGATCAGGTTGCTCGTGGGTCTGGGCAATCCAGGCCCGGAATACGAGGCCACCCGTCACAACGCCGGGTTCTGGTGGATCGACGCGGTGGCAGCCCGGCTGTCCGTGCGCCTGGCAGCCGACAAGGCCAGTGCCGGCCTCGTCGGTCGGGCCAACCGGCCCGAGGGGCCGTTGTGGCTGCTCGAGCCGCAGACCTTCATGAACGCCTCCGGCCGCTCGGTGGCGGCGCTGGCGCGCTTCTACAAGATCGCCCCGCAGGAGATCCTGGTCGTTCATGACGAGCTCGACCTGTTGCCCGGGCAGATGCGCCTGAAGCTTGGCGGCAGTCATGCCGGGCACAACGGCCTGCGTGACATCCACGCCCAGCTCGGCAGCGCCGACTACTGGCGGCTGCGCCTGGGCATCGGGCACCCGGGCGTCAAGGCCGAGGTGATCCATCACGTGCTGCGCAAGCCGCCGGCTGCCGAGCGTGAAGCGATAGACAAAGCCATCGAATCGTCGGTGGCACAACTGGACTTGCTGCTGGCGGGCCGCATGGAGGAGGCGATGCGTCTGCTCCACGTCCGCCCGGCCCGGCACGCCCCGACCTGACCCGACCTCCATCGCTTGCCCTGATGGCCGAAACGCTCAATCCCGCACAACTGCAGGCCGTGCACCACCTGTCCGGGCCCTGCCTGGTGCTGGCCGGTGCGGGCTCGGGCAAGACGCGGGTGATCGTGCACAAGATCGCCAAGCTGCTGCAGACCGGGCTGGAGCCACGACAGATCGCGGCCATCACCTTCACCAACAAGGCCGCGGCCGAGATGCGTGAGCGCGCCAAGGCGCTCATCGGCTCGCGCGCGGCGCGCGACCTCGTGATCAGCACCTTCCATTCGCTGGGCGTGCGCATGCTGCGCGAGGACGGCCCACGACTCGGGCTGAAGGAGAACTTCTCCATCCTCGACGCCGACGACGTGCTGGGCGTGCTGCGCGAGGCCGGCGGCACCACTGACGCCAAGCTCGCGCGCGGCTGGCAGTGGGCCATCAGCCTGTGGAAGAACCAGGGCCTGGATGCCGCGCAGGCCGCCGCGGCGGCGGCTGCCGGCGACGAACTCGAGCGCACCGCGGCGGTGGTGATGCAGCGCTATCAGGAGCGGTTGAACGCTTACCAGGCGGTGGATTTCGACGACCTGATCGGTCTGCCGCTGAAGCTGCTGACGCGCGACGCCGAGGCCCGCGCCAAGTGGCAGGCCGCCTTCGGCCATGTGCTGGTCGACGAGTACCAGGACACCAACGCCGTCCAGTACGAACTGCTGAAGGCGCTGGTGGGCCCGCACACCCCGTTCACCGCCGTGGGCGACGACGACCAGAGCATCTACGGCTGGCGCGGTGCCACGATCGACAACCTCAAGCGCCTGCCGCAGGACTACCCGCGCCTGAAGGTGATCCCGCTGGAGCAGAACTACCGCTCCACCGGCGCCATCCTGCGCGCGGCCAACCATGTCATCGCGCACAACCCCAAGCTCTTCGAGAAGAAGCTGTGGAGCGAGTTCGGCGAGGGCGAGCCGGTGCAACTGGTGGCGTGCGACGGCGAGGAGCACGAGGCCGAGCGCGCGGTGGCGCGCATCCAGGCGCTGCGCGCGCGCGGCGGCACGGTCAAGTTCAGCGATTTCGCCGTGCTCTACCGCGCGAACCACCAGGCGCGCGTGTTCGAGCAGAAGCTGCGCGCGGCGCAGATCCCCTACAAGGTCTCGGGCGGGCAGAGTTTCTTCGACCGCACCGAGATCAAGGACCTGTGCGCCTGGCTGCGCCTGCTCGTCAACCAGGACGACGACCCCGCCTTCCTGCGCGCGGTGACGACCCCGAAGCGCGGCATCGGCCACACCACGCTGGGCGCGCTGGGCGAGTACGCCGGCCAGTGGAAGACCAGCCTGTTCGAGGCGCTGTTCTCGCCCGGTCTGGCGGCCGTGCTCAAGCCCAAGGCGCTGCAGGCGCTGCACGACTTCGGCCGCGAGGTCAACGAGCTCGAGCACCGCGCGCGCCGGACCACCGGCGCCGAGGACGCGCGCGCGCTGTTGCTGGGCTGGCTGAAGGCCATCGGCTACGAGCAGCACCTGCACGACGGCGAGGACAGCGAGAAGCTCGCCGCTTCGCGCTGGAGCAACGTGCTCGACTTCGTCGACTGGATCGCGCGCCGCTGCGGCGGCGAGCTGACGCAGGAAGGCGCGACCTTCGAGACCGAGCGCCAGAGCGTGCTGCAGGTGGCGCAGACCATCAGCGTCATCATCAGCCTGGCCGAGCGCGG
>JBMTXX010000338.1:0-3567 GCA_049453935.1 Rubrivivax sp.
CCTCGGACTGGGCCGGTTCAGACGCGCCACCTGTCGTTGGCGCGGCAGCCGCTGCGGCAAAGACCTGCGCGGCGGGCCCTTGGACCGTCTGCGGCAGCGGCATCGACGCGGAAGCCGTCGCGGCAACCTCGGTGGGCTGGCGCAAGCCCGGCGTTGGCGCTGCCGTGGTCGCCTGCGGGACCCGATCAAGCGGGGCCGGGTCGACCGCTTGGCGGCGCTCTTCTCGCGGCCTGGCTTCGGCTGCCGGGCGTTGACGGGCCGTATCCGCCGCGGGTTTCCGGGTTGGCGGGTCTGCGGGCACCCCTGACGGCGGCGCGTGTGTCACAGTGAGCTGCTCTTGAGATCGGGAGGGCCTGGGCTTCGACGACACCCCGTCGGCGCGACGATCTGCCTGGATGGCGGACGTATCGGCCGTACGGGCCGCTCGGGCGTCAACGGGCGGGGCCAGCACTGCTGTGTCCGCGGGCTGTGGCACAGGGACTGCGTCTGCTTGTGCCTGCGGCAGCATCTGGGCGGCGGCGCCGTGCAGGGCTTCGCGCTGAGGCGTGTCCTGATCGATCTCGACGGCGGCTGCCTGTGCGTTGACGCCTGCGGCCTCGATCTCAGTCGTCGCCGAGCGGTCGGGTGATGCGTCCAGCCCTTCGGTGGCAGGGAGGGCGTCGAGGGTGTCGACAGCCTTCGGATCCTGCGCGGATCGTGCGGGTTGGGCCACCCGCCATGCATCGGGCAGGCGTGCGTGTACGCCGCCATCGGCGAGTTTCAGTCCCGCCGCGTGCAAGGCCGCGGCCACGGACGGAAGCGCCTGCTCCAGGCGCTCTCGCACCTGCGGGTCGCTCGAGGTCAGGTCCACACGAACCTGGCCCCCTTCGCGGGTCATCCGCACGTCCAGGGGGGCGGCCGAAGCGAGGTCCAGATCGATGCGCGCGGTCTCGACCCCGTCGGCAGCCAGGCGGGCGAGGCGCTGCGGCAGCGTTTGCATCGGATCGACGGCCTCGGCGAGCGGTGCCTGGGGCAAGGGCTGTGCGATCGTGACGGTGACCGTCCCAGTGTCGGCGGGGATCCGGGCGATGCCGGCCTGATCCCCCGCGGGCAGGGTCAACGCCGCCGGTGGTGTGGCGGCATCGCTGTGCGACTCCTCTGGGTGTGCGGTGGCACCAGATGCGTGACCCATGTTCGGTGCCGTCGTCGCCCGCGCCTGCGCATGCTCGCCGCCGCGATGGACGTGTGCAGGCGCGCCAAGGTCGGCAGGGCGTGCGGCGTCATCCTGCTCGACGCGAGCCGGCAGGGCCGTCGCCACGTCGCGGGCCAGGCGCGTTGCGGCGCTCTGCGCGGCCTGTGCGGGGCTTCGCAGCGTCTGCGTGTCCAAGCGCTGGCCTGCGGATGCGAGCCTGGTGGCCTCCGGCGCGGGGGGAAGACGGTCCGGCTTGTCGCCTGCTGCCGTGGCGGCGGCTTTCGCAACCTCAGGCGCCCGAGGCGAGAGGGCTGACGCGTCGGACACGCGGTCGTTGGCCGCCGGTCCCTTTGCGGGCGTCCTGCCGGTGTTGCTGCCGGTGCCGCCGGGGACAACGGAGACGAGGGGCACGGCGCTCTCGTCGGCGCGCGCCGTCGCGGCCAGCAGTTCCTGTCCGAAGTCCGGCGCATCGGCGCCCGGCTCGCCGGTCATCCCGGCACGTGCGGCTGCGCCCGACATGGGCGACAGGGCGGTTTGGAGCACGGCGGCTTGCATCGTCGTGGCCTCAGGAGACCGCGCCCAGTGTGGCGCCCGGCCGATGGAGCCATGCGGCGCGCTGGGCCATCTCGTCGGTGTGCTTCTGCTCTCGCCGACGCTCGCCTCGCTCGTGGGTTTCCACGCGCCGTTCCATCAGCTTGCGGATGCCGGCCACGCGCGTCTCGGCCTCCAGTAGCAGCGTGCGGGCGCGTCGCAGCGAGGCCTGCGCATGCGTCTGCTGCGCGGTCAACTGCGAGATGGCCTCGTCCAGCCGGCCCATGTAGCTGCGGTAGCACCGCAGGATCTCGATGCCCCCGTGGTGGCCGAACTCGTCCTGCCAGCGCGCGATGTAATCGGCGCGGTACTTCTCGAACTGCGCCATCTGCTCGTCGATGCGGCTCAGGTAACGCTCGGCCTGTCGCATGCCGATCTCCGCGGTCTCGCGGTCGGCCTCCTCGCGCTCGAGCAGGATCTTCAGGGTCTGGATGTCGGGTTGGCTCATTCAGGGGCTCCTGTGGAATGCGCTGAGGGATAGGTCAGTTGCCGGCCACCGCCAAGAGCTGGCGGCGGCTGTCGTCCAGGGGCGCGCGCTCGCGCATGTCCTGCTGCAGCAAGGCGGTGATCTGGGGGTGGGTCTGCACCGCGACGTCGAGTTCGCGGTCGCTGCCGGGCGTGTAGGCGCCGAGCATGATCAGGTCGCGCGCCTTGTTGTATCGGGCCAGCATCTGGCGCACGCGGCGCGCCGCCTCGAGTTGCGGCTTGGCCGCCACCGAGGTCATCACACGCGAGATGCTGCGCTCGATGTCGATCGCGGGGAAGTGGCCGGACTCGGCGAGTTCTCGGGACAGCACGATGTGCCCGTCCAGGATGCCGCGCGCGGCGTCGGCGATTGGGTCCTGCGGGTCGTCGCCCTCGGTCAGCACCGTGTAGAAGGCGGTGATCGAGCCTTGCCCGGCGCCGCCGTTGCCGGATCGCTCCACCAGCTGCGGCAGCCGTGCGAAGCAGCTCGGCGGGTAGCCGCGGGTGGCCGGTGGCTCGCCGATGGCCAGCGCGATCTCGCGCTGCGCCATCGCGTAGCGCGTCAGGCTGTCCATCAGCAGCAGCACGTGGCGGCCACGGTCGCGGAAGTGCTCGGCGATGGCGGTGGCGTAGTGCGCGCCTTGCATGCGCAGCAGCGGCGGCGCGTCCGCCGGCGCGGCGACCACCACCGAGCGCTTGCGCCCTTCAGGGCCGAGGATGTCCTCGATGAACTCCTTGACCTCGCGGCCACGCTCGCCGATCAGCCCGACGACGATGACATCTGCTCGCGTGTAGCGCGCCATCATGCCCAGCAGCACCGACTTGCCCACGCCGGTGCCGGCGAACAGGCCGATGCGCTGACCGCGTCCGACCGTGAGAAGGGTGTTGATCGCGCGCACGCCGGTGTCAAGGGCGGTGCGGATGGGCTCGCGGTCCATCGCGTTGATCGGAGGCCGGCTAAGACCTTCGTGGCGCACGCCGGCCAGCGCGCCGGCCCGGTCCAGCGGCTGACCACTGGCATCCACCACCCGGCCCAGCAGGCCATCGCCCATGGGCAGGCGCAGGCCGCGGCCCTGCGGCGCCAGACGTCGCTCCTGCGGGTCTTCGCCGAAGCGCGGCGGGCGCGCAGGGGCAGGGCAGGGCGCGACGCGGGCACCCACGGCCAGGCCGTGCACGGGCCCTGTGGGCATCAGGAAGGCGCGGTCGCCATGAAAGCCCACGACTTCGGCCATCACGGGTGGCTCGCCTTCACTGCTGACCTCGCACACCGAGCCCACGGGCACGCGCACGCCGGCCGCCTCGAGCACCAGACCGGTCACCCGCACCAGGGTGCCGATGGC
>JBMTXX010000339.1:0-3563 GCA_049453935.1 Rubrivivax sp.
ACACCATCGCCTGGTGGGCGCGGTGGAAGCCGCCCAGGCCCAGGTGCAGCACGCCGGTGGACTGGGCCGACCGCGTCGCCGCATACGGCACGGAATCTGATGGGTTCACGGTCGATCGGGATGCGGCATCAGGAAAGGTGCGGTGGCGCAGACGCGCCCGCGCACCGCAAGCTCACTGCACCATCCGTGGCAGCCAGAGCGTCAGCTCGGGCACGTAGGTGATCAGCCCCAGGCTGATCAGCAGCGGAATGAACCACGGCATCACCGCGACGATGGTGCGCTCGATGCTCAGCTGCGAGATGCGCGCCATCACGAATAGCACCAGGCCCACCGGCGGGGTGAGCAGGCCGATCATCAGGTTGAGCACCATGACAAGACCGAAGTGCATCGGGTCGATGCCCAACTGCTGCGCCACCGGAAGCAGGATGGGCACGAGGATGGTGATGGCCGCCACCGGCTCCAGGAAGCAGCCGATCAGCAGCATCAGCAGGTTGGCCAGCAGCAGGAACATCCAGGGCTCCGCCGTCACGCCGAGGATCCAGCCGGCGACCTGTGCCGTGATGCCCTCGGCTGTCAACATCCAGCTGAAGATGCTGGAGGCCGCGACGATGAACATCACCACCGCCGTGGTTTCCACCGTGTCGATGCAGATCTTGACGAAGCTGCGCAGCGTGAGCGTGCGATACCAGAACAGGCCCAGCACCAGGGCCCAGATGCAGGCGGCGATCGCGCCCTCGGTGGGCGTGAACAGGCCCACCGTCATGCCGCCGATCAGCAGGATGGGCGTCATCATCGGCATCACAGCGACGAACCGGAAACGCCAGTCGGCCAGGAACAGCAGGGCCAGTGCGACGAACACCGTCGTGCGTGGCGGCGCGCCCGCTTGCACCAGCGCCCACACCGTCAGCGGCCAGCCCAGGACGATGGCCAGTTCCGTCAGCCCGCGGCTGAAGCGCCGCCACTGGAACTTCTCGTCGCTGCCCCAGCCGTTGCGCCAGGCGAAGAAGCTGACGGTGGCCATCATCAGCAGCGCCATCATGGCGCCCGGGATGATGCCGCCAAGGAACATGCCGCCCACCGACACGTTGGCCAGCATGGCGTAGATGACGATGGGCAGGCTGGGTGGGATGATCGGGCCGAGCGTGGCCGAGGCCGCCGTCACGCCCACCGCGAACTCCGTCGGGTAGCCCTGATCTTTCATGGCCTTGACCTCGACGGTGCCGAGGCCCGCCGCATCGGCGATGGCCGTGCCGCTCATGCCGGAGAAGATCACCGAGGCCGTGACGTTGACATGGCCGAGACCGCCGCGCAGCCAGCCCACCAGCGCGCTGGCGATGGCGAAGATGCGGTTGGTGATGCCGGCGTTGTTCATCAGGTTGCCGGCCAGGATGAAGAAGGGCACGGCCAGCAAGGGGAAGCTGTCGATGCCGCTGACCATCCGGTGCACGACCACGAAGGGCGGTAGGTTGCCGCTGATCAGGATGTAGATCAGCGCGGCAGCCGACATCGCGATGGCGATGGGCACGCCCGCGACGGTCAGGAAGAGGAACAGGCCTTGAAGCATGGCGACGTTCGGTAGAGGGCTCGGGATTCAGAGGTCGTCGACGCCGGCATAGCCGTCACGCCAATGGCGCCACAGCACCTGCAGGCTGCGCACCGCGCACAACAGGAAACCCACCCCGCACACGCCGTAGACGATGTTCATCGGCAGGTCGACGATGGTCATCTGGTAGCTGCCCATCTTCTCCATCAGCAGCCAGGTCAGCACCACGCAGGCGATGTAGAAGGCGCTGTTGAGCACGTCGGTGAGCAGCGCCACCGGCCGCGTCATCGCACGCGGCAGGAACCGGAAGAAGAAGTCGACCCGGATGTGGTTGTGCTTCCTGACCCCGATGCCCATGCCGACGAAGACGGTCGCGATCAGCAGGTAGCGTGCGATCTCCTCGGTCCAGGCCGCCGAGTCGTTGAGCACGTAGCGGGTGAAGAACTGATGGAAGACGGTGGCCCCTAGCAGCCAGAAGAACACCACCGAGATCCAGGATTCCAGGCCGTAGCCGGACAGGTCCACCTGGGTGTCTTCGACATGGAACGCGCTCTGGAAATCGTCCTCGGCTCTGGACTCCGATGGCTTCAAGGCTGTGTCTCCCGGAAAACGACGATCCGACAAGGGGGCGAAAGCACGCAATCGAACGCCGGGGCCACGACGGGAGGCCGTGACACCGGCGCAGCGGGGGCTGAAGCGGCCCGGCCTGCGTCAGGCAGGACGAGCCAGACGTGCGCCCCTTGGCCTGGGCCAGGGGGCGCTGCGCCTTACTTCGCCGCCTGGATGGCGTCGTAGTCGGCGCGGGTGAAGCCCAGCGACTCCAACGTCACCGTCTTCAGCACGGCCTGGCGGAAGCTCTCGCGATCCACGTCGACCACCTGCAGGCCCTTGCTGCGGAAGATGTTGGCCAGCTCGGACTCACGCGACTTGATCTTCGCCGTCGCGCGCGACGCCGCCTCGCGGGTGACCTCGGTGAACATCTTCTTGTCGGCGTCGTTCAGGCGGTTCCACACGTGCGGCGCGATCTGTGTGGTCAGGCCGTCGACGATGTGGCCGGTCAGCATGATCGCCTTCTGCACTTCGTAGAACTTCTTGGCCTCGATCGTGGTCAGCGGGTTCTCCTGTGCCTCCACGGTGCCGTTCTGCAGGGCCAGGTACACCTCGGCGAAAGCGATCGGTGTGGGGTTGGCGCCGCAGGCGCGCGGCGTGGCGGTGTAGGCGGGCACGTCGGGCACGCGGATCTTCAGCCCCTTCATGCCGGCGCAGTCCTTGAAGGCGCGCTGCGAGGTGGTGTGGCGTGCGCCGTAGTAGGTGTACGCGGTGATCTGGATGCCCGTCTTCTTGCGGAACTCGTCGACCATGCTTTGGAAGACCGGGCTCTTCGAGTAGGCGAGCAGGTGGTCGCCGTCGCGGAAGATGAACGGGTAGTAGGCGATGCCCAGGCGCGGGTAGGTGCGCGCGGCGAACGACGGGCCGGAGATGATCATGTCCACCGTGCCCAGCGTCAAGCCCTGGTTGATGTCGGTCTCCTTGCCCAGCGTGGAGGCCGGAAACACCTGGATGTCGAAGCGGCCGTTGCTGCGCTTCTTGATCTCCTCGGCGGCCCACACGGATTCGGTGTGGTACGGCTCGCTCGTCTCGTAGACGTGGGCCCACTTCAGCTTGGTCTGGGCGATGGCGCCGGCGCTTGCAACGGCCAGCGCAGCCGTCGCCGCCACGGCGGACAAGGATTTCAGGGTCAGGCGCTTGTTCATCGGTACCTACTCCATTGGTGTGATGAATGGAAACATCCACCATCATCGGCGGGGTTCAGGCCGCCGGTCAACCCGGGCAGACCCGGAGGAAACGTGCGGGCCCGGTGAGCGCCGCGGCCCTGGGCACCGGGGGTTCGCCACGCAAGCCCTTGACCGGCCTCGTTCACCGATTCTGCGAACATCTCGGCTCTCGAGGCACCAGGACCCCACCCCCGATGACCGCCAACCCGATGAACGTGCCGCCGGTGTCGATCGCCACCGCGCGC
>JBMTXX010000340.1:0-3545 GCA_049453935.1 Rubrivivax sp.
GCGCGTGCTGGCTTTGCACTTCGGCACCACGCGTTGTTGGTCCGGTCGATAGACTCGGCGCGCGGCCCGCAAAGTCTGCGGGCCCGTCGATGAAAGCGCCGCCTTGAACCCCGCGTCCTCGCTGTCTGCCGTGCTGCGCCGCCGTCTGGTGTGGGTCGGGCTCCTCGCGGCTGTGCTGACGGCTGCTGCCGCATGGTGGTGGCTGGGGCGCGGCGGCGCCGAGGTGACGTACCGCACAGCCCGCATCGAGCGCGGGCCGCTGGCGGCCACGGTGTCGGCCAGCGGCACCGTCAACCCGGTCTCCCAGGTCACGGTGGGCACCCAGGTCTCGGGCCAGATCCGCGACCTGTACGTCGATTTCAACAGCGAGGTCCGCGCCGGGCAGTTGATCGCGCAGATCGATCCCGAGACCTTCGAGTACCGCGTGCGCCAGGCGCAGGCCGACGTCGATGCCGCACGTGCCAACGTGCTGACGGCGCAGGCCGGGCTGCTCGCCAGCCGTGCGGCGCTGTCGCGGGTGGAGGTCGACGCCGCGGAAGCCCGGCGGGACTTCGAGCGCAAGGAGGATCTGGTCGCGCGCGAATTCATCTCCCGCATCGAGGCCGACCGCGCCCAGGCCCTGGTCCGCACGACGGCCGAGACGGTGAAGTCGGCGCAGGCGCAGGTGTCCGTGGCCGAGGCCCAGGTCCGCAGCGCGCAGGCCGGCGTCGCGCAGCGTGAGGCCCAGCTCGCGCAGGCGCGCGTCGATCTGGCGCGCACGCGCATCACCTCGCCGGTGGACGGCATCGTCATCAAGCGCACGGTCGAGCGTGGCCAGACCGTGGCCGCCAGCCTGCAGGCGCCGGAGCTGTTCGTGATCGCGCGCAACCTGACCGACATGCAGGTCGACGCCAGCATCGACGAGAGCGATGTCGGCCGCATCCGCAGCGGCCAGCGCGCCCGTTTCACCGTGGACGCCTTTCCCGGCCAGACCTTCGACGGCACCGTGACGCAGGTGCGCATGGCTGCGCAGAACGTTTCCAACGTCGTCACCTACGTGGCCGTGGTCCAGTTCGCCAACACCGCCGGGCGCCTGCTGCCGGGCATGACCGCCAACGTGCGTGTGGTCACCGAGCAGCGCGACGACGTGCTCAAGGTGCCGAACGCCGCGCTGCGTGTGCGCCTGCCGGGGGTCGAGCCCGTGACGCTGGCGCGGCCGGCGCAGACAGGTGAGGCGCCAGCCGGCGCGGCGTCCGCCTTGCCGCCGCGGGGCGTCGAGTCCGCCAGCGCCCGCGGCGCCGGTGGTATGGCGCGATCGGCTGTGCGCGGCCGTCTGAACCTGTTGGCGCCGGATGGCCGCCCCAGCGCCTACGAGGTGCGTGTGGGCATCACCGACGGCGCGATGACCGAGCTGCTGCTGGCGCCGGGCTCACCTCTGGCCGAGGTGTTGCGTGAAGGCGCCACGGTCGTCGTCGGGGTCGCGGGGGGCACGGGCACCGGGCCGACGCGCTCGTCGGCCGGTCCACGACCGCCGTTCTGACGGCCGGTCCGGTCTTTCCTGGCACGACGATGGCCTTGATCGAGGCGCGCGAGCTGACCAAGGTCTACACCATGGGCGACCAGACGGTGCACGCCCTGCATGGGGTCAGCCTCGACATCGACGCCGGTGAGTTCGTCGCGATCATGGGCGCGTCGGGCTCGGGCAAGTCCACGTTGATGAACATCCTCGGTTGCCTCGATCAGCCCACGGGCGGGGCCTACCGGCTGGCCGGACAGGCCGTGCAGGCGCTGGCGCCCGACGACCTCGCAGCCATCCGCAATCAGCGCATCGGTTTCGTCTTCCAGCAGTTCAACCTGCTGCCGCGCACGAGCGCCCTGGAGAACGTGGAACTGCCCATGGTCTATGCCGGCGTGCGCGCCGCCGAGCGGCGCCAACGGGCGCTCGACGCCCTGACGCAGGTCGGCCTGGCGCAGCGCGCCGCCCATACCCCGGCGGAGCTGTCCGGCGGGCAGCAGCAGCGTGTGGCGATCGCTCGGGCGCTGGTCAACCGCCCGCAGCTCATCCTGGCCGACGAGCCTACCGGCGCGCTCGACACGCACACCAGCGAGGACATCATGCGCCTGCTGGCCGATCTGAACGCCCAGGGCATGACGGTGGTGCTCGTCACGCATGAGCACGACATCGCCGCCTGGGCCGGGCGGCGCATCGTCTTTCGCGATGGCGCCATCGTCGAGGACGTCCGGCAGGCGCCGCACGTGCCGCGGAGGGCCGCGCCGTGAGCCTGCTGGCCGCGGTGCGCAGCGCCTGGCGCGCGCTCGTCGCCAACGCCTTGCGCAGCTTGCTGACGATGCTGGGCATCGTCATCGGCGTGGCGGCGGTCATCACGATGATCGCGCTCGGACGGGGCGCGACCGAGCGCGTCCAGGACCAGATGAAGAGCCTGGGGTCCAACATCATGCTGGTGCTGCCCGGTGGCGTCACCTCCGGGGGCGCGCGCCTGGGCGCGCAGTCCGGTCAGGCGCTGACCGAGGAGGACGCGCAGGCGATCGCGCTGGAGATTCCCGAGGTGCAGGTGGCCGCACCCAGCCTGCGCACCGGCGCGCAGGTGGTGGCCGGCAACACCAACTGGAGCACCAGCGTGCTCGGCACGACCAACGACTACCTGGAGGCGCGCGACTGGCCGCTGGCCGAGGGCCGGCTGTTCGACGCGGGCGAGGTCCAGGGCTCGGCCAAGGTGGCCATCCTCGGGCAGACGGTGGCGCGTGAGCTCTTCGGTGACGCCGACCCGATCGACCAGGTGATCCGGGTGCGCCGTGTGCCGATGACGGTGATCGGCCTGCTGCAGGCCAAGGGACAGAGCTCGATGGGCCAGGACCAGGACGACCTGATCCTGGTGCCCACCAGCACCTTCCGCAACCGGATCCAGGGCGGCGTGGGGGGCAAGGTCAAGCGCGTGAGCTCGATCAGCGTCAAGGTGCGTGAGGGTCAGGACATGAAGGCCGTCGAGGACGGCATCCGCGAACTGCTGCGCCAGCGCCTGCGGGTGCAGCCCGGCGCCGACGAGCCCTTCACGATCCGCAACCTCACCGAGATCCTGCAGGCTCGCGAGGATGCCAGCCGCGTCATGTCGCTGCTGCTGGCGGCCGTGGCAGGCATCAGCCTGGTCATCGGCGGCATCGGCATCATGAACATCATGCTGGTCAGCGTGACCGAGCGCACGCGCGAGATCGGGCTGCGCATGGCCGTGGGCGCGAGAGGGCGCGACATCCTGGCGCAGTTCCTCATCGAGGCGCTGACGCTCAGCCTGCTGGGTGGGGCCATCGGCGTCGTTCTCGGCGCGGTGGCGTCGTGGGCGGTGCAGGCCGTCACGGGCTGGCAACTCAGCATGACGCTGGGGTCGGTCGGGCTGGCGGCGGGGTTTTCCGCTTGCGTGGGCCTGTTCTTCGGCTGGTATCCGGCACGGCGGGCCTCGCGCCTGCAGCCCATCCAGGCCCTGCGTCACGAGTGATTGCCTCTCAAGGGCTGTCGGCCCGAGGGGGCGGGTCGTGCGCAGCCCACCGATGCC
>JBMTXX010000341.1:0-3535 GCA_049453935.1 Rubrivivax sp.
CCAGGCTGTACTTCATGCCCTCGGTGCCCATGGACATGCCGTCGCTGATGGTGGGCACACCGAAGACCTGCGGGTTGGCGCCGGCCGCCTTCAGGCCGTCGACCGCGGCGTCGGCCAGCTTCTGCAGGCCCGAGTTGCAAGGCGTGATCGTCGAGTGGCCGTTGGCCACGCCGATCATCGGCTTGCCGAAGTCGCCTTCGGTGTAGCCCATGCCGTAGTACATGGAGCGGTTGGGCGCGCGCGCCACGCCCTCGGTGATGTTCTTCGAGCGGCGGTTGAAAGCCATCGTCAGGGTCTCCGTCAAGTCGAGCCCGGGACTGTATCGCGCCCCGCGGCCGCACGGCCACCACGCGCGACAATGCACCCAGGAGGAACAACCCGGCGATGCTCGTGCACCCCCAGTTCGACCCGGTGGCGATTGCCCTCGGGCCTGTGCAGATCCACTGGTACGGATTGACCTATCTGGTCGCCTTCGGGCTGTGGTTCGGGCTTGCGACCGCGCGCACCCGCCATCCCACCTTTGCCCGCGCCGGATGGACGCGGCGCGACGTCGAGGACCTGCTGTTCTACGCCGTCATCGGCCTGATCGTCGGCGGCCGGCTGGGTTATGCCCTGTTCTACAAACCTGCGCACTACCTGCAGAACCCGCTGGAGGTGCTGATGCTGTGGCAGGGCGGGATGTCCTTCCACGGCGGTCTGCTCGGCGTGATCGCGGCCATGGCGTGGTTTGGGCGTTCGCGCGGGCGGGGTTTTCTGCAGGTGGCGGATTTCGTCGCCCCCGCCGTCCCGCTGGGTCTGGCCAGCGGCCGCATGGGCAACTTCATCAACGGCGAGCTCTGGGGCCGCGCGGCGGACCCCGCGCTGCCCTGGGCGATGGCCTTCCCGCAGTCCGGCAGCATGGTGGCGCGCCACCCCTCACAGCTGTATCAGCTGGCGCTGGAAGGTTTGCTGCTGTTCGTGCTGTTGTGGCTGTTCGCCCGGCGCGAGCGGCCACAGGGGCAGGTCGCGGGGGCGTTCCTCGTCGGCTATGCGGTGCTGCGCTTTGTGGCCGAGTACTTCCGCGAGCCCGACGCCTTCCTCGGCCTGCTGGCCCTGGGCCTGAGCATGGGCCAGTGGCTGTGCGTGCCGATGCTGATGTTCGGCGCCTGGCTGATGGCGCGTGCACGCGGCGCAGGCACGTCCGGCGGGATGGCCTGACATCCAGCGGCCCACACCGGCCGACGTCATCCGGCGCGGGGTCTTCCTTGATTGTTTTGCAGAGTTTCACACCATGCGCCAGGTCTTCCTCGACACCGAAACCACCGGTCTTGACGCCGCGGCCGGCGACCGCATCGTCGAGATCGGCTGCGTCGAGATGGTGGGCCGCCGCCTGACCGGGCGGCGCCTTCACCACTATCTCAACCCGGAGCGCCCGGTGCACCCGGATGCCATGCGCGTGCACGGCCTGAGCGACGAGTTCCTGGCCGACAAGCCGCGCTTTGCAGAACTGGCCGCGGAGGTGCTGGAGTTCGTCCGCGGCGCCGAGGTGCTGATCCACAACGCGGCCTTCGACACGGGCTTTCTCGATGCCGAGCTGTCGCGCCTGAAGCACCCCCCGCTGCGCGAACTGGCCGGCCGCGTGACCGACACCCTGGCGATGGCACGCAACCTCTACCCCGGAAAGGCCAATTCGCTTGATGCGCTGTGCCGCCGGCTGGAGGTGGACAACAGCGACCGCAGCTTCCACGGCGCGTTGCTGGACGCCGGGTTGCTGGCCGAGGTCTACGTGCGCATGACGCGGGGGCAGGAGTCCCTGGTGATCGATGCCGGCGACGGCTCGGCGTCGGGGCAGGGCGGGGTCGCGCGTGTCGACCTCAGCCGCTACGTGCTGCCGGTGATCGCGCCGACCGCGGATGAAATCGCCGCGCACGAAGCCTGGCTGAAGGATCTGGACAAGGCCAGCGGCGGCAAGACCGTCTGGCGGACGCTGGTGGACGCATGACGAAAAGCGGCGAGATCAAGGGCCCCGCCTACTGGGACCAGCGCTTTGCCGAGGCGGGCTACGCCTACGGTGAGGCGCCCAATGTCTTCCTCGCCTCGGCTGTGCATGGACTGCCGCCCGGCACCGCCCTGAGCCTGGCCGAAGGCGAGGGGCGCAACGCCGTGTGGCTGGCGCAGCAGGGGCACCGGGTCGAGGCCGTCGATTTCTCGCCCGTCGGCCGGGACAAGGCCCTGGGATTGGCCCATCGCAAGGGCGTGACGCTCGAGTACCGCCTGGCGGACCTGGCCGACCTGCCGTGGGAGCCCGACCGCTGGGATCTGGTCGTGGCCATCTTCAGCCAGCCCCCGGCGCCCGTGCGGCGTCGGCTGCATGCCGGGCTGGCGCAGGCGCTGCGCCCGGGCGGGCATTTCATCCTCGAGTCCAAGGTCGAGCCCGGCAGCGGGCCCGACGCGCGTTACCCGGGCGTGGAACACCTGCGCGCCGAACTCATCGGCCTGGACATCCTGTTCTGTCAAGAGGCCGAGCACGATCTGGCCGAGGGGCGCTACCACGTCGGTGCCTACCGCACCGCCCGCCTGGTCGCCCGCCGGCCCGTCGCGCCCGGCTGAAGCCCGGATCAGGCGTGCATCACCTGCCCGCCGTCGATGTTCAGCGTCTGCCCGGTGATGTTGCGCGCGTGGTCGCTGGCCAGGTAGCAGGCCAGCGCGGCGTACTCCGGCGGCGTCTGCCAGCGGCCCAGGTGCGACACCTTGCGGATCTTGTCGTCGGCCCAGGTGTCGTAATCCTGCCGCGCGTCCGGCGCCAGACGCTGCTGCCCCGCGGCCCACACCGCGCGGTTCAGGTCGGTCTTCACCATGCCCGGCGCCATCGCGTTGACGCGCACGCCATGCGGCCCCAGGTCCTTCGCGGCGCAGTGCACGAAGTTGATCAGCCCGGCCTTGGCCGCGCTGTAGGGCGGATCGGTCTGCGAGCCGATCTGCCCGGCCACCGACACCAGGAACAACATGCTGCCCGCGCCACGGCCGATCAGCTTCGGCGCGAAGGCGTGCGCCGCGCGCACGGCCCCGGTGAGGTTCAAGTCCAGCACCCGCGGCCAGTCGTCGGGCGTGAGGTTCCAGAACGGAAAGCCGAACTTGCCCGAGCCCACGCCTACGCAGTAGACGACATGGTCCACACGCTCGAGCCCGTCGGCAAACGCCGCCACCTGCGCGGTGGACGCCACGTCACCGATGAAGGTGTCGATGGCCGGGTGCGCCACGCGGTCGAAACCCCGCACCACGCACCCCTCGTCCACGAAGCCCTCGGCAATCGCCCGGCCGATGCCGCTGGCCATGCCGAAGACGGCCACATGCTGCCCACTCAAACCCAGGTTCATCGTTGCTCCGTGTGGTGGCTGGTATGTTGTCTGATCGTCGTTGATTGTGTCGCACCGTCTGTAGCAGTGGCATAATCATGCGCTTCCCAGGCAGCCATGCCCGGGCGGTTAGCTCAGCGGTAGAGCACTGCCTTCACACGGCAGGGGTCGCAGGTTCGAACCCTGCACCGCCCACCAAG
>JBMTXX010000342.1:0-3530 GCA_049453935.1 Rubrivivax sp.
GGGCAGGCCGGCCAGCATGATGTTGGAGAACACCACGCCGGTCATGAAGTCGACCCGGTCGCGCTTGACCAGGCGTTCGAACGCCTGCTTGCCCACGTCGGGCTTGAACTGGTCGTCGACGATGGTCACGTCGGCGGGCAGGCCGCCGAGCTTGCCGCCGTTGAGCTTGACCGCCAGCATGAAGGCGTCACGGATGTCCACGCCCAGCGCCGCCGACGGGCCGGACAGGGTGCTGACGAAACCGACCTTGACCTTGTCGGCGGCGTATGCCGGGACAGTCCAGGAGGCACCGACAACGGAGGCGGCCATCAGGCCGGCGAGCAGACCGGATCGCATGAGTGAATCCTTTTCGCTTTGTGACAGGGGACGCGGTGCCGTTGCATGCAAGCCCATGACTGAAATGTCGGGCGGGAACGAGACACCCACGGTACCAAACGCGTTTCAATCTAGCACAGCGTGTTGGCGGGTTGAAGCCTCGGAATCCCTGATGTCGGGCCCTGAGTTGAGGCGGCCTGAAGCGCTCTGAACCGGATGCCCCGAGGACGCTACACTGCGTTTCGCGCCGATTTGCTCCAGCTTGCGGGCGCT
Organism: Rubrivivax sp.; assembly: GCA_049453935.1. GTDB lineage: Bacteria > Pseudomonadota > Gammaproteobacteria > Burkholderiales > Burkholderiaceae_C > Rubrivivax. The sequence continues at coordinate 589 of JBMTXX010000342.1, forward strand.
TCACAAATGCCGCTAAAGAAGGACTCGGTGCACCCGGTGTCCGCTCGACGCGGCGCCGGGTGTTTTCGTTTTCGCGGGTCATGATGGGTTCGGTCGGTCAGGTCACACCGCAGCACATGTCGTTCAGCGCGCCGCTGCCGCTGAGAAGCGGTGCCGTGCTGCCGGCCTACCGCCTGGTCTACGAGACCTACGGCACGCTGAACGCGCAGCGCAGCAACGCGGTGCTGGTGTGCCACGCGCTCAACGCCAGCCACCACGTGGCCGGCACCTATGCCGGGCAGCCGCGCAGCGAGGGCTGGTGGGACAACCTGGTGGGCCCGGGCAAGCCACTGGACACCGAACGCTTCTTCGTCATCGGCGTCAACAACCCCGGCTCGTGCTTCGGCTCCACCGGGCCCAAGGACGAGAACCCCGCCACCGGTCGGGCCTGGGGCGCGGACTTTCCGGTGGTCACCGTCGAAGACTGGGTGGACGCGCAGGCGCGCCTGCTGGACGCCCTGGGCATCGAGCAGTTGGCCGCGGTCGTCGGCGGCAGCCTGGGTGGCATGCAGGCCTTGAGCTGGACCTTGCGCCATCCCCGGCGGGTGCGGCATTGCGCTGCGATCGCCACGGCGCCCAACCTCTCGGCGCAGAACATCGCCTTCAACGAGGTCGCACGCCGCGCCATCGTCACCGACCCGGATTTCCACGGCGGTCACTTCTATGCCCACGGCGTGGTGCCCCGGCGCGGGCTGCGCGTGGCGCGGATGATCGGGCACATCACCTACCTGTCCGACGACGCGATGGAGCAGAAGTTCGGCCGCGAGCTGCGCGCCGCCGAGTTCGGCTACAGCACGCAGGACATCGAGTTCCAGATCGAAAGCTATCTGCGCTATCAGGGCGACAAGTTCAGCGAGTACTTCGACGCGAACACCTACCTGCTGATCACGCGCGCGCTCGACTACTTCGACCCGGCGCGCGAGCACGGCGGCGATCTGTCGCGTGCCATGGCCGCCGCGCGCGACTGCCGCTTCCTCGTCGTGAGCTTCACCACCGACTGGCGCTTCTCGCCGGCACGCTCGCGCGAGATCGTCAAGGCGCTCGTGGACAACCGCATCCCGGTCAGCTATGCGGAGATCGCCGCGCCCCACGGGCACGACGCCTTCCTGCTCGATGACGAGCGCTACCACCGTGTCGTGCGGGCCTGGTTCGACCGCGTGACCACCGACTGAAGACCCCGCCATGTCCGAGCGCCGCGACCTCGAGATCATCGCCGGGCTGGTGCCCCCGGGCTCGCGCGTGCTCGACCTGGGCTGCGGCACCGGCGAGATGCTGTCCCACCTGCAGCGCACACGCGGCTGCACCGGCTACGGCGTGGAGATCGACGACGCCAACGTGCATGCCTGCGTGCAGCGCGGCGTGGACGTCGTGCAGCTCAACCTGGAGGACGGCCTGGCGCTGTTCGAGGACCAGAGCTTCGACGTCGTGCTGCAGCTCGAGACGCTGCAGCACCTGCGCAACACCGAGCGCATGCTGCGCGAGACCGCGCGTGTGGGCCGCATCGGCGTGGTGAGCTTTCCCAACTTCGCGCACTGGCCCAACCGGCTGCGCGTGGCGCTGGGCCGCATGCCGGTGACCAAGGCCCTGCCCTACGAGTGGTACGACACGCCCAACATCCGTGTGGGCACCTTCGCCGATTTCGAGGTGCTGGCCCGCAAGAACGGGCTGAAGGTGACCGATGCCTTCGGCCTGCAGGACGGCGAGGTGGTGCGTCGCTGGCCCAACCTGATGGCCAGCGTGGCGGTGTTCCGGATCGAGCGCGGGTGAGCTCTGCGTTCGCGCGGACCGTGCCTGCGCCGTACAAGAAACATGGCTCACGAGGCCCCCGACATGAACCCCTTTGAAGAAGCCGTCGCCTACGCTTCGGCGCACGAGGTCGACTGGACGAGAGACCCGCTGGCCGAGCCGGCGCGCTGGGGCATCCACCTGGCAGACCCGGCGCCTTGGAACCGGCTGCTCGGGCCGGTGCATGCGCGTGGCGGCGTCAGCGGCGTGATCCTGCAGGCCGGGCAGGTGCGGTGCGCCTGGGGCGAGCCGCACCGTGCAGACCTGACCTTCAGCGTGGCCAAGACCTACCTGGCCCTGCTGGCCGGGCTGGCGCACGCGCGCGGCCTGCTGCCCGACCCCGACGCGCCGGTGGTGTCGCAACTGCCGGGCATCGGCTTCGACAGCGCACACAACCGCGGCATCACCTGGGCCCATCTGCTGTCGCAGACCAGCGAGTGGGAGGGCGACTGCTTCGGGGTGCCCGAGACGGTGGATCGGTATCGCACCGTGGCGCTGGATCCGCGGCCGGCTGCCGGCCGCAAGGGGGACGCCCGTCCCCTCGGGGCCCCGGGCAGCCACTGGGAATACAACGACGTGCGCATCAACCAGCTCTCGCTGGCGCTGCAACACCTGTGGCGCCGGCCGCTGCCGGAGGTGTTCGAGCAGGAGATCCTGCGTCCGCTGGGCGCGCGCGACGCCTTTGCCTGGCGTGGCTACGACGGGGTCTGGGTCGACCTGCCGGCCACCGCCACCGAGCCCGCGCAGCGCATCGCCTGTACGCCCGGCGGCTCGCACTGGGGCGGCGGCGTGTCGATCAGCGCGCACGACCAGGCGCTCGTCGGCCAGTTGCTGCTGCGCCAGGGGCGGGCGGTGATCGATGGGCGCGAGCAGGTCCTGATCCCCGAGGCCTGGGTGCGTCGCATGGCTGCCCCGCAGCCGCTGGCGCCGTTCTACGGCTGGCTGACCTGGCTGAACCCGGGCCGCCGCCAGTTCCCGGCCGCCAGCGCCGACAGCGTGCTGATGATGGGCGCGGGCGGGCACTTCGTCTGGGTCGAACCCGCGCACGATGCGGTGGTGGTCGTGCGCTGGCTCGACGCGGCGTGCTTCGGTGGTTTCGTCGAGCGCGTGGCGGCCGG
>JBMTXX010000343.1:0-3513 GCA_049453935.1 Rubrivivax sp.
GGCGCCAGGCCCCGCACAGCCCAGAACGCGGCCGCCAGCGCGGGCAGCGACAAGGCCAGCACGCTGAGCGGGCAGCTCCACCAGGAATGGCCGAGCAGCGCGGCCAGCCGGCCGCCGGCGGGCTCGGCCAGCAGTGAGACGGCGCCCACGGCGACCATGGCCAGCACCACGGCGGCGGTGGCCAGCGGCGCGGCGGCCAGCGGCGCAGCCGGCCGCGAAAGGCGGGCGGTCAGCCATCCGGCGGCCAGGGCCAGTGCGCCGGCATAGGCCATCTTGATCCAGGGCACGGCTGTGGCATACAGGGCCGTGGGGATGGCGCCGAAGACGGCAATCGCCGCGCAGGCGCTGACCAGCAGACCGACGGCCGCCGCCGGGGACAGACGCCGCGCGGCCAGCGCGCGCGGCGCCGGGCCGGCATCACGGGCGAGCATCTCGATCAGGGTGTCGGTCTTCATGTCAGGGGCCTCCAGGGGGCGACGTCATTTCGGTTCCTCGCGCCGCACCAGCGCGGCCAGGCGCTTGAGCCCGCGGTGCACCTGCACCTTGATCGCCGACTCGGAGGCGCCGGTGCGCTGCGCGGCCTCGGCCACGGACAGGCCCTCGAGCTTGGTCAGCACAATGGCCTGCTGCTGCGCAGCCGGCAGGTCCTGCAGCAAGGTCTGCAGGTCGCGCCGCGCACCGCCGTCGTCGGGGTCGGCCGCCAGCAGCTGCTCGTCCACGTCGTCGATCGGGTCGTGCAGCGCCTCCCGCCGCCCGCGCCGGCGCCAGTGGTCGACCAGCTTGTGCCGCGCGATCGCCACGGCCCAGGCGCTGACGGGCTGCGTCGGGTCGTAGGTGCCACGCTGCAGGTGCAGGGCCAGCAGCGTCTCCTGGACCAGGTCCTCCACCTCGTCGGGAAAGGCCGCGAGGCGCCGCCGCAGGTAGGCCCGCAGGCGGGCGGCGAGCAGCGTCAGACACTGGCGGTAAGCCGTCTCATCGCCGGCCTGCGCGCGCAGCCACAGCGGCTTCAAGACGGATTCGACATCGCCGGGGCTGGCTTCGGTGGGCATCTCGCGGCTCGCGGTGCGGGGCGGGCGACGGCCTGCCGGACCCGCACCGATGTGCGAGCTCCAGCCCGCACCGCAGCGGATTCTGCCGTCCGCCGCGATCATGTGCCCTGGGGCTCCGACCAGGACGCTCATCGTGACCACCCCGCCCGTGGCGCAGGGCCCAGGCGGGGTTCGGATGGATCCCGGCCACGGCTTCGCGGGGCAGCCCCTCGGTCGGCAACCGAGGGTCGCGACCGTGGCTCACGCTGGTGACAGGGGTACCCGCCCATCAAAGGCATGGCTCCAGGCCTGGTCCGCGAGCGGGAGGGCGCAGGCCTGGCGGGGCCAGGGATCGGGCGGGACATGGACAGACTCCTGTTGCCTGGGGCGACACCGGGCATCGGTGGCGCAACCGGCTGCGTCAGGCCATTCGCTCGGCGCGCTGCCGCGGTTACACAGGCTGGCCGGGCATCCAAGGCGCAGCCGCTGCCGCGTGCCCCGGGCGCGGCCTGTAACCTTTTCCACGTCAGGCCCGAATGGCACAGGGTGAGCCCTTCCCCCGATCGACCCCACCCAACCCCCCACAGGAGTCCCCATGAACCGCCGTTCCCTGACCGCCGCGCTCGGCGCCGCGCTGTTCGCCATGTCCGGCATCGCCCACGCCCTGGAGATCAAGCCCTACGACGAAGCCCTGCTGGCCCGCCTGCAAGGTGAGGGCAAGCCGGTGGCCGTGCACTTCCACGCGGCCTGGTGCCCGACCTGTGTCAATCAGAGCCGCGCGCTCGGGCAGCTCCAGGCCGCAGGCCAGTTGCCCGGCCTGACGGTGCTGGTGGCCGACTACGACCGGGAGAAAGAACTGCGGCGCCAGCACAAGGTCCGTTCGCAGTCGGTGCTGATCGTCTTCAGGGGCGCGAACGAAGTGGCGCGCAGCGCCGGCCAGACCCAGGCCGATGACCTCCGGCAGGCCCTGGCCCGGGCTCTCTGACCGCAGCCCGGACCATGGTTTCCGCCCCCGAGATCGGCCTGGCCTGGCTGGCCGGCAGCCTCACCACGCTCAACCCCTGCGTCTTCCCGCTGCTGCCCCTGGTGCTCGGCGGGGCGGTGCAGTCCAACCGCCTGGCACCCGTGGCCATGGGTGCCGGCATGGTGAGCACCTTCGCGCTGCTGGGCCTGCTGGTCGGCGTGGCAGGCGACGCCCTGGGCCTGGACCCCGATCACATCCGCACCGCCGGCGCACTGCTGCTGGTGGTCTTCGGCACGGTGATGCTCGTGCCCTGGTTGAACGAGCGCTTCACCCACCTGATGACGCCCATGGCCTCCAGCGCCAACAGCGCCTCGACCCGCTTCGACGCGGGATCGCTTGGCGGGGCTTTCGCCATCGGCGGACTGCTCGGCATGGTGTGGAGCCCCTGCTCGGGGCCGATGCTGGCCAGCGCGCTGACGATCGTGGCGGCCGAGGGTGGCGCGCTGCGCGGCACGCTGGTCCTGGGCGTCTTCGGCCTGGGGGCGGCGAGCGTGCTGGTGGCGGCGGCCTATGCCTCGCGCGCGGGGTTCGTGCGGGCGCGCGGCTGGGTGATGGCCCACATGGCTGGGATCAAGCGCGCTTTCGGCGTGCTCGTACTGGCCCTGGGCCTGGCCATCCTGCTGGGCGGCGACAAATGGCTCGAGGCGCAACTGCTGCAGGTGCTGCCGCAAGGCTGGATCGATCTGACGACACGGTTCTGAGCCCCTGGCAACGTGCTGGGACACTTTGCCAGTCGTACGCCACCAGCCCGCCAGATACAGTGTCCTTCCAGATCTGGCCCACAGGAGCCCCCCGATGACCCGACCCTCACGTACCCTGTTGTGGGCCGGCGCCTTCTTGCTGGCGCTCGTCGCCACGTGGGCCTGGCGCGCCTACGACCTGGGCTCGCTGCTCACGCTGGAGCACCTGAAGACCAGCCGTGACGCGCTGCAGGCCCGCGTGCAGGCCCAGCCGCTGGAAACCGCCGGCGCCTTCTTCGCCGTGTACGTGGCCGCCACGGCGCTGTCGATCCCGGGGGCGGTGATCCTGACGCTGGCCGCCGGGGCGATGTTCGGGCTGGGGTGGGGGCTGCTGCTGGTGAGCTTTGCGTCCAGCGTGGGCGCGCTGCTGGCCTTTCTGGTGGCGCGCCACTTGCTGCGTGAGGCGGTCCAGGCGCGCTTGGGCCAGGCGCTGGCGCCGATCAACGAGGGCGTTCGCCGCGACGGCACGCTGTACCTGCTGACCCTGCGTCTGGTGCCGGTCTTCCCGTTCTGGCTGATCAACTTGCTGATGGGGTTGACGCCGATGGGCGCGGGGCGCTTCTACGTCGTCAGCCAGATCGGCATGCTGGCCGGCACCGCGGTCTACGTGAACGCCGGCACGCAGTTGGCCGCGATCCGCTCGCCGGGGGACATCGTCTCTCCTGCGCTGCTGGGCAGCTTCGTGCTGCTGGGCCTGTTCCCGCTGCTGGCCAAGGCCGGC
>JBMTXX010000344.1:0-3513 GCA_049453935.1 Rubrivivax sp.
GCCTCGTAGATGCCGCGGCTCTTGGCTTCGATGATGCGGTTCTCGATCTGGTCGCACATGCCCAGGCCGTGACGCCCGCCGATGGCGTTGGCTTCGGCGAACAGCGCCACGTCGTCGGCGAAGCTGCGGCCGTTCAGGGCCACGGGGCGGCCCTCCTCGAAGCGCACGCTCACCTCCTCGGCCGGCACGGCGACGTCGTCGCGCCAGAAGGCCACGCCCATGATCGGGTTGACGATGCGGATGCCCGAGTTCAGGAACTCCAGGTCCTTGGCCTCGTGGGTGGCGCCGAGCATGTTGCTGTCGGTGCTGTAGGCCTTCTCGACGCTCATCTTGTAGTCGAAGCCGTTGGCCACCAGGTACTCGCTCATCTCCTTGCGGCCGCCGAGCTCGTCGATGAAACGCTGGTCCAGCCAGGGCTTGTAGATGCGCAGCTTCGGGTTGGCCAGCAAGCCGTAGCGGTAGAAGCGCTCGATGTCGTTGCCCTTGTAGGTGGAGCCGTCGCCCCAGATGTCGACGCCGTCCTCGCGCATCGCTACCACCAGCGACGTGCCGGTGACGGCACGCCCCAGCGGCGTGGTGTTGAAGTAGGTGGCGCCGGCGGTGGTGATGTGGAAGGCGCCGCACTGGATCGCGGCGATGCCCTCGGCCACCAGCTGCGCACGGCAGTCGACCAGGCGCGCGATCTCGGCGCCGTAAGCACGGGCCTTGCGCGGGATCTCCTCGTAATCGCTTTCGTCGGGCTGGCCGAGGTTGGCGGTGTAGGCGCAGGGGATGGCCCCCTTGGCGCGCATCCAGTGCACCGCGGCCGAGGTGTCGAGGCCACCGGAGAACGCGATGCCGACACGCTGGCCGACGGGCAGGGACTGGAGGATGTTCTGGCTCATGGGAACGGGATGTCGTTGGGCGCTGGGCGCGACACGCGGATTCTCGCAAGGTCTCACAAGCTTCACCGGCCCGCCCAGGCCGCGGGCCTCGCCCGCAGACAATCCCTCGATTCCGACGAAACACAGCGGGTCGCGACCCACCTTGCGGCGTCACAGAACAGAAATCGTCTCACCTGAGACAATACTGGGCTTGCACCGCTCCTTGGCCCTGTTGCACCCCTCTGCCCCATGAGTTCACCGTCTCCCGGCGCCTTCACCAACCCTGCCGCCACCTGGAACCAGCGGTACGGCATCGACGGCTACCTCTTCGGCACCGAGCCCAACGGCTGGCTCGCGCGCCACGGGGGTGTTTGGTCGCGAGGGGAGCGTGTGTTGTGCGTGGCCGACGGCGAAGGCCGCAACAGTGTCTGGCTGGCGCAGCAAGGCTTGCGCGTGCAGGCCTTCGACATCGCCGAAGCCGGCCTGGCCAAGGCGCGGCGGCTGGCGCAGTCGCGCGGCGTCGAGGTCGATTTCGTTCATGCCGATGTCGACGGCTATGCCTGGCCCGAAACGCCCGGCGCCGGTGAAGACGACCTGCGCTTCGACGGTGTGGCGGCAATCTTCGTGCAGTTCGCGCATCCTGACCTGCGGGCGCGGATGTTCGACCGCATGGTGCGCGCGCTGCGGCCAGGCGGACGCCTCGTGCTGCAGGGCTACACGCCCAAGCAGCTGGAATACCGCACTGGGGGCCCGCCACAGGTGGAGAACCTCTACACCGAGGCCCTGCTGCGCGAGGCCTTCGGTGCGATGGACATCGAGGTGCTCGAAGCCTACGAGGCCGATGTCGCCGAAGGCAGCGGTCACCACGGCCGCTCCGCCCTGATCGGGATGGTCGCGCGCAAGCGCTGACGCTGTCGCGCACCCTTCCATCTTCGAATCCCCAAGGAGAACCCCATGCCCGGACTGCTGCCCCACGTCGATCCCGACGGCCTGCTCGAGTACTCGGTCGTCTACACCGACCGTGCGCTGAACCACATGTCGCGCCGCTTCCAGGGCGTCATGCGGGACATCTCCGGCGTCCTCAAGCAAGCCTACGGTGCGCGCTCGGCGGTGGTCGTGCCCGGCAGTGGCAGCTACGGCATGGAAGCCGTGGCGCGCCAGTTCGCCACCGGGCAGCATGTGCTGGTGCTGCGCAACGGCTGGTTCAGCTACCGCTGGTCGCAGATCCTCGACGCCGGCGGCTTCGCACGCTCGTGCTCGGTGCTCAAGGCCCGGCGCCTGCAGCCCGGCCCGCGCGAGCCTTTCGTGCCCGCGCCGCGGGAGGAAGTGGTGCGCACCATCCAGGCCGAGCGTCCGGCGCTGGTCTTCGCGCCGCACGTGGAGACCTCAGCCGGCATGGTGCTGCCTGACGACTACCTGCGCACGGTGGCCGACGCGGTCCACGCGGTGGGCGGCATGCTGGTGCTGGACTGCATCGCCTCGGGCGCGCTGTGGGTCGACATGAAGGCCACGGGTGTGGACCTGCTGATCAGCGCGCCGCAAAAAGGCTGGACCGGTTCACCGTGCTGCGCCTTCGTCATGCTCTCTGATCTGGCGCGCACGCGCATCGACGCCACCACCAGCGCGAGCTTCGCGATCGACTTGAAGAAGTGGCTGCAGGTGATGGAGACCTACGAGGCCGGCTCCCACGTCTATCACACGACCATGCCCACCGATGCGCTGACGATCACGCGCGATGCCATGATCGAGACGCGGGACCGCGGTTTCGAGGTGCTGCGCCAGCAGCAGGTGACGCTCGGACGCCGCGTGCGCGACCTGATGGAGTCCCACGGCTACCCGAGCGTGGCGGCCTCGGGCTACCAGGCCGCCGGCGTGGTGGTCAGCTACACCGACGACCCGGAGATGCAGAGCAGCAAGGCCTTCCTGGCACTGGGCCTGCAGACGGCCTCGGGCGTGCCGCTGCAATGCGACGAAGGGCCCGACTTCCGCACCTTCCGCATCGGACTGTTCGGTCTGGAAAAGCTCGGCCGCATCGACGAGACGGTCAAGCCGCTCGAAGCAGCGCTGAAGGCCTTGGAAGCTGCGCGCCAGCCGGCCGGACGGGTTGCCGTCGGCTGATCCTGCCGACGACTGACCGCCAGGCCCGCCCGATCCGGCCGGGCACTGGGCTGCCGCCCGACCCTCAATACACATCCGCCTGCGCCGACGCCTGCGCCTGCTCGATACGGGGCCAGGTGTTTTGCAGGTGTTCGCGCATGGCCGAGGCCAGCGCGGGGCCGTCGCGCGCGGCCAGCGCGCGCGCCATCGCCTCGTGCTCGGCCATCGCGGCGTCCCAGTTGTCCGGCACCGCATTGCCGACGTAGCGGATCCGCCGCATGCGCTGGCTCAGCGAGGCGTGCATCGCCGACAGCGTCGCGTTGTCGGCCAGCGCGACGATGGCGGCATGGATCTGCTGGTTGAGCACGAAGTAGGGCTGACGCTCGCGCCGCAGGTGGTGCGCCCGCATGCGCTCGTGCAGCGACAGCACCGCCTCGAGCCTGGCCGCCGGCGCCTTGCAGGCCTCGAGTGCCGCAAAGTCCTCGAGTAGCGCGATCACGCGCAGCATGTCCTGCGCGTCCTTCGCGCTGAAGGCCTTGACGATCGCGCCGCG
>JBMTXX010000345.1:0-3508 GCA_049453935.1 Rubrivivax sp.
GCGTGCAGTCGGAACCTGCGCACCCGGGCGCCATGTCGTGCGCTAGATGGTCTCCGCCCGGGCGTCGCGCGACATCAGCCGGTGCATGGCCTGCAGCGGCGTCAGCCGGCCCTCGAGGACGTCGACCACCGCCGCGGTGATCGGCATCTCCACCCCGAGCGTGTGCGCCCGGGCCAGCACGGTGGCGGCGGTGTGCACACCTTCGGCGACGTGACCGAGGGCATCCACCGCCTGCGGCAGCGTGCGCCCTTGCGCCAGCATGAGCCCGACGCTGCGGTTGCGTGACAGGCTCCCGGTGGCGGTGAGCACCAGATCGCCGAGCCCCGACAGGCCCATGAAGGTGTCGGCACGGGCGCCCAGCGCCACCCCGAGGCGCGTGATCTCGGCCAGGCCGCGCGTGATCAGCGCAGCGCGTGCGTTCAGCCCGGGCGCATGGGCCAGCCCTTCGATGGCCGCCAGACCGTCCAGCATGCCTGCCGCGATGGCCATGACGTTCTTCACGGCACCCCCGACTTCGACGCCGGTCGGGTCGTCCGAGGTGTAGATCCGCAAGTGTTCTCCGTGGAAGGCCTGCACGGCCAGCTTGCGCACCTTCCCTTCGGTGCTCGCCACCACCAGCGCGGTGGGTCGGCCTTGGGCGACCTCGATGGCAAAGCTCGGCCCGGACAGCACGCCGCCCGGGGCTGCCGGTCGCACTTGCTGCGCCACCTCGTGGCCGAGCAGGGCGGTCCCGTCCTCGAATCCCTTGCACAGCCACAGCACTGCCGCGCGTCCGTCCAGCGCCCGCAGCATCTCGCGCAGGCCGCTCATCGGCGTGGCCACCAGCGTCAACCCGCCTGCGCCGTGGGCACAGGCCGCTGCGAGATCACCCGTGACGCGCAGGGCGGGGGGCAGCGGTACCTCAGGCAGGTAACGCCGGTTGTGGCGCGCCGACGCCATCGTCTGCGCCTGCCGCGGGTCGCGCGCCCACAGCACCACCTGGTGCTGCTGCGCGGCCTGCACGGCCATCGCGGTGCCCCAGGCGCCCGCGCCCAGCACGGCGATCTTCATCGTGCGCGCAGCCCGTGCCCCAGCCGGAAGAACCGCCCGTGCAGACGGGTCAGTTCAGACTGGTGACGATCCTGGAGCCCGCTTCCGCAGCCTGCTGCTGTTGCTGGGCCTCGTACATGGCCTGGAAGTTGACTTCCGTCAGCAGGATGGGCGGGAAGCCTGCGCGAGTGCAGATGTCGGAGACGATCGCCCGCAGGTAGGGGTAGATCATCTGCGGGCACACGATGCCGACGATGCCCTGCATCTGGTCGTCCGGGATGTTGCGGATCTCGAAGATGCCGGCCTGCTTGGCTTCGACGAGGAAGAGCGTGCGCTCGCCGATCTTGGTGGTCACGGTGGCCGTGACCGTGACCTCGAAGACGCCCTCGGCGACGACTTCCGCGCCGACGCCCAGATTGATGTCGACCTGGGGCTGGGTCTGCTCGAGCAGGATCTGGGGCGAGTTCGGCTGCTCCAGCGACAGGTCCTTCAGGTACATGCGCTGGATCTGGAACACGGGGCTCTGGTCTTCGTCGGCCATGGGATATCCAATTGGGGGGGTGGGGCCGCGGCGCCGTCGGAGCCACGGAAAACGGGCGGATTATCGGGCCGGAAACCTGTGCCTTCCATGCGCTTGGCACATCTCAGAGGCCGCGCGCCCCATCGCCGGCGGACCGACGCGACCCGTGTCAACCCGCGGATTGGGAGGGCTCAGCCTGCGCCCAACAAGGGCAGCAGGCCGCCGCGCTGATCCAGGGCGATCAAGTCGTCACAACCGCCGACATGGGTGGCGCCGATGAAGATCTGCGGCACAGTACGCCTGCCGGTGATCTGCATCATGTGGTCCCGCTGCGCGGGGTCCAGATCGATGCGGATCTCTTCGATCTCGGTCACGCCCCGCTGTTTCAGCAAGGCCTTGGCGCGCACGCAATACGGGCAGACCTGCGTCGTGTACATCCGCACGGGCGTCATCGTCATGTCGATCTCTCCAAAGTCACGAAATTGTGACGGGGCCGTTCGTCTTGAACGGCCTGCTGGAGAATGCTCGGGTGCCGCAACGGGTCATGCGCGGCATGCCCGTGCGGGCTGGATCGATATGTGCTCGACCGCCCCGACGGCGCATGGAAGGCCCGCGGGCTCCGGCGAACTCAGGCGGTCTTGGACGCCTTGCCGCCCTTGGGGGCCTTGGATTCCGACGGGGAGGTCTCCGATGACTTTTCCATCGGCAGGCCGGCCTCGCGCCACGCGCGGTTGCCCCCTGAGACCGCCCGGGCCTGCGCGTATCCCTGTCGCCTGAGCAGTCCTGCCGCACGGTTGGCGCGTGCACCCGTCGGACACATCACCAGCAAGGGCAGGGCCTTGTTGGATGGCAGGTCCTTCGACGTCTCGACCTGCCCGAACGGGATGTTGCGCGCATTCGCTGCGTGCCCGCCGGCGTATTCGGCGGGCTCGCCGACGTCGATCAGCACGGCCTTCTCACGGTTGATCAAACGCACCGCTTCCGATGTGCCGACCGCACCGCCCGCCGCGCCCCCGCGGATCATCGGCCAGAACAGCATGCTGCCGGAGACGACAGCCAAGGCGATCAAGAGGACGTTGTCGAGGATGAAGTCCACGGTGGCCTGAGGTGAGGGTTTAGAAGCCGACGTCGCTCCTGCGGACCGCGTCGGGCCCGCGCTGGTCGATCTCGACGCGGCGGAAGCCGCCGGAGCCGCGGCCCGAGACCGATTCGACGGGCGTATCGGGCCTTGCGCAGCCGCTGTGGCGGTCGGCGCGGATTGTAAGATCCGTCGATCGACCGTCCTTCATCTGCGCCCATGTACAAGCTTGTCCTCGTCCGTCACGGTGAATCGACCTGGAACCTGGAGAACCGGTTCACGGGTTGGACCGATGTACCGTTGACGCCTACCGGGGTCCAACAGGCGCGTGAAGCGGGGCGCCTGCTTCGAGAGGCAGGTTTCGACTTCGACGTGGCCTACACCTCGGTGCTCCGGCGCGCGATCTGGACCCTGTGGCACTGCCTCGACACACTCGAGCGCACCTGGTTGCCGGTGCGTCATGACTGGCGTCTGAACGAGCGCCACTACGGCGCCTTGCAGGGGCTGAACAAGGCCGACATGGCGCGCCAGTACGGCGATGCGCAGGTGCTCGCGTGGCGCCGCAGCTACGACACCCCGCCGCCGGCCCTGGAACCTTCCGATCCCCGCGTCGAGCGCGGCGACCCGCGGTATGCGCGCCTGGACCCGGCGCAGGTGCCGCTGACGGAGTGTCTGAAGGACACGGTGGCTCGTGTGCTGCCCTGCTGGAACGAGAGCCTCGCGCCCGCCATCCGCAGCGGACAGCGGGTGCTGGTGGCGGCGCACGGCAACAGCATCCGCGCGCTCGTCAAGTACCTGGACGGCATCTCGGACCACGACATCGTCGGTCTGAACATCCCCAACGGTGTGCCGCTGGTCTATGAACTGGACGCGATGCTGCG
>JBMTXX010000346.1:0-3506 GCA_049453935.1 Rubrivivax sp.
CGGCCGACGGCTCCCCCTTTACTTCGCTGCGGGGGTCACCCCACCCCGATGGCTGGCTGGCGTGGGTGGGGGCGCCGCGTTTCGATGGCGGGCTTGCATGGGTGGCGAACCCGTCCGTTGGCCGCCCGGGACGGTGTGGTGCCCTGCGCAGCGAAGTAAAGGAGGAGCCGTAGGCCGAAGGCCTGCGGCGGGGGACATGAGCGGAGCAGGGCACCACGCCGTCCCGGGCATCGCGAGATGCAGGCATTTCCAGGTCAGGCGGGAGACGCCTCCTCCGGCCAATACAAGCGCATCGGGTTATCCACGAGCAGCCTGCGCTGGAGTTCGGGGGTGGGGGCGATGTGGGGGATGAAGTCGACCAGCAGGCCGTCGTCGGGCATGTGGCCCTTCAGGTTCGGGTGCGGCCAGTCGGTGCCCCATAGCACGCGGTCGGGGAACTCCTCGACCACGCGGCGGGCGAAGGGGACGACGTCGCGGTAGGCGGCCTGCTCGCCCTGAAGCGCCGGTGGGCCGGCCACGCTCAGGCGCTCCGGGCAGCTGACCTTGCTCCACACGTTGGCATGCTCGCGCATGAAACGCAGGAACAGGCTGAACTCGGGGCCGTCCAGCGGCTTGCGCACATCGGGACGGCCCATGTGGTCGACCACCACCGTCGTCGGCAGCGCGGTGAAGAAATCCCAGAGCTCGGGCAGGTCCACCGCCTCGAAGTAGATCACCACGTGCCAGCCCAGCTGCGCGATGCGCCCGGCGATCTCCATCAGCTCGTCCTTGGGCGTGAAGTCCACCAGACGCTTGACGAAGTTGAAGCGCACGCCGCGCACGCCGGCGGCGTGCAGATCCTGCAGTTCGGTATCGGTGATGCTGCGCCGCACCGTGGCCACGCCGCGCGCGCGGCCACCCGAGGCCAGGCAGGCATCGACCATCGCGCGGTTGTCTGCGCCGTGGCAGGTGGCCTGCACGACCACGTTGCGGGCAAAGCCCAGGTGGTCTCGCAGCGCGAACAACTGCTGCTTGCTCGCGTCGCAAGGCGTGTACTTGCGCTCGGGCGCGTAGGGGAATTCAGCGCCCGGGCCGAAGACGTGGCAGTGCGCGTCCACGCTGCCCGGCGGCAGCACGAACCGGGGCTTGCTGGGGCCGGCGTACCAGTCCAGCCAGCCGGGGGTCTTCTCGAAGCGGGTGTCAGCCATGGTGCCCTCCCCGCGCCGCGTCAAGTCCGCGGGACAGGGCCACCATCGGCCCGTGGCCCCTGATCGATGCAGTCATCTTCATGTCAGCCATCCTTGTACAGATGCAGGTGCGCCAGCAGGCGATCGGCCTCGATGCGCCAGTCTTGGCTGCGCGCGTGACCGGGCTCACCCCGCGTGCCGAAGATGCCGCCGTCGGCCAGATCCGCCACCCAGGCCTGGCGTTCGGCCGTGCCACTGGCCGACCAGGGTTCGAGGCCGGCCTCCCGGACGGTCTCGGCGACTTCACGCACTTCCTCGCTGCGGCGGCGGCCGTGCTCGATGACGCGCTGGAAGAAGTAGGCGCCCTGCTGCTCCCAGTCGATGCCGGGGAAGGTCTCGCGCAAGGACGCGATGACGGCGTCCTCGACACCATAGTGACGTGCCGTGGTGAAGCTCTCGATCAGCATCGCCTCCAGGCCCTTGACCATGACGCTGCGACACATCTTGGTCGCCGAGGCGACGCCGAGCTTCTCGCTCGCCACCCTGGCGTCGAAGCCCAAGGCGTTCAGTCGCGGCTGCAACGCCGGTGCATGCGGGCCGCCCAGCAGCAAAGGCACCTTGATCCGGTAGGGCGGCACGGACGTCATCACCGCGCCTTCGACATAGCGCCCGCTGGCGCCGTCCACCACGCCGGCGGCACGGATCTTGGCGCCCGGCGACGCCGAGTTGAAGTCGAGAAAGAAGGCGCCCGGTTTCAAACCGGGCGCGCAATCCTGCGCCACAGGCACCGCCTGGCTGGCCGTGACCGCACTGATGACGAGGTCGGCGCCGGCCACGGCCCGAGCGTGATCGCCCTCGAGCCGCACACCCAGCCGCAGCGCATGCTCGCGCATCGGCTCGCCGGTCTCACCCCGCAGCTTCCGGTCGAAGACGCACACCTCCAGGCCCTGCGCGCGCAAGTCCTCTGCCAGGATGCGGCCCACCTCGCCAAAGCCGATGATCGAAATCTGCATGCCTGCTCCAGTGCCGGGCTCGGACGGGCCGCTCATGCGGGGCAAGCGCCCTGCCCTTCGGTTCTTTTCCGACGATTCATCGCACCATGCAGCGCGTGATCAGTCCACGTAGCGCAAGCCCGCCTTCTGCAGCGGCTCGCGCATCTTGTACATGTCCAGGCCCAGCGTCCCGGCGGCGAGCCGGGTGCGCTTGTCGCTCTCGTTGGCCTCGCGCGCGGCGGCGGCCTCGGCCACGGCGGACACGATGGCCGCCGGGACGACGACCACCCCGTCATCGTCGGCGACGATGGCATCGCCCGGCTGCACCAGCGCCCCGGCGCAGACCACGGGCACGTTGACCGAGCCCAGCGTCGCCTTGACCGTGCCCTTGGCGCTGACAGCTTTGCTCCAGACCGGGAAACCCATCTCGGTGAGCGTCTTCACGTCCCGCACACCGGCATCGATGACGAGCGCACGCGCACCACGCGCCTTGAACGAGGTGGCGAGCAGATCACCGAAGTAGCCGTCGGTGCACTCGGCGGTGATGGCCGCCACGACGATGTCGCCGGGCTGGATCTGCTCGGCCACGACATGCATCATCCAGTTGTCGCCCGGGTGCAGCAGCACGGTGACCGCCGTGCCGGACACCTGGGCGCCCGCGTAGATGGGCCGCATGTAGGGTTGCATCAGGCCGAGCCGGCCCATGGCCTCGTGGACGGTCGCGGCGCCGAAGGCGGCGAGCCGGTCGGTGGCCTGACGGTCGGCACGCTCGATGCGCCGGCGCACGATGCCGAGTTCCTGGGGATGTCCTTGCATCGGGTTTCTCCTGGGTTCCTGTGTGCGGCGGGCTTCAGCGTCCCTGCGCCTTCAGCGCCGCGTCCAGCCGGGGGTAGACGCGCCGGGCGTTGCCCTCGTAGATCTGGTGCTTCTGCACGGGCGTCAGCTGGGTGCTGGCCTCGATGTAGCGCTTGGTGTCGTCGTAGTGAAAGCCGGTTTCCGGGTCGATGCCGCGCACCGCACCGATCATCTCGCTGGCGAACAGGATGTTGTCCACCGGGATCACCTGGGTGAGCAGGTCGATGCCGGGCTGGTGGTAGACGCAGGTGTCGAAGAACACGTTGTGCAGCAGGT
Organism: Rubrivivax sp.; assembly: GCA_049453935.1. GTDB lineage: Bacteria > Pseudomonadota > Gammaproteobacteria > Burkholderiales > Burkholderiaceae_C > Rubrivivax. Next base: position 3,290 of record JBMTXX010000346.1, read on the forward strand.
GGTCCTTCAGCAGTGGCTTCTTCAGCTCCTGCGCCAGGCCGCGGTAGCGGCCCCAGTGGTAGGGCGCCGCGCCGCCGCCGTGCGGCACGATGAACTTCAACGTCGGGAAGTCCTTGAACAGGTCACCTTGGATCAGCTGCATGAAGGCCGTGGTGTCGGCGTTGATGTAGTGCGCCCCGGTGGTGTGGAAGCAGGCGTTGCAGCTCGTGCTGACGTG
>JBMTXX010000347.1:0-3501 GCA_049453935.1 Rubrivivax sp.
TTCTCGCGCACGTTCATGTTCGGGAAGATGCGCCGGCCCTCAGGCACGTGGATCAGGCCCCGCTTGACGATCTCGGTCGAGCTCAAGCCGACGAGTTCCTCGCCCTTGAAGCGAATCGACCCGGCGAAGGGCTTGTACAACCCGGAGATGTTGTTGTTGAGCGTGGACTTGCCAACGCCGTTGCTGCCGAGCACGGCGACGATCTCGCCGGCGCCGACGTCCAGGTCGATGCCGCGCAGGATCTCCACCGAGCCGTAGCCGGCGCGCAGGCTGCGGATCTCAAGCATGGGCAGCCTCCTGACCCTGCGCCGGCGCGGGCGATGCCATCTGCGCGGCCGCGCCGCGGCCGAGGTAGGCTTCGATCACCGCGGGGTCGTTCACGACCTCTCGCGGCGCGCCACTGGCGATGATCTTGCCGTAGGACAGCACGTAGATGTGTTCCGAAAGGCTCATCACCGCCTGCATCACGTGCTCGATCAGCAGCACGGTCACGCCGCTGGCACGGATGCGCTGGATGATCTCGACGATCTCGACGATCTCGGACGGGTTCAGCCCGGCCATCACCTCGTCCAGCAGCAGCAGCCGCGGCTGCGTGGCCAGCGTGCGCGCGAGCTCCAGCCGCTTGCGCCCGGCCACCGTCAGATCGGCCGCCGGCTGGTCGAGCATGCCGCCCATGCCCACCTGCTGCGCCACGCGCTCGGCGTGGGCCCAGGCTTCGCGCCGGTCCGGGTAGCGCTGGTAGGCACCCACCGCGATGTTCTCGTGCACCGACAGCTTGGCAAACGGCTGGGTGATCTGGAAGGTGCGCACCATGCCGCGGCGCGCGATCTGGTGCACCGGCAGGCCGGTGATGTCCTGGCCGAGCAGGTGCACCTGCCCGGCGTTGATGGGCAGGAAGCCGGCGATGCAGGCGAACAGCGTCGTCTTGCCCGCCCCGTTGGGGCCGATCAGCGCGACGATGCGGCCCTCGCCGACCTCCAGCGAGGCGTTGTCGACAGCTTTCAGGCCGCCGAAGACCTTGGTCAGTCCCTGGACCTTGAGCATCACGCGCCCTCCTTGCCGGCCCTGGAGCGCTTGCGCTTGCCCAGGCGCGAGAACAGGTCGATCAGGCCGTTGGGCAGGAAGGCGATGATGACGACCAGCAGCCCGCCGTAGATCACCAGCGACAAGCCCTGGACATTGGTCAGCACGCGAGCCGTGTCGCTGATGGCCGCCAGCAGCACCGCGCCGATCAGCGGCCCGTAGACGGTGCCGGCGCCGCCGATCATGCTGACCAGCAGCATCTCCACCGACTTGTCCACGCCGAAGGCGATGATCGGATCGATGTAGAGGAAGTACTGCGCGAAGAAGCAGCCCCCGATGCCGCAGATCGCCCCGGACAGCATCATCACCTTCAGCTTCTCGGTGAAGACGTCGATGCCGAGTGCGCGCGCGGCGTCTTCGTTCTCGCGGATGGCCGCCAGCTGCGCGCCGAAGCGTGAGCGCTTGAGCCACACCGCGATCGCCACCGACCCTGCAGTCAGCGCCAGGATCAGGTAGTAGAAGCCGATGCGTTCGGTGAACTGGAAATTGGCCGCGCCGGCCTTGGCCGGGATCAGCATGCCCAGGCCGCCGCCGGTGATCTCCACCGAGTTGGCGACGATGCGCAGCACCTCGGCGAAGGCCAGCGTGATCAGCGCGAAGTACGAACCCTTGAGCCCGGCGCGGAACGACAGGAAGCCGATCACCAGCCCAACAACGGCCCCGGCCACCGCACTGGCCGGCAGGCCCACCCAGGGCGAAAAGCCGAAGCGCAGCTGAAAGATCGTCGACGCGTAGGCACCGGCGCCGAAGAAAACCACGTGCCCGAAGGACAACTGCCCGGCGAAGCCCCCGGCGATGTTCCACGACTGCCCGATGAAGGCGTAGAACAGCGCCAGCACCCCGAAATTCACCATGAAAGGCGACGGGAACACCAGCGGGAAGGCCACGGCGATGGCCAGCAACCCCAGGTGCAAGGCCCAGTGCCCGCCGGCGGTCGGCGGCGATGACGTCGCGCGGCTCATCGTCCGCCCCCGAACAGCCCTTGCGGGCGGAACAGCAGGATCAGGATGAAGATCAGCGAGATGCCGATCTGACCGAGGCTCTCACCGAGGAACAGTCCTCCGAAAGACTCCGTCAGCCCGACGATCAGCCCGCCGACCACCGCACCCAGAAAGCTGCCCATGCCACCGAGCACCACGACCGTGAAGGCGACGATGACGAAAACGTGGCCGGTCGTCGGCGAGACGTAGAAGATCGGCATCAACAGGCAGGCCGCCGCCCCGAGCGTGGCCAGGCCGATGCCATAGGAGATCGCGAACACACGGTCGACGTCGATGCCCACCAGGCGCGCGCCCAGGCGCTCCTTGGCCACCGCGCGGATGGCGCGGCCGGTGTCGCTGCGCTGGATGAACAGCCCCAGCAGGCCGCACAGCACCATGGCCGCGACGAAGGAGATGATCTTCGGGGTGGACAGCAGCAGCGGCCCGGCCTCGATCATGTGATCGGAATAGGCCACGGTGATCGTGCGCGTGTCGCCCTTGAAGATCATCAGCGCGATGTTCTCGACGATGATCGACAGACCCAGCGTGATCAGCAGGATGTTCTCGTCCTTGCCGCTGGAAAACCGCCCGATCAGGCCGCGGTACAGCACGTAGCCCAGCGCGAACATGGCCGGCACCATCACCAGCAGAGACAGATAGGGGTCCACACCCCACTGCATCAGCAGGAAGTACACCCCGAACATGCCCAGCATCAGCATGCTGCCGTGGGCAAAGTTGATGATGTGCAGCACCCCGTAGATCAGGGTCAGCCCGGAAGCGACCAGGGTGTAGATGCCGCCGATCAACAGGCCGTTGATCGCAGCGGCCAGCAGGATCGTCGAGTCCAAGCGGGGAACTCCTCGCTGAGGGGTGGTGCGCCCGACCCGCGGGCGTCATGGGCAACCGGCTCCCTCCGCCGTCCAGCGCTCGGCGCACCGGAAGGCGAGGGGACAGCTGTGACCGGCGATGCGTGTGCGCTACCCCGCGCGCAGACCGGGCCCCTGCGTCAGGGGCCCGTGGTCATGCGCGGGCAGGGCGACGTTCAGCCACGCTTGGGACGCGGGAACACCGGCTTGGCGTCGGAGAACTCGTTCGGCCAGACGACCGAGATGTCGTCCTTCGTGGCTTGCAGCAGCGCCGCGCGCCCACCGACGTTCTGGCCGTTGACGAACTTCGTGGCGCCGTAGGGCATGAAGTGATCAGACCAGGTGCTGCTTTCGAGTGCGGCGATGACCTTGGCGCGGTCGGCCGTGCCGGCACGCTCGACCGCCTCGACATAGCACTTGACCGAGTTGTAGCCGCAGTAGACCTCGAAGGTGAAGTCCTTCTTCTGGTCGGCCAGCATCTTGCGCATGGCCTGCGCCCTCGGGTGGCGCGGGTTGTACCAGTGGTTGAAGTCCATCATGTGCTCCATCACCTCCGGCTGCTCGCGCAGGAA